>DVOH01000038.1 GCA_018713745.1 Candidatus Stercoripulliclostridium merdipullorum | reverse complement strand
TATGGCGGAATAGGCAGACGCAAGGGACTTAAAATCCCTCGAACCAAAAGTTCGTGTCGGTTCGACCCCGACTAACGGCACCAGAAGGCCAATACAAAAAGGAGCGGTTTCGCTCCTTTTTGTTTTTCTTTCGCCAAACCCTTCGGTTCCGCCCCTTTTTGCCCTTTCTCCTTTTTCCGTCAGTCCGCCTTCAGACAAATTCCTTTGATCGTTTCGATCAGAGCGGAATTTTCTTGCATCGTTTCGGTACGGATCGCCGCACCCCACTTCCGTGCAATCGTATCGTAATCGTCCGTATATGGATCCACCGCCTCGGGACTGCCGTAGTACCAGAACCAATCGCCGAAAAATCCCTTTCCGCCTTTATACGTCCAGCTCGTCCAGTGCAGATCGTTTGCTTCACAGATCTCGTATCCGTCGGGATTGCTGAATTCGCCGACGTATCCCGCCACGCCGTACAACCCCGCATACAGCGACATCTGCTTCGCCAACCCGCGGAACGTCGTGGTATCGTCGTAAAGATGCACTTGATACATCATATTGCTCCACCCCGCTTTTTCGGGATCGGGCAGGTTTCCTATCCGCCAGATTCCTTCCACCGTAATGACGTGTACGGGATCGACGGCGCGAATCGCCTCGATCATCTCGTCGTATACCGCGTTGTACTCCTCCCAACTTTGCGGCGACCAGATATCGCGCCAGGCAGGATCCTCCCGATAAGCTTCGTCGTTGTTGTGCGGCTCGTTCATGATGTCGTATGCCGCGACCGCGCTTTCGTTTTTGTAGCGCTCGGCAATCGTAACCCACAGCTTTTTCATCGCTTGCCGACAAGTCGGGTCACTGTAAATTTTGTTGCTGCCGAGCGTTCCGCAACTGTGATTGAAGCTTTGTCCCCCGGGGACGCCGTGCATATCCAAAATCACGTACATTCCGCGCTCTTTCGCTTCGGCGATCACCCAGTCCAGCCTCCGGAATCCGTCAATCGCGTCGAGATTGTCGTCAATCCAATCCCCTTGCTCGTTCTTCATAAAATTCCGATACCAAAACGGCACCCGAACGACATTGCACCCCGCCGCCGCAATCCGATCGAGATCGGCTTCGGTCAGCCAGTTGTCGCGGTAAATCCCGAACAGCGCTTCGATCTCCCCTGCGGAAAAACCGCGCTCTTCCAATACCTCGACGGTATTGAGGTTTGCCCATTCGTTGTCGGCGCCCTCAATGGGACACATCCAGTTTTCCTGAATCAGCCATCCGCCGAGATTGACCCCTCGCAACATCAGGGGCGTCCCCTCTCCCCCGACCGACAGATATCCGTCGGGACGACGGATCAGTTTGCCCCGATTGACTCTCGGATCGTAGACGTAATCGCTTGACGGTGCGCCCGACTCATCGCCGGGATCCGTCGGCGGCGTATCATCCGCACACCCCGACAAAAGCACCGCTACCGCAAGCAAAATCGAAAGCGTTATCCCTCCGATGATTTTTACCCGACGTTTTTTCATAGTCCTCTCCTCCGCTTACTCGGCATACAGTTTGTTGAGAATCGCGCCGACGATCCCAAACGGCAGCAGCTTGCCGATGATCAGAAACAGCTTGTATTTTGCGCCCACCGCAACGCGAAGGGGCGGACGCTTTTGCGTTGCGCAACGCACGACGACTTCCGCCACGCGATCGGGCGAAGTCCCGTTTTGCTCGTCCCGCTCCATCCTGCGGATCGACCGCTCGGCGCGGTCGGCATAAAGATCGTCGTGCTTTGCCATTTGACGATTTGCCGTAAACGGCGTGCGGGTATCGCCCGGAATCACGCAACTGACTTTGATTCCGAAGGGGTGCAGTTCCCCTGCCAACGCGGCGGAATAAGCATGAATCGCGCTTTTGCTCGCCGAATACATCGTCTGAAACGGAATGGGCAGTTCGCCCGCGACGCTTCCGATGTTGACGATCCTGCCCTTCGTTTGTCTGAGATACGGAATCACCCGATTGGTCAACGCAACCGCCGCCGTAAAATTGACGGTCATCAGACGCGCGATTTCTTCGTCCGTGTGCGTTTCAACCGCGCCGCCGATCCCGATCCCCGCATTGTTGACCAACAGATCGATCCGCCCCGCTTCCTCCGCAATCTGCCGAACGGCTTCCCCTGCCGCTTCGAAATCGGACAAATCGACTAAACGATATCTGACGCCCTCCGCGTTCTTCCTTGAACGCGCAAGGCTGTAAACGACGTATCCCTTCTTGACCAACCCCGCGGCGATCCGCTCTCCGATCCCGCCGGTCGCCCCCGTCACAACGGCAACTTTCATAACGCCTCCCTTTGCAGTCCTAACAAAACCGCCAAATCGTTCTACTCCGATTGTACCACACCGCGCCCGAGACGGCAATCCCGAACTTCCGAACAAAAAAGCCGACAAACGTCGGCTTCGGATTGGAGCGGAAAACGAGATTCGAACTCGCAACAACCGCCTTGGGAAGGCGGGGCTCTACCGTTGAACTATTTCCGCATCTTCTCTTGTAAATTCATTATACAACGGTTATTAAAATTTTGCAACTATAATTTCAGGGATTCCGCGGCGCATTTTGCAGCGGCTTGCTCGGCTTTCTTTTTGCTTGCGGCGCGTCCCTTGCCCAGGACTCGGTCGTCGACAACGACTTCGGAGGTAAAATCGGGCGACGGTGCGTCGGGTGTCGGAACGGTAACAAACCGTACACTGCGTCCCTTCTGCGCACAATGCTCGATCAGCTTTGACTTGAAATCGGTCACGTTGTCCCCGGTATAATCGTACTGCAGGGCGTCTTTCAGCTTATCCGTGATAAACGATTTGCAGACGGCGATATCGCCCGCGTCGATCATCATCGCGCCGACAACGGACTCGAACAAGTCGGCTTTGACGGCGGCGTTGTTGCGGATGGAAGCGCCGGCATTTCCGCCGCCGCATCGGAGATAGCGCGAAATTCCGATCCGCTCGACGGTACGGGCAAGCGACCGCGTGGATACGATCTGCGCCCGCGCTTTGCTCAAAAACCCTTCGTCCCGATCGGGATAGCGCAGGAACAGTGCTTCGGCGACGACCATATTGACGATACTGTCGCCGAGAAACTCCAGTCGCTCGTTGCTCTTGACGCCGTGTTCGTTGGCAAACGAACTGTGCGTGAACGCGCACAGCAACAAAGAACCGTCCTTGAACGTATAACCGATTCTGTTTCTGATATCAACGACGTCGAACTGATCCACCGTATTCTCCTATTCTTCGGACGCCGTAACCATTGCGCCCGCAATGGCATCGACAATCCCCGCGCGGCACAGATTGTATGCTTGCAAAACCGATGCGGTAATCGACTTCGCCTTGGAACTTCCGTGCGATTTGACGACGATTTTCTGAAGTCCCAGCAAGACCGCCCCGCCTTTATTATTGTAATCCATCACGTTTTTTACACGCCTGAAAGCGGGTTTCAGCAAAAGATACCCGATTTTGGCGCGCAAGCCGCCGCCGAGAATGTTCTGCTTGATGACCTCGAACATGGTCAAAGCCGTCCCCTCGCAGGACTTCAGCGCGACGTTGCCGCTGAACCCGTCCGTAACGACGACGTCTACCGCGCCGCCGAGAATATCGCGGCCTTCGATGTTGCCGACAAAATTGAGAGATGCGTCCTCTTTCAGCAACGGGAACGTTTCTTTGTTGAGTTCGTTCCCCTTTTTGTCCTCGGTTCCGTTGGAAAGAAGCCCGATTTTGGGATCGGAGATACCCAAAGTATTGGCATAGGCTTTTCCCATCCGGGCAAACTGTACGAGATTGAGGGGCTTACAATCGGCGTTTGCGCCGCAGTCGACCAGTACGACCTGCCCCCCGTTGACCGTGGGCAATACGGGAGCCAATGCGGGTCGGTTGATCCCGCGGATGCGCTTCAGCAACAGGACCGCCCCCGTCAGCACCGCGCCCGTACTTCCTGCCGATACAAACGCACCGTATGCGTCGTCGGTATTCAGTGCGTGAAACGCTTTGACGATCGAACTGTTTTTCTTTTTCCGCACGCCTTCGGTGGGCGACTCGTCGTTGCCGATCACTTCGGGCGCGTCAACCACCTCGATCCGATCGGCGGGATAAGCGTATCGGGACAGTTCGGCACGGACAGTCTCCTCCGCCCCGAATAAGACGGCGGTAAATCCGGGTTCGGCGTTGACCGCATCGACAACCCCTTTGATAATTTCGGTCGGGGCGTGATCGCCGCCGAATGCGTCGATTGCAATTTTCATCATCATTCCTGCCTTTAAGAAAAAAGGGAGACCCCAGCCTCCCTTAGCATTCGGAAATCGGAATTAGTCCTCTTTCTTTTCTTTTTTTACGACAACCTGTTTGCCGTCGTAATATCCGCAATTCGGGCATACGACGTGGCTTTGAATCAGTTCGTGACATTGGGAGCACTCGACCAGATTGGGAGCGGTCAGCTTCCATTGCGCGAATCTGGTGTTTCCTCTCTGTTTGGACACTTTGCTCTTCGGAACCGCCATTTTGCACCTCCTACGTTAGAATAGCTAATTTATTATAATGGATAATTGACGGCGTGTCAATTTTTTTGAAGCGATTTCGGAAAAATATCCGATTATCTTCTTCCGACCAGTTCGACGGCGTCCCGTGCGATGACCAGTTCTTCGTTGGTGGGGATGACGACGACCTTGACTTTGCTTTCGGGCTTATGCAATTCGACAAATTCGCCGCGGGGCGCAGTCTCATTTTTGTCGAAATCGAACGCAACGCCGAACACTTCGAGTCCTTGCATTATTTTTTCGCGGGCAAACGAAGCGTTTTCGCCGATTCCGCCCGTCAGAACGATGCAGTCCAGTCCGCCGAGCGCTGCGACATAGCTGCCGATATATTTGCGGATGCGATAGGCAAACATATCGACGGCAAGGCGGGCGCGATCGTCACCTTCTTTGCAACGCTTGGTCAGATCGCGGAAGTCCGATACGCCGGCAATTCCTTTGAAACCGCTTTCTTTGTTCAGATAGGTCACGACGTCTGCTGCCGACATATTTTTGTGTTCGGCAAGATAACCGACCAAAGCGGCGTCGACGTCTCCGCTCCGCGTCCCCATGACCAATCCTTCGAGGGGGGTCAGACCCATGGTCGTATCGATGCACTTACCGTCTTTGACCGCGGCGATCGAACTGCCGTTGCCGAGATGACAAGTGATGATTTTGCTGTCTTTTTTGCCGAGATAACGGACGGCTTCGCCCGTAACGTATTTGTGCGAAGTACCGTGGAAGCCGTATTTACGCGCTTTGTACGCCTGATAATCTTCGTACTTGATGGCATACATATAGGCATAATCGGGCATGGTCGCGTGGAATACCGTGTCGAATACCGCAACCATCGGCGTGTCGGGCATCAGTTGACGGCAGCTTTCGATACAAGCGATATTCGCAGGCATGTGGAGGGGTCCCAAAACGGCGTTGCGCTTGCAGATTGCAAGCACTTCGTCGTCGATCACGACGCTACGGTCAAAATCTTCCCCGCTATGCAGAACGCGGTGTCCGATGGCGCCGATCTCGGCTACGTCGGCGATCAGCCCCTTCTCGGAATCGGTCAACGCCTGCATCACCAACCGAAACGCTTCGGTATGATCTTTGAGGGGTTGCTTGATTTCGATGACGTCGTCCCCGCGTTTTTGTTCGAGGTTGCTGTCTGCACTTCCGATCCGCTCGACGATGCCCTTGCCGAGCATCTTTTCGTTGTCCATATCGATCAGCTGATATTTCAGCGAGGAGCTTCCCGCATTGATGACCAGTACTTTCATCGATCGCCTCCTTATGCCTGCAAAGCGGTGATCGCAACAACGCCGACGACGTCGTTGCAGCAGCAACCGCGGGACAGATCGTTGACGGGAGCGGCAAGCCCCTGACAGATCGGACCGTATGCTTCGGCATTGCCGAATCGCTGAACGAGTTTGTAGCCGATATTGCCCGCCTGCAGATCGGGGAAAATCAAAATATTGGCGTTGCCGCCGATGGGGCTGCAGGGCGCTTTAAGCGCGGCGACTTCGGGCACCAGCGCGGCGTCAAGCTGAATTTCGCCGTCGAATTTGTAATCGACGCCCTGCTCTTTCATCAGATCGACCGCTTTTTTGACCTTGTCGACCAATTCGTGTTTGGCACTGCCGCGCGTCGAAAACGACAGCATTGCTACCTTAGGATCGCTCATTCTTGCGATGCGGCGCGCGCTGTCGACACTCGCGTTGGCAATATCGACCAGCTGTTCGGAGGTGGGGCAAGGCATAACCGCGCAGTCGCCGAACACCATGACACCGTTTTCGCCGAAGGGACTGCCTTCGGGCATTGCCAGCACGAAACAAGCCGAAACGGTACTGATCCCGGGTTTTGTTTTGATAATTTGCAATGCGGGACGCAAAACGTCACCCGTTGCATGCACCGACCCCGCGACCATTCCGTCGGCGTCGCCCGCCTTGACCATCAGGCACCCGAAATAAAGGGGATCGAGGGCAAGGGACTTTGCCTTTTCGGGCGTCATTCCTTTTTCTTTGCGGAGTTCGTAAAGAAGGTTGGCATAATCTGCCGTCTTGGAAGACGTTTTGGGATCGATGATCGTGACGCCTTCGAGTTTGCCGCCCGCTTTCTCTTCGATAACGGCGGGATCGCCCAACAGAATGACTTTGGCGATTTGCCCGGCAACGATCTTTTGGGTCGCCTCGATGATGCGGATCTCCTCCCCTTCGGGCAAAACGACGGTCTTGCCGCGCTTTTTTGCCTCCGCCAGAACGGCGTCCATAAATACTGACATAATAACCTCCGAAATCTCTTGAAATTTTTGTGTAATGAGATATAATTGTTATAACGTATTTAATTACGGAATCAGTTTACAACTTTACCGCACGGAAAGCAAGCGTTTGCGGAAATTGGGAGAGAAATCTATGAAAACAACCGCCATCATCTGCGAATACAACCCGATGACACTGGGTCACGTCCGCCACCTCGAACTTGCCCGAGCCGAAACGGGCGCCGAAATCGTGCTGTGCGTGATGAGCGGAAGTTTTACGCAACGCGGCGAAGCCGCCGTTCTCGACAAATATGTCCGCGCCGAAGCGGCGGTTCGTCTGGGCGCCGACATTGTCGTCGAGCTACCGACGGTATATGCCATATCGCCCGCCGATAATTTTGCTTACGGCGCGATCAAAACGATTGCCGCCTTCCCCGACGTCGCGTACATCAGTTTCGGCAGCGAATGCGGCGATATTGCCTTACTCGAACAAGCCGCCGCCCTGCTTGCCGACGAACCCGAAGAGTTCCGCACCTTATTGCGCCAAAACCTCGACAACGGATTATCCTTCCCCAAAGCGCGCGCCGCGGCGTTTGACGCTTACGCCGACCGCTCGCCCGAACGCGCCGCGCTCAAAGGGCTGCTCGATCAGCCCAATAACGTGCTGGGGATCGCGTATATGATCGCCGCCAAAAAAGCGGGACTGTCGATCGGGTTTCATACCGTCAAACGAATCGGGGATTTCCATGACCAAAGCCTGGACGCACCCTATCCTTCTGCGTCCGCCGTCCGCGCGGCGCTTCAGCGCGAAGACTTTGACGGAATCCGCAAAAGCATCCCCGCCCCCGTCTACGAAAGTCTGAAAGCCATCCGCCCCGCCGACTCCTTCGGCGATATGGTATTGTTTAAGCTGAAAAGTATGTCGGGCTACGACCTCGAACATTACTACGACGTTTCGGGCGGCATTCACAACCGCATCAAAATCGCCGCCGACCGATCTCACACTTACGAGCAGATGCTCGAAGCCGCCAAAACCAAAGCATATACGATGGCGCGCCTCAAACGGATCTGCCTGTATGCCTTGTTCGATATCACGGCGGAGTTCTACCGCGAAGCGGCGGCGTGTCCCGCCTATCTGACCGTCCTTGCCATGCGCGCCGATCGCAAGCAACTTTTGTCCGATCTCCACGCATCCTGCAAAAACGTCGTGACCCGCTACAGCGACGTCGGGAAGGTCGACAAATCCTTGCGCCCGCTGATCAAACTGGACTTCACCGCGCAAGGGACGCTGAACATCATCAACAAAACCAACTGCTACAACAAAAAAATGTTGTTTGTCGATGCTTCATCCGAAAACTGACGACTTTTGACGATACCGAACGCATATAATGTATCGTGTCGAAAACGGTACGCATCGCCACCGTCGTGACGGTGGCGTTTTTTATGGCTCTTCTGATCGTATTCCCTGCGGTCTATATGCAGGCAGTCAGCGACGGACTGCGCCTTTTCTGCGTGTCCGTTCTGCCGGCAATGTTTCCGTTCTTCTTTTTTTCGCGTCTTTTAACCTCGCTCGACGTTGCCGCATCTCTATCCCGCCTCGTCCGCAAACCCGTCCGCTATCTCTTCGGCGCGCCCGAGATCGGAGGTTATATTTTTGCCATGAGTGTGATGTGCGGGTATCCTGTCGGCGCAAAATTGGTATCCGATTCCGTACAGCTCGGTCTTTGCACCGAGGAGGAAGCAAAGTCTCTCGTTGCATTCACCTCGACTTCGGGTCCGTTGTTTGTGCTGGGAACGGTGGGAAGCGGAATGTTCGGCGACACCCGCACGGGCGTCGTAATCCTGGTCGCGCACTACCTGGCGACGATCCTCAACGGAATCGTATTCAAAAGACGTCCATCTTCCAAAACGCCCGAAACCTCCCTCCCCCGCCCCGAAGGATCCTACGACGACGTGCTTGCCGACGCGGTTTCCTCGAGCGTTCGCTCCATCCTGTTGATCGGAGCATACATAACGCTGTTCAATATGATTGCAACCGCTTTCGTCCATATCGGGGCGGTCGACGCCGTCGGCAGACTGCTTGCCCCCCTCGGCATCTCCGAAGGGCTTTGCGGCGGCGTTCTGCTCGGGCTGATCGAAGTGACCCGCGGCACCCTCCTGCTTGCCGGGACGCCCGATCTGTTGCTTTCCGTTCCGCTTGCCGCCGCTCTCGTGTCCTTCGGCGGCGCAAGCATCGCCTTCCAGTCCCTCGCGTTTCTTTCTAAATGCAAAATCACGGCAGGATATTTTTTCTGCACCAAAATATCCCATGCCGTGATTACTTTTTTAATTGCGTTTGCCTTAAGCGCGCTCGTGTTTTGATCCTAACGGTTGTCGTACTTCAGTTGCGACCGATGAATGATATTCAGCGCGTCAGACAATACCGATTCGGTTTCGGCAAGTAAGTCGGTAAGCTCCTGACGAATCTTCCGTTCCACCTGAACTTTATAGTCCATCGCCTGCGCGCGGATGGCATCGGCTTCGCGCTGCGCCTGTTGGATGATCGCATGCTCGTTGAGCATTTCGTCGGCGCGCGCCTGCGCCGCCTGAATCAGATTCTGGGCGCGTAGCGTTTCTTCCTGCCGACGTTTTTCGTTGGTCTGCACGATATATTTTGCTTCCCGTATCATCTCCGGCAACGCCGCACGGATCCGATCGATGATCCCGTACATCGTTTCGGCATCAACGGTCACGCCACCGCCGAACAGTGACTTTTTGCCTTCGTTCAACTCCTGCTCCAGCTGCAGCAACAGATCTTCTACGTCTTCCATTCCGCTCCCTCCGTAATGAGTTTTATCGTTTGCGGCACCAGATATTCTCCGACGCCCTCGCCTTTTGCCAACGCTTCGCGCACTGCCGTACTGCTGATCTCGGGTAAATCCGTTTGAACAAAAAGCGTTTTGATTCCGCCGTGCTTCAGATTCCATTCCGCCATTTCTTTTTCGTATGCGAAATCGTTTTCGTTGCGCACGCCTCGCATAATATAGCCGATATCGTGCGCCTTGCAGTAATCGATTGCAAGCCCTTCGGAGTAGGCAACCGTAATCCTGCGCTTCAGCGTTTTGACGGCGGCTTCGATCACCTGAATCCGTTTCTCGGGCGAAAGCCATGTCTTTTTGTCTGGATTGACCAGGACGACGACGTGGACTTCATCAAACGCACGGCAGGCTTCCCGCACGATTTCGAGATGCCCTTTGGTAAACGGATCGAACGTCCCGGTAACCGCAACCTTACTGACAAATCCGATCAGATCGAGGGTTGTCGCGCCGTAATCGCGGCTGTCGATCAGCCCCGTGCCTGCGGGAAAAACAGGTGGTTTGCCCCCTCTCGGACGCTCGAAAACAATCAATCCGTCCTCTTTGAGGACTTTGCGATCGACGATTTCGGACAGCAAATCGGCGGGCTCGATGACGTCATAGGGCGGATCGAGAAAAATCAGATCGAACCGATCGCCCGCCCTGCCGAATTCGGCAAGCGAAGCGCGCCAATCCCGTTGCAGGATGCGAAGATTTCCGTCGACTTTTTGGAGATTCTTTCGGAGAACGGCAACGGAAGAAGGTTGTCGGTCGCAAAACGTCACGCTGTCGGCACCGCGCGACAACGCTTCGATCCCGAGCGCGCCGCTTCCGGCGAACAGATCCAATACCGCCGCGCCTTCCGTCCTGCCTTGAATCAGATTGAACATCGACTCTTTGACGCGGTCGGTCGTCGGACGGATGGAGCGGTCGGGCCCGCCGTCCAAGGTTCTGCCTTTGAATTTACCGGCAATGATTCTCATTTCCGAAACACCTCACGATCGGTAATGATAACGTCTAACTTTACGTCATGGGGTTCGACGGCGACGGCATCCAGCCGAAACTCCGAAAAAGCGATGCCGACCGTCTTCAAGCCGCTTTGACCGAGATAGCGGTCGTAATATCCTTTGCCGTGCCCGAGGCGGTTGCAAGCGGCGTCAAACGCCACCATCGGCACAAGAATGAGATCGGGGTTTGCCGAAGCCGTGCGGCGCAAAACGGGCTCGGAAATACCGAATGCGCCTCGGGTCATCGGATCGCCCGTTTCATAGGAAAAAAACCGCATTTCGTCCCCTTGCACGACGGGCAGAAAAATTTGCTTACCGTCCCGAAGGGCGCGCCGAACGATCGCCTGCGTATCGGGCTCCTGCCCTGCCGAACAAAAGGCATATATGACTTGAGCCTCGCGATAAAGATCGCTCGAAAACAGCGCTTCGGCAATGCGCGCCGAGCGCGCGGCGCGGTCGGCGGGAACAATCCCGCGAACCGACGCTCTTTGCTCTTTTTTGTTCATAAGGTTCCCGAACGAACGGATACGGAATCCTACAGAATTCCCTCGCCGACCAGATCGATCCCGTGATCGGACAGGATTTTGACTGCGGCGTCGTTGTCGTCCACCTTAATCAGGATCACCGCGCTTTTTTTGGCGGTACGCGCGAAGGAATAAAGATAGCCGATGTTGATCCCCGCGTCCTCGAGAATTTTGAGGACGTGATACATTTCGCCGGGCTTATCGTCTACCTGGAATCCGATCAGATCGGTTGCCGCCGTATTGAAGCCGTTGGCTTTCAGTGCGGCAAGCGCTTTCTGATTGTCGTCGGTGATGGCGCGCAAAATACCGTACTCCGTCGTGTCCGCGATCGACATTGCCTGAATGTTGACGCCGGCTTCCTTCAGTACGCGCGAAAAGTCGCAAATTCTGCCGCTTCTGTTTTCGAGAAACACTGCAATCTGATTGACTAACATACCGGTTACCTCCGTTTATAGTTTTCTGAGATCGGTAACATTTTGCGCCTTGCCTTCGCTGCGCTTGATGCTGCCGCTCGATACCAGTCTTACATTTGCCGAAACACCGATTGCCGAAGCGATATCGCCCGCAAGTTTTTTGGTCAGCGCTTCGACCGTTTTGATCTCGTCAAACGCAACCGAACGGTCGAGCTCGACTTCGATGGTCATCGTGTCGAGATTGTTGATTCGATCGACCGTGATATGATAATGCGGCGAAATTCTGGGGTCGGACGAAATCAGAACGCTTTCGATCTGCGACGGGAATACGTTGACGCCGCGGATAATCAGCATGTCGTCCGAACGCCCCGTAATGCGGGCAAGCCGAACCGAAGTTCTTCCGCACTTGCAGGGATCTTTCCGCAAGGAACAAATATCGCGCGTGCGATAGCGAATCAGCGGAATCCCCTCTTTGCTGAGCGTCGTGAATACCAACTCGCCCGATTCGCCGAGGGGAAGCGGTTCCAACGTATCGACGTCGACGATTTCGGGATAGAAGTAGTCGTCCTGAACGTGAGGTCCGTCCTGCATTTCGCATTCACACGCCACGCCGGGACCCGAAATTTCACTCAGTCCGTATATATCGTATGCTTTCAGTCCCAAACCTTCTTCGATTTTGCGGCGCATTTCGTCCGTCCAGGGTTCTGCCCCGAACAAACCGCGCTTCAGATTGAGTTCGTCGGGAGAAATGCCCATCTTTTTGAGTTCGTCCGCAAGGTAAATCGCGTAAGACGGGGTACAGCAGATGGTGTCCGCGCCGAAATCTTTCATCAGCATAATCTGCCGCGCCGTGTTGCCCGACGAAACGGGAATCACCGTAGCGCCCATCCGTTCGCCGCCGTAGTGCATCCCCAATCCGCCCGTAAACAAGCCGTAGCCGTACGCAACATGCACGATCGACTCGCGCGTTGCGCCCACGCCGCCGAGTGCTCTCGCACAGCACTCCGCCCAGACGTCCAGATCGTGTTGGGTATAACCGACGACGGTCAGCTTGCCCGTCGTTCCGCTCGAAGCATGCACCCGAACGATATCTTTCATCGGAGAAGCAAACATCCCGAAAGGATAATTGCTTCTGAGATCGTATTTGGTCGTGAACGGCAACTTGGAAATATCGTCGATCGAACGGATATCGGACGGCTTCAGTTTGATATCGTCCATTTTACGCCGATAGGTCGGAACATTGTCGTAAACGCGCTTGACGACTTCTTTCAGGCGTTCGGACTGCAGAATCTTTTTTTCTTCAACGGACATACATTCCGTTTTTTTGTCATATATATACACGGTTATGCCTCCTCCGTATCGTGATATCCGAAATTGTAGGCTTTTCGGTTGATTTCCAGTAGTTTCTGCGGGACGCAACGCTCGACCGCCTGCAAGCCGCTCTCCTCCGACACGCCGATCAATCGCGTCAGCGCACCGATCATCACAACGTTGACCGCTTTGGTACTGCCTGCCTTTCCGCTCAGTCCCAGTCCGTCGATTTTGACGTAACGTTTGCCGAGTCCGTCCAAAACTTCGTAGATGCCCTGCGGATATTCGGCATTGCCCGTAATGACGGGCATCGGCATGATTTCCTGATCGTTGATCAGAATCGTGCCGTCCTTGCGGAGATAGTGGCACCAACGGAGGGCTTCCAGCTTTTCGAACGCGAGAATATAATCGGCTTCCCCTTCGGTAATCACGGGGGACAAAACGTTGTCGCCGATGCGAACATGCGTTACCACGCTTCCGCCCCGTTGGCTCATGCCGTGGACTTCGCTGAGTTTGCAATCCTTTCCTTCGATCGACGCCAGCGCGCCCAAAACACGACTTGCCAGCAAGGTGCCTTGTCCGCCTACGCCTACGATCAGAATGTTGACGTTTTTCATTGCGCTCCTACCTCCTATTTGATCGCGTCGAACTTGCACAGTTCGGTACAGACGCCGCACGCGACGCAAAGCTCTTTGTTGATCCGCACGACGCCGCCGATATGTTCGATGGCGGGACACCCGATTTTAAGACACATTTTGCACTTTCTGCATTTGTCCCGATCGATCGAAAGCGGCGCGGGATAATGCTTGTCCAGCAACGCGCAGGGACGGCGCGCAATAATTACGCTGACCGCTTCGCGCGCGATTTCTTCCTTGACGACGGCTTCGACGGCGGCAAGATCGTAAGCGTCTACGACGCGCACGCTCGGAACGCCGCAGGCTTTCATCAGCGCCTCGAGGTCGAGTTTTGCGGTAATGTCGCCTTTGATCGTTTTGCCCGTCGCAGGGTTCTGCTGATGGCCGGTCATGCCGGTGATCGAGTTGTCCAGGATAATCGTCGTCGACGTACCTTGATTGTAAACGGCGTTGATGATCCCCGTAATTCCGCTGTGCACAAAGGTCGAGTCGCCGATGACGGCAACCATTTTGCGCGTCCGCTCCGATCCCGCTTTATCGAACCCGTGCGCCATGCCGACGCTTGCGCCCATACAAACGCAAAGATCGAGCGCGGCAAGGGGCTGCAATGCGCCGAGCGTATAACAACCGATGTCGCCCGAAACGGTGCAACCCAACTTTTTGAGAACGTAAAAGACGCCGCGGTGCGGGCATCCCGCACACATAACGGGCGGACGCCCCGGCACTTTGACTTCGGATGCGGGCGCAGGCGTCCCGTACAGTTTTTCGCGCAAAAACGCGACGGAAAACTCCCCTTGCAGCCCGAAGATCGATTTGCCCTCGCAGGCGATGCCGTGCGCTTTCAGCTGATTTTCGATAAACGGTTCGAGTTCCTCGACGATCAACAGACGATCGACGGTAGCGGCAAACTTGCGGATCGCTTCGATCGGGAGAGGATAGACCATCCCGAGTTTGAAGATCGAAGCGTCGGTCGCTTCTTTGACATATTGATAGCATGCCCCCGCCGTCACGATGCCGAGTTGATTGCTTCTGCGTTCGACGCGGTTGAGATCGGACGTTTCGGCGTCGGCGGCAAGGCGTTTTTCGCGCGCTTCGACAACCAGATGCCGTCCTTTTGCCATTGCGGGCATCATAACGTATTTGTCAACGTTTTTGACGTAGGGTTTCGGCGCCGGCTCGACGCGCTCTTGCGTTTCGACAAAACTTTGGCTGTGCGCAATCCGCGTCGTCAATCGCAACATTACGGGCGTATCGTAGGCTTCCGAAATTTCGTAGGCACGCTTGACGTATTCTTTCGCTTCTCCGCTGCCGGCAGGTTCCAGCATCGGAACGTGCGCGCTCCGCGCATAAAGGCGGCTGTCCTGTTCGTTTTGGGAGGAGTGCATCGCGGGATCGTCGGCAACCACCAACACCATTCCCCCGTTGACGCCCGTGTATGACGCCGTAAACAGCGGATCCGCCGCAACGTTGACGCCGACGTGCTTCATACACGCCATACTGCGCACGCCCGCAAAACTCGCGCCCACCGCGACTTCGACGGCAACCTTCTCGTTCGGCGCCCATTCGCTGTAAATTTCGTCGTACTTTGCGATAAACTCGGTGATTTCGGTCGACGGCGTTCCGGGATAGGACGATACCACTTTTACGCCCGCTTCGTACGCGCCCCGCGCCACCGCCTGATTGGTCAGCATCAGTTGTTTCATAGTCTCTCCTTTGTCGGTTATAATTTTCTGAGATCGGTCACGCGCTTGCTTTTGCCTTCAAACCGCTGGAGCGTCAACGGCTCGACCAGCTTGACCTGCGCGTCCAGTTGCAGTACGGTTTTCAGATTGTGCCGTATCTTCTCCCGCAATTTGATCAGATTGTCGTAATCGACCAAAAGCGATCCGTCCGCCACTTCGACCTTCACTTCGATTTTGTCCATGTAACCTTCGCGCGTCACGACGATTTCGTACTGACCGCCCACTTCGGGCATGTTCATCAGCACGCCTTCGATCTGGGACGGGAAGACGTTGACGCCGCGGATAATCAGCATATCGTCGGTGCGTCCCCTGAGTTTTGCCATACGAACCGTCGTTCTGCCGCATTTACAGGGGGTATGATCGAGCGTCGTAATGTCTTTGGTACGATAGCGGATTACCGGCATCCCTTCTTTGGTCAACGTGGTCAGAACCAGTTCGCCGTAGGTTCCGTCGGGGACGGGTTCGAAGGTTTCGGGATCGAGAACTTCGGGATAAAAATGATCCTCGTTGATGTGCATCCCGCATTTCTCGCTGCACTCGCCCGAAACGCCGGGTCCGATGATCTCGCTGAGCCCGTAATTGTCATTGGTGAAAATATTGAGTTTTCGCGCGATTTCGCGGTGCATTTCCTCGGTGCTGGCTTCGGAGCCGAACAGTCCCAGTCGCAACTTGAAATCTTTGATGTCGTAACCCAATTTTTCGATCATTTCGCCGATATACAAGGCATACGACGGCGTGCAGACCAGTACGGTCGCCTGCAGATCTTTCAGAAGCATCACCTGACGCTCGGTGTTGCCGGCACTGGCGGGAATGATGGCGGCACCCAGGCGTTCGCATCCCTGATGCATCCCGAGTGCGCCCGTAAACAGACCGTACCCGAACGAAATCTGTACGATATCGCTTTTGCGTACCCCTGCCGCCGCGGCAAGGCGCGCACAGCACTCGGTCCAGATTTTCATATCCTTTTTGGTATAACACACGACGGTCGGCTTTCCGCTTGTTCCGCTGGAAGCATGGATGCGCATCAGATTCTTTTTTTCGGTGGAGATCAGACCGTAAGGATAATTGTCCCTGAGGTCGCTCTTGACCGTAAACGGAATCCTGCGGATATCGTCCAAGGTGCGGATGCTGTCGGGATCGAAGCCCGCTTCGTCGTACTTCTTTTTGTAAAACGGGACGTGGTCGTATGCGTAACGCACGATATGACGCAAGCGTTCCAACTGTAACGCGCGCATTTCTTCAACGGACATCGTCTCGTGTTTTTTGTCGAAAATCATAATATCCTCTCGTTACTTGTTGTCGCGGTTATAATTGATCAGGCACCCTGCCCGGATAATCGCTTTTTCGGCGTCGGTCAAGGGATCGATCGTCAGCGTAACGGGAATAAGGCGTCCTTTACTGAAAAGTTTGGCTTGGACTTTGCCCGTCTCCAATGCGGCAAAGGCGCCCGGTACGGCGATCAGATCGCCCGGCTCGAAGGTCTTTGCGCCCCCGTCGAACAGGAAAGGAATCATCCCCCAGTTGATCAGATTGGAGCGATACCGCTTGGTCGCGTATTCTTTGGCGATATTGGCAAGCCCGCCCAAGACGCGCTGACAGCTTGCCGCCTGCTCGCGCGCACTGCCGTCGCCCGGCTTGTTGGCGTAGATGACACTGCCGATTTCGTAGTCGTCAAACCCCATCTGTTCGGCGACGACCACGATGTCGGAGTCGACTGCGACGCCGCTTCTGCGATCGGCTTCGGACTGTTTGATCTGTTTGGCACGACCGACGTATGCGGGATCCTTGCGCGACAAAGCGAATTCGGCAAGACGAAGGGGATTGGAGCGATAGCTCGACGTTTCGCCCGAAGGAATCAGCTCGTCCGTCGTCGTAACGGGATCGTCGATGACGGAGGCAACCTGCAGGATCAGATTGTCTTTCAGGGCGATCTGCTCGGGCCAGTCGGCGATATTGGGGCCGTACACCAGTCTTGCATCCGCGTCGGGCTTCCCGAACCCTTGATAGACGCGATGCTCGTAAACACGCGCGTCAAACTCAAACGCGGGAAGTTCGGCATCGTAGTCGACGTCGAGCGCCGAAGTCAACACGCCGCCGTTTGCCGCCGTAGCCGCGATACTGCGCGCGTCCATCAGCGCAACCGAAGCGATCTGCCCTTCCCCGGGCTTGCTGCCTTCGCGCGACTCGAAATTACGCGTGGTGTGACGGATGGAAAATCCGTTGTTCTGCGGAACGTCCCCCGCGCCGAAGCAGGGTCCGCAGAAGGACGTCTTGATGTTGGCGCCCGCCGCGGCAAGCGCCGAAAGCGCGCCTTTTTTCATCAGATCGAGATAAATGGGTTGAGATCCGCAATAAACGCTCATCGACAGCGTATCGCCCACGGATTTTCCGTCGAGGATTCTTGCCGCTTCGAAAAGGTTGTCGTACGTCCCGCCCGCGCAACCTGCGATAATCGCCTGATCGACGACGATTTTGCCGTCGGGCGTAATTTTGTCGGTCAGCGAAAAGCTGTCGTTTTTAAGCAGTTCGCGCCCTTTCCGCTCGCATTCCGAAAGAATTTCGACGGGATGCTCGATTACTTCGCGGAGCGGATAAACGTTGGAGGGATGGAAGGGAAGCGCGATCATCGGCTCGACGGCGGAAAGATCGACGTCGATCAAGGCATCGTAATACGCGCCGTCCGCGGGATGCAGTTCGCGATAATCCTCGGGTCTGCCGTGTACGGTCAGATAGTTCAGGACGGCGTCGTCGGTCTCCCATACCGAAGAAAGGCAGGTTGTTTCGGTCGTCATGACGTCGATCCCGTTGCGGTATTCGACGGGCAAGGAGCGAATGCCTTCGCCGACAAACTCCATCACTTTGTTTTTGACAAATCCGTTTTTGAACACTTTGCCGATGATGGCAAGCGCAACGTCCTGCGGTCCGACGCCTTTGCGAAGTCTGCCGCTCAACCGAACGGCAACGACGTCGGGGTATCGAACGTCATAGGTTTTGCCGATGATTTGCTTGACCAGTTCGGGACCGCCCTCTCCGACCGCCATCGTGCCGAGGGCGCCGTAGCGGGTATGGGAATCCGATCCGAGAATCATTTTGCCGCCGCCCGCCATTTTTTCGCGCATGTAGGTATGGATAACCGCCTGGTGTGCGGGAACGTAAATTCCGCCGTATTTTTTGGCGGCGGACAATCCGAAGACGTGGTCGTCCTCGTTGATGGTACCGCCGACGGCACAAAGGCTGTTGTGGCAGTTGGTCAGAACGTACGGGATGGGGAAACGTTCGAGCCCGATGGCTTTTGCGGTCTGAATAATCCCGACATAGGTGATATCGTGCGAAGCGATTGCGTCGAACTTCAAGCGCACCGTAGCGCCCTTCTCGGTCGAAGGGGCGGTGTTATGGGCGGAAATAATGCGATAAGCGATGGTGTTGCGATAGGCGTTGGCGGCGTCGCACTCGGACATCCCGAACGCGGCGGCGGAATCGTAAAACGTTCCGTTGTGATAAAACACGCCGTGATCTGTCAATTTGATCATTCTGAAAACTCCCGAAAGTTGTTGACAGTATTATAGCATAAATATTAAATACCGCGCAACCCTTTTCGGAAGCGTTGAGGGGACAAATCGACAATTTTTCCGCCCGTTCGCAATGTAAAAACGCGCCCGAAAGGCGCGTCCGAACAATCTTCAGTGCTTTGCGCCGCGCAGTCGCGCAAACGCCCGTGCAAGACAAGCCTTGCTCATTTTGTACTCGACGACGCTGCGCGCTTCGCGCAGTTTTCGCTCCTCTTCCTCGATGCGATGTTTTACGCGGTTCAGTTCGATTTCTTCGGGCCACTCCATCGTCTGACACAAGACAATCGTCTTGTCCCGTTGCACTTCGATAAAACCGTCGGTATTGACCGCCGTCTTTTTGTCCGTCGCCGTGCCGAACCGCATAAGCCCCGGGCGAAGCCCGATGACCAACGGCGCATGATCGGCAAGCAAGCCCAGCTGTCCCTCCGGGGTCTCGACGATCAAAGACTCGACGTCCCCTTCGAAAAACACCTTTTCGGGCGTTACGATTTCCAGACGAAAGGTTTTAGGCATCCTTTTGCTTGCTCCTTGCAATAATTTCGTCCAAGCCGCCGGCAAAATAGAACAGATTTTCGTCCAGGTCGTCCACTTCGCCGTCGAGAATGCGTTCGACGCCGTCGATCGTCTCTTCCAACGGAACGTATTTGCCTTCCATATTGGTGTAAACCGACGACACGAAGAAGGGTTGGGAGAAAAAGCGGATGATTTTACGCGCCCGATAGACGGTGATTTTGTCCTCCGGGGACAGCTCTTCCATCCCGAGAATGGCGATAATATCCTGCAATTCTTTATAACGCTGCAACGTTTCCTGGGCGCGTCGGGCAACTCTATAATGGCGTTCGCCCACAATGGATGGTTCGAGAATTCTCGAAGAGGACTCCAGCGGGTCGATGGCGGGATAAATCCCCTGCTCCACCACTTTACGCGACAACACCGTAATCGCGTCGAGGTGGCTGAAAATCGTTGCCGGCGCGGGATCGGTCAGATCGTCCGCCGGAACGTAGATCGCCTGAATCGACGTGATCGAAGCGTCTTTGGTCGCGGTAATCCGCTCTTCCAATGCGCCCAGTTCGGTGGCAAGGGTAGGCTGATAGCCGACGGCGGAAGGCATTCTGCCCAGCAACGCCGACACCTCGCTTCCCGCCTGAACATAGCGGAAAATATTGTCGATGAACAGCAAAACATCCTGTTTTTTGACATCGCGGAAATATTCCGCAAGCGTCAATCCCGTCATTGCCGCGCGCATCCGCGATCCCGGCGGTTCGTTCATCTGTCCGAATACCAATGCGGTGTTGGCAAGCGTCCCCGCCTCGGTCATTTCGGAAAGCATGTCGTTGCCTTCGCGGGAGCGTTCGCCCACGCCCGTAAAAATCGAGTAACCGCCGTGTTCTGCGGCGATCGATCGGATCAACTCGAGAATCAGGACGGTTTTGCCGACGCCCGCACCGCCGAACAGCCCGATTTTGCCGCCTTTGGTATACGGCGTCAGCAAGTCGATGACTTTAATCCCCGTCTCCAAAATTTCGGCGCGCCCCGACTGCTCGCTGAAATGAGGCGGTTTGTTGTGAATCGAACGGTATGCCTCGGCTTTGATTTCGCCTTTGTGGTCGATGGGTTCGCCCAACGCGTTCATCAGCCGACCGAGCGTCCCTTCTCCGACGGGGACTTTGATCGGTTCGCCCGTCGCAACGACTTTCATCCCGCGCGCAAGCCCTTCGTCGGCATGCATCGCGATCGTGCGCACGATCCCGTCGTCAAGATACCCTTCGACTTCCAAAACGATAGTTGTATCTTCGAGAGAAACCGTAAGTTTTTCGTAAATTTTGGGAACATAGGCGTAAAATTGCACGTCCACAACCGGTCCGATGACCTGAACGATCACTCCCGTATTTTTGATTTTTTCCATCTAATCCTCCCGATTGATTCCCGCCGCACTGATTTCTGCGATTTCGGTCGTAATCGCCGCTTGTCTTGCGCGGTGGAATTCGAGTTCGAGTTTGTTAAGCATCTCGGACGCATTGTCCGAAGCGTGCTGCATTGCCGCCTGCCGTTCGGCATGTTCGCACCGAACCGACTGCGTCAACGTGCTGTACACCAACCCCAGAACGCATTGCGGAACCAAAAGATCGAAAACCGTCTTGGGATCGGGTTCGAAGTCCCATGTTTCCTGCGAATGCCGGACGGGTCGGATGTCGTCGAAGTCGCTCGCTTCGAGGGGCAATAATTTGAGTTTTGCGGCGCGGTTGCCCGTCTTTTCGTGGCGGGTATAAATGATATATACGCGGTCGACTTTTTTGCTGTCGAACAGATCGACGAGATACATCATGATCCGTCTTGCGTCCGACAACGTCGGATCCTGCGCGCTGTACAGAAACTGCGCGTCGGGCGGCAACCCGTTCCGCTCGAAAAAATCCCGCGCCATAAATCCGATGGTATAGATTTTTTCGGGATTGCCTTTTCGGACTTCTTCCAGCGCGAAATTGAGAACGCGATGATTGTATTCTCCCGCCATGCCCGTGTCCGAAGCGATAACGACGTATGCGGCGCGATCGGTTTTACGCGGAACGAGATAAGGATGCTCGAGTGTCCCCGTATGGGCAAGAATATCTTCGAGCGTCGCGCGGACGCGATCGAAATACCGGGCGTTCAGCTCGTATTTTTCGTTTGCCTTCCGCATTTTGGCAACGCTGATCAGTTGCATCGCCTTGGTGATCTGCCCTGTTTCGCCGATGCTCTGAATCCGCTTTTTGATGTCGTGAAGTGACTGCATCGTTATTGTGCCCCGAACTGTTTTGCAAATGCCGAAACGGCGGTTTCGAGGCGGGCTTCCTCGCGATGATCGAAGGTTCCGCGGTCTTTCAGCGAACGCTGCAACTCGGGCATCGTCGTCGAAATATACCGATACAATCCTTCGAGAAAGGCATTGACTTTGGATACGGGAATGCTCTTAAGATGCCCTTTGACGGTCGCGTACAGCGAAACCGCTTCGCGAAACGCCGACATCGGCTGTCCTTCGCCCTGTTTGAGCGCCTCGACGGTTTTGGCGCCGTCGTCCAGGATTTCCTTGGTCGCGTCGCCGAGAGAGGAACCGAATTGCGAAAATACGGCAAGCTCGCGGTAATGGGCGATTTTCAGGCGTAACGCCGAGCTGATCTTGCGGATATACGGGATCTGCGCCTGCCCGCCGACACGGCTGACCGAAAGTCCCACGTTGATTGCGGGACGAACGCCCGAATGGAACAATTCGCTCTCGAGATAAATCTGCCCGTCCGTAATGCTGATCACGTTGGTCGGGATATACGCCGAGATGTCGCCCGCAAGCGTTTCGATGATCGGCAGCGCGGTCATCGAACCGCCGCCCTTTTCGTCCGCCATCCTTGCCGCACGCTCGAGAAGCCGGGAATGAATATAAAAGACGTCGCCCGGATATGCTTCTCTGCCCGCGGGGCGCTTAAGCAACAGGGAAATCGCGCGATATGCCACGGCATGTTTGGAGAGGTCGTCATAGACGATCAGAACGTCCTTTCCCTCTTCCATCCAATGTTCGCCGATCGCGGCGCCGGTATAGGGAGCCAGATATTGCAAAGGAGCGGAGTCGTCGGCAGTCGACAAAACGATGGTCGTGTAATCCATTGCGCCGTGCGCTTTAAGCGTACGCACGATTTTGCCGACGCTCGAAGCGCGCTGCCCGACGGCAACGTAAATGCAAAGAACGTCCTTCCCCTTCTGATTGAGAATGGTGTCGATGGCAAGAGAAGTTTTGCCCGTCTGACGGTCGCCGATGATCAGTTCGCGCTGACCTTTGCCGATCGGAATCATCGCATCGACGGCAAGAATCCCCGTCTGCAACGGTTCCGAAACTTTTTGACGGTCGATAATCGCGGGAGCGGGACTTTCGACGCAACGCGTCGTTTCGCCTTTGATGGCGTCGCCGCCGTCCATCGGCTGTCCCAGCGGATTGACCACCCTGCCCAACAGCTCGTCTCCGACGGGAACTTCAACGATTTTGCCCGTCGTATAAACGAAATCGCCGTATTCCGCCGTATCGATTTCGCTGAGCAGAATGGCGCCGACTTCGGTTTCTTCGAGGTTCATCGCCAGCGCGAATCCGTGCGTGCCGACCAACAGCAATTCGCCGTAACGGCAATCCTGCAATCCTTCGATGCGAATGACGCCGTCCGCCGCCGCAATTACCTTGCCGCACACCTCGTAATCGTGCTTGTGATCGATCATTTCGTCGAGCTTGCTCTTCAGCAAAGCCGGAATGTCCTGTACGGCAATCCCCTTGCCGTCTTTGCCGTGATGCACCAGACGGTCGCTGCTCTTTTTCAGCTTGCGGAGTTCCGCCGCAATCGATGCGTCGTAAACGTCCTCGCCGTCAACCACGACGATCCCGCCGACAATCCGGTCGATCTGATAACGGAAGCGCAGTTCGGACTGCGGGTCCGCCGCACGGAGCCCCGCTTCCAGCTTGGCTTTTTGCTCTTCTGTCAGCGCAATCGCCGACTTGACAATAATTTCGCGCATACTTATTTCTTCTTGAATTCTCTAATCGTCTCGTCGATCGCCGAATCGTTGTCCTCGGGTCTGACTTCGCGCTCCAGAATCTTTTCGGCAATCTCGACGGCAAGTCCCGTCACTTCCGCTTTGGGATCGCGCTTTCTCGTGCGCGCGGGCGCCGTCGACTGCACGGTGCGGAATTGCTCGATCAAAGGTCCGATTACGGCGTCGTTGTCTTCGGCTTTGACTTCGCGTTCGAGAATCTTGGTCGACATCGTCAGCGCAAGCGCGGTTACTTCGCGGCTCATCGCAATGCGCTGCCGTTCTTCGCGTACGGCAAGATCGGCTTCGGCCTTTTCGATCATTTCACGCGCTTCTTTGCGGGCATTCTCCATGATCGCGTCGGCTTCCACCATCGCCGCGGCGTTGGCTTCTTCTTCGATTTTTACCGCGCTTCTTTCCGCCTCTTCCAAAGTTTTGCGCGCCGCTTCACGGTCGGCATTTGCCGCTTCGTCGAGTTTTTTGCGCTCTTCTTCGGCTTCGGCATACCCCGCCGCGCGCTTGTCCATAAATTTTTTGATGGGCTTATACAGCAAAAACCGAACGCCGATAATCAGCACCGCAAAATTGAAAATATGCAGGAGGATTTCGATCGGATTCAGCCCCAGCGGCATTTCCGCCGCCGTCATCCATACCGCCATAACGCCCTACCCTACATCGTCAGCAGCAGAATTGCAACCAGCAATCCGTAAATCGCAAGGGTTTCGCAGAAGGCAAGACCGAGGATCAGAGTGGAACGGATTTTGTTGTCGGCTTCGGGCTGACGGGCAATCCCTTCCATGGCTTTGCTGATGGAAAATCCCATGGCAAGCGCGGCGCCGAGACCGGTCAGACCGATGGCAAGTGCTGCGCCGAGCGCGGCGAGATCGGAAGCGAGAAACATCAGATTCATAAGACACCTCACAAAATTAACAAATTTTTATTCGATCGCCTCGCCGATAAACAGCGTGGACAATGTGGCAAACAGGAAGGACTGAATCAGCGCGTGGAACAGCGTCGTGACGACCGAAACGATGGCGGGCACGACGAAACTGAGAAAGAGAACGCTGTAAACGAGTTCCATAATGATAAAGCCGCTCATAATCGCGCCGAACAGGCGGAAGGAAAGGGAAAGCGGAACGGCAAGATCGGTGATGATATTGATGGGATTGTTGAGATAGCGTTTGGCTCTGCCCCAAAGACCTTTTTCTCTCAGACCGCAGAAATTGATGACGAAAAACGTTGACAAACCGAACGCAAGGCAGGTATTGATGCTTGCAAAAGCGGGACGGATGCCGACCAATTCGGCGAGGGTGGTGATGCAGATAAAAATAGAAGCCGCCGCAATATAAGGACCGACGAAACTTGCGTGGCGATGGGTTGCGGAAGCGGTTTTGTCAAAGTATCCGACAATGCCTTCGAGGAGAAGCTGAAGTCCTTTGGGCTGATTGCGGAAGCGCGGAATGACGAACAACCGAATGACGACGCAAGCCAGCAGAATGACGATCGTCCCGAAAAAGGCGGCAATCAGCGAAGGATTGACTTCCAGTCCGAACAAATTGACGGGTTCGGGATTGAGCGCCTCCTGAACGGACTCGCCCATACCGCCGCCGAAGGCGTCCCGGAAGGCGTCCCGCAGGCTGTCGATAAAATTTGCTGCTGTCATCGAAGGCATAGTCTGAACTCCTGCACTTGGGGAGAACGGGATTACTACAATAGGAATCCTATTATACTCTCCGTTAATGTGTCCTATCATACGCCTCGTATCCGAAAAATGCAAGCGATTTCGGCGGAAAATTTCGACAACAAAATCGTCAAACCGTCGCTTAACCTCGTCTGTACGGGCGCACGATACACGCGCGAAAGCAAAAAACGGGCGGAATTTCCGCCCGTTTTTCCGTTTAATCGGATTTTTCAGTCTGTGTCGTCACCGAGGACTTCAGCGCCGTACCGCTTTCGATTTTTTCGCGAATGGTATCGACGGTTGCCTTGATTTCGGCAACGACTTTCAGCTTGTCGCCCAGCGAAGCGATGGTTTCCTGATACTTTCCTTCTCGCTCCTTGCTGTCTTTCAGCTGTATGACAAACAGTGTCACAAACAACATTGCCCACAAGCCGCTGTTAGCGGCGGCTTCCAGAATCTGCTCCCACATTTTCCTCTCCTTTTTTTGTTTTGTTCGACCGCGGCGATGATTTTGCCTGCGTCTCCTTCGCCAGCGCCGCGATCGTTTTGAGACACTCCCCGCACAAGTGCAGTTGCATATACACGGGCGTATCTTCGCGTGCGACTATATATTCGGCACGGTTGCGACACCTGCCGTTGTCACATTGCGTTTTGACCGTCAGCGGAATCAGTTGCGTTTTCATTCTCATTGCCTCCCTTCCGCAATCGCGCGGACAAACAGTTCGCCGAACAGCGTCTGATACCGTTCAACCCCCAAGAGGTCGGACAGCGACGCATTGTTTGCCGAAAACAGTTTCAGTGCGTCTTCCGCACTCATTTCTCCGAAAAACGACCTCGCTTCTTCCAGCCGCTTGTCGCGGTCGGCGGCTTCCTCGGGCGTATACCGCCCCGCTTCGGCTTCTGCCAGCCGCTGCGCGTTGTTTTTGCGGTAGTCCTCCCAGGCTTTCTGCTCGAGTTCGGCAAGTTTTTTCTGCCGCTCTTCCTGATATTTCAGCTCGGCTTCGGCTACTTTTTGATTGTATGCGTTGATCTTTTCGGTCTGCTTGTCCCGCTCCGCCGTCAGATCGGCGATTCTCTTTTCGAGATCGGCAGCGTACTTCAGATCGTACGAGCGGATGGCGTTGTCGTATTTCAGCCGCGCCTCTTCCGCTTTCTGATCCAGCGCGTCATAGGTCGCCTTATAGCGGTTTTCGATCGCCTGCCGCTCCTGCTCCCCGTATCGCTCGGTCGCCGCCTGCCCTTCGGTGTTGATCGTCGAGTGCACCAACCCCTGCCGGATCATATCGGACTGATGTTGCAAACGCATATCGTCCAGCAATGCCGACAGATCGTCATAGCGGATTCGCTCCTCTTCCGTCGCTTCCGCCCGATCTGCCGCAATGTCGCCCGACGTCTCCAAGTACGTTTCTTCCGCTTTGGCAACGCCTTCGGTATAATCGGGCAGCAACGCCGTTTCCGCCTGCTTCTTCAGTTCCTCGTCCGTCGGCGGCGTATACTCGATCTGCTCCATTCCCGTGCTTTCCGGAACCTCTGCCGCAAAATCCGGAAACAAGGATTTTTCGTATTCCCGCTCCATCGTTTCGAGTGCCTGAACCAGCGATTCCCCCTTCTTTTTCAGATCGGCGTCGACGGTCTCGGATGCCGATGGGGTGTTCTTTTTGTTGAGGGCGTCCTTCAGTTTCTGAATCGTGCTCTCCACCCGTTCTTCGGCTTTTTCGATCCAGTTTGCCATCTTACACCTCCGTGTGTTCCGAAGTCGATTGGAGCTTTTTGAGGATAGCGTCCGTCTTGACCGACAGCGCCATCAGTTTGACGATTACTTCATTCAGTAACGTCGCAAGCGTTTCAATTTGCATAGTACCTCCTGATCAGATCGAGCACCAGCGTCATCCCGTATACACGGAAACCGTCCCCCTCCGTCTCGATCCGGATATAAAGATCGTTCCCCCTCGTTCGGAAGGGTAGCACCTGCTCGGACGGCGAAGCGTAAACCGTGCGCGTCTGCAATTCGCCCCCCTGTCCGATCCCGAGCGTCAAAGGTCCTTCCGCCGTAATGTATACGCGTTTGAGCGATTTGACGCGTCCCCGCTCGCCGAGATCGCTTGTGGGACTGATCCAAAGTTTTTCAAGCACATTACCCATGATCCTGCCCGAATCCGACAAGCGCGCGCAATACGCCTGGCGGTAATTGTTGAACAGAATCAACAAAAACGACAGTTTGCCGAGCACAACCGGCGTCATACGACGCACGTCGGTGCCGCGCAGAACCGCAACGTCGTCGGAATACGGATCGACTTCGAGCAAGGCGTTGTTGATGTCGACGCTGGGAATTTTTTCGTCGCCCACGATTTCTCCCCGCGTTTTGATGCGACAGCCGAGATAATATTTGTTTTCGAAAAACACGGCACTTCCGTGATCGACGGTATCGATCAGTGCCGAAAGACCTTCGGCGTATCGCCTGACGGTGTACCCGTCGAAGATCATCAGATGCGTCCCGATCACAAACATCATCACGTCGTCGGTAATCGCGACGGTATTGGCGTGAATGACGGTGTCGCTCTCGAAAATCTTCGTCACGGTATACTCGGACGGATCGGTATAAGCGCGCATCCGATGCACGGCGTGCTCGCGGAAAATAAGCAGATAGTCTTTGAAAGATACCACCTTTTCGACTTTTCCGCCCTCGTCCATAAACCGGATGGTACCGCCCCCCGATTCCGGGGCGAAATTGTGCGGCTCGAGCGGCGCACTGAAATGAAGGGACGTGCCGTCGGCGCCGACGCCGTAGACGCGGTCGTAATGCATGCAGACCGAAGTCAGAGGCGGCGTATCGTGCAGAACGGCGGTATCGCCGTCGTAAAGATACATCCCCCCGTACGGCAGAAATACCAGCAGACAGTCTTTGCCGCCCGTATAGTAATTGATGCACTCGGCGTCATAGCCTTCGATCTTGATCGCCTCGTTGACGGTATAGTCGCCGCGGACCACCTTTGTCTCGTAGACGTTGTTTTCGACGTCGCTGAACGCAAGCAGTCTGTCGTCGCGCGCCCCGGTGACGGGATCCTTGCGGCGATACAGCGCGATGCGGTGCATCGCCCGCGCAAACTTGGAAAGATTGGGGATCTCGCGTTGGCTTCCGTCCTCCAGCGTAACGACGGGTTGATCAATCCCCATGCCGCCGCACAACATACCCGACCTGAACTTTATATTGTAGCCATAGCTACATATATTGAGCGGAATTTCCCCGCCCGCTTCACGCCCGTCAATGTTGTTGAACCGTGAAATTTTGTAGTTAAGGCGACTTAATGTAGGCAGTTTTTCTACTCTCGGCGTCCTCATAGCAGTTTCCTCGCAGGCAGATTGGCGGGACGGATGCGTCGGGCGATGTTGGTCACCGCGCTCTCAAACCGCGCCTGATAGAATATCGCTTCGTCCACCAGTCCCGTACGGTAGCAATACTCCGCGGCAATCCCCTGCGCCACAATATGCTCGGTATACTGCGGCGGGAGCAGCAAGTCGTCCTCCAATCCTGCCGGCAAAGGGTGATAGACATAGCGGACTTCGACCGTGCCCGCCGTCTTTGCCGCAACATAAGTCGGCGTCATCTCAAACGGAACTTCGCCGCGGTTGTCCTTGACGGACAGGATTTCCCTGACGGGAAAGCCGAAGTCGGTATAGTACGCCCGTCCGTCCGAGAATTCGATCGGTTCGACGGTTTTGAGGTGCACGTATTGTCCTGCGATTTCGGCATAAACGCTGTTGCCGCAGTCGATCAGGCGATTTCGCTTCAGTCCGTCGACGGCAAGGTCGACTTCCTCTTCCATCCCGAGCAGATATACCGAGCGCAAAATTGCGTCTTTCAGTTTCATACACCCTCCTTCGGAGAGGCGGCAAAGCCGCCCCTCCGGGTTATCGCGATCAGTTGAATCCCTTGATGCAAGCCTGACCTTTGGGACGGACACAGATGAGGTTGGCGTATTTGACCAACGTAGCCATGTAAGTAGGCGTTTTTTCGATCTGCGTCAGAATCCGTCCGTTTTCCCCTTCGATCCACTGCCAGTCGCAAAGACTTGCGAGGCGGAAATCTTTGGTGTTGACGAAGTACATTTCTCCGTCGGGACAGAAACGATCGGCTACAAAAGGAATCCCGTTGTACGACAGCGCTTTGAAGCCGCCGTCGAGATTCATATAGTCGATATTGGTTCTGGTTGTCTGCAGATAGGCAAAGTATTTTTTGCGCGTTTCGTGCGAACCGAGAATCATATCGGTTTCGTTGCCCGAAGCGATTTCGAGATCGTCCAAGGCGGTCTGCATCATTTCGGAAGACAGTTCGCCGCTGACCGTGGTCGTTTTGGGCAGAATTGCCGGCACAAGACTGCGCGGCGTGTTGTAGAACATCGAGATCGTGTGATCGAAGAGATACGGCAATCCGTAAATCTCTTTTTCGTTGGAGCCTTGCAGGCAGATCTTGGTACCCGCCTGAATCACCGACAGTTCGCTGAGCGCGGGACTGATCCGGATGATTTTGTCGGCGCGGTTAATCTCGCTGACGGTATGCCCCGTCGAAACCTCGATATTGCCGTTGGCAAAGTCGATCGTCATCCCTTCCATCAGATTGCGCGTGTCCTCTACGGGGATTTCGGACGTACTCGAATGTCCTTCCAAAGACGCAACCTTGGTCAGAACGCCCGAGCCGTTTTGCCAAAGCATTCTGCCGAAATTGAATTTTGCCGAATCGAGCAACGCTTCCATCTCGTCATTGAGGAGATTAACCAGCGCGTTGGCGGAGTTTTGCGAAGCGCGCAAGGCTTTGTCGCTGATCTCGATCGTGCCGTAAATGTTTTTGAGATCGGCAATCAGCTGGTAATAAGTACTGTTCTTGGCTGCGGGCAACGCTCCCGATTCCGTTCCGCTGCCGACCCCGCCGTTGATTCCGTTGCGGATGATCGCGACGGCGTTTTTTCCGTTGACCAGTTCGCTGCCCTGCTGAATGGCGGCGTAGAACGGATTGGTCCGTTTGTTCAGCTGATCGCAGATCACACCGAGATAAACGTTTTTCAAGACTTTGTCCGCACTGCTTAAAGTGACCATGTTTTCCTCCTATCCGTTGGATTTTAAGATTTTTTCGGCGATTTTGCCCGCTTCCCGGATCGACGTCGGCCGTACCGGGGTAACCAGCGGAATTTCGCCCTTTTTGACGCTGACCTTGGGCGGCGTCCGCCCTCCGCCTTCGTCCCGTTTTTTCGCATACCCTTCCGCCAGAACCGTCAGCAGTGCCGTTTCGAGACAGTTTTCCTCTCTCAGCAACTCTTTGCGATTCTCGAGGACCGCTGCGATTTCGTCGGTCAGATTGGCTGCGACGGGGTATTTCGCCGTCAACTCGTCCACCTTGCGGCTCCATTTGTCCGCTTCGGCACGTTGGTTTTCGACGCTTTCAAGCTCTTTCAGCCGCTGGGAGCGCCGCGTAAATTCGGCTTCCAGCGATCGGTAAGCATCCATTAACCCCTCTTTGTTTTTGAATTTCCCGTAGAACTCGGCTTGAGAGTTGTCGCCTGTGGCGAGTTCCGCCGCCGTTGGTTCCTTCGTTTTGATCTCTTCCATGTTTCCCTCCCGTTAAATTTGACGCGGGACACCCGTCCCGACGGCTTCGGCTTCCGCTGTCAGCCGTTTGTAAACTTTGTGCTGCTTGATATGTCGATTGAGTTGCGTCTTGGCTTCTTCCGACAAGCTGTCCCGTCCTGCAATCAGCGCCGCGATATGTTCGCCCACATGCAGGTCGTGATCGTCAAACTCCTCGATCCCGGGATCCTTGCCTTCCGCCATTTCGGCATTTTCGATGGCGGCTTTTTTCAGATGCAGTTCGTCGCGGCTTCTGGCGCTTTCCCAGTTGCCGAACCCCAGCATTTCGAGCACTTTGACCTTGTTATACTCGCTGATCGAACCCGTCGCGTCGTTCAGCAATCCGTATTTGAGCAGATCGAACACCATTGTTTTTCGCGTTGCGGGCGTTTCGACCATCTCGGCGTCGGCTTCGGTCACGATATCGTCCGAGGTCAGCTGACTGCCTTCGAACGAAACCACTTCCAGCTCCCCGTTTTCTCCGCTGACGCGCATCATCCGCGTCGAAGGTGAAAACTGCCGATAAAGTCTGAGAATCTGCGCCGCCATTTCGCGCACGGCATTGCGGATATTCTCGGTCGTCACGTTCAGACGGCTGTAATCCTGTTCGATAATCAGCGACAACGCATAACCGCTGAGCTGTCCCGACGACGATACCATGACGTCGTTCAAGTTGGACGCTCCCGAAATATTGATGAATTCGGCAAGCAGGCGATCCTCTTCGTCTCTGAACTCTGTCGGGACGCTCCCCGCATTCATCAGCCCGGGCGGCGTTGCGCCGCGGCGGTAAACCAGAAGTTTGCCGGGAGAAAGCCCTTCCTCTTCCAGGCTGTCGACGTCGATCGAACCGTCTTCGACCATCATCACGCCCGCGGCAAGTCGGTTGAGAAACTCGTGCTTACGGTTTTTGACGGCATTGTACGCCCGCTGAACGGGGATCAAACGCTCGATGATACTGATCCCGTAAAAACTTGCCGGTTGCTCGAGTGACGCCTGACGGACAAACGGGAACGTCCGCGTGCCACCCCCGCCGTTGACATAGGGCAACGAACCTTCGTACAACAAAGCGTCCCCCGCAACGATAACCAATCGTCCTTCGGGATAGCGTTCGGTCGGAAGCTCGTAGCGTTCGATGACGACGGCATAGCCTTTTTTCTCGTCCGAAAAGACTTTGAAGTTGCTTGCGGTATAGCCGTTGCCGCCGATCCCCTCGGAGGTATCCATGTTGATGACCGAAACGGAGCCGCCTTTGACTTCCTTCCCCCAGATTTCGCGGATGGTTTCGACGGGATAGGCGCGGGCATGAATCAGCGATCGGCACTCCTGCAAGCCGCTTGCGCCGAGAGTATCGGGATAAATTTCGTACGGGGGACAGACGGCAAGCCGTACCCCTTCGCTGTCCCCGCCCCAGACGATTTTGTAAAAGACCGTCCCCGTCAGTTCCGCCCAATAGTTGGCTTCGTTCGAAAGACGGATAAAGTTGTTTTCGCGCTGGGTGGCTTCGATCAGCTTGGTGGAAAGTTTTGCGATGCGGACGTCGTTTTCCTCCGCGGTTGCGGGGCGAACGTTGACCGAGCAGTTGACGCGGGCAAACTTGGCAAGTCGCGTTTCGATCAGGGGCGCGATGTGGTTGAATACCTCCCGTTCCTGCCAATAATATTGCTTGCCGTAGTCGACGATATCGCCCCCGGGAGAGATGCCCGAATACTGATTGCCCAGCATAAAATTGATGTTAAGCAACCATTTGCTTTCGATGTTGCGGCGCATCTCGCGGCGGTTTTGAAAATCCGCGGTTACTTCTTTTACGAGATCTTCCTCGTAAACCGTTGTGATTGACATAATTCCTCCTTTAACGGTATTGATCGCGTCGATGGGCGCGCGCCAATTTTTCTTTGTGGCGCAATACCCGTCCCGTCTCCTTGATCTCGGGGGCGCGGTTGAGGGGTCTGGTCATCAGATAATAGCGCAGTTCGTCCAGCGCGTGATCGTCTTTTTTGCGGGGAACGTCCCCTTGCCCCCACCAGTACCCTTTGAGTTCGCGGATCAGATTGACGCAGTTTCTGAAAATTACGATGCGCGGCGGGCGCGCAACAAAGTAGTCCCTGACCGTCGCGATGCCCGAGAACAGATCTTTGTTGACCTTGGTATCGGCGGCGATGCCGTGATCGTAAAAGAGTTCGGCGACGCTTTTTTCGGCGGCAAGGGTGCGCTGTGCGGCGGCAGAATCGATCAGGGCGTCGATCATGCCGTTGTGATTGCGATGCCAGTTCAGGCGATCGGCGATTTCCTTGATGCGTTCGGCATGATAATCGACGGGTTTGCCCCGCTCGTAATGCTCTTCGGCGACGTAAACGACGCCGTCGTAATCCTGGTAATAAAAATGACAGGAAAGCGGATTGTTCAGCCCCGGGTCGATGCTGATGTTGCTTTGCCACTCGGGCGGAAGGGGAAAGGGATCGACCACGTGCACCGAGGGATCGAACTCGGGATATACCAACCCTTCGCCCGATCGGAATCTTCCGTAACGCCTGCTGTCGGACGACTCGGACGAAAGCGTTGCGGCATAGAGCGCGACTTCTTCGGGGTCGAGATAAGGATTGTCCGCCCATTCCATAAAGATATACCAGATTTCGGGATTGCCGCCGGGATTGAGATAAATTTCGTCATACACCCAAGTCAACCCCTTCAGCGGCGTCATCGTGCCGAAAATGTCGCCCTTGCGGTCCAGTACGCGCATACGGCATTCCTCGTAAATATCAAAGGGCGGCTCTTCGTCAAACCAGACGTAATCGAGCGACGCCCCTTGAAACTTTTCCCGTCCCTGATCTGCCGATTTGAAGGCGATTTTGGAGATCCCGCCCAATGCCGACCGAACGTAAATGGTATCGATAATCCCCGAATACGGCGATCCGCGCGTCCCCTCGTGCATGACGATTTTTTCGATCCAGTCGGGATTGAGATAATTGAGAATTTTTGCCTGCGCCACCTCCCGCTGCACTTCGTAACTGACCGACACCACCCAGCCATCCGTCGCTTTCAGATTTTTGCGGTATGGGTGAATGCCGCGGGCAAGCCATACCGTTTCGACGGCGCCGCACTCGGTTTTTCCGCTGCGGTTGCCGCCGAACACCCAGCGGTTGCGCTTGGGCGAACGGTGAAATTCCATTTGTTTCAAATGCACCTTTTCCCCGGTATTGTATCTTGAAATAGCGTTTTTGGAATACCGAATCTTTTGTTCCGCTTCAATCTCCCGCAAGCGGGCAACGACGGATTCCAGCTGTTTACGCGCGTTCATGTTTCACCTTGTCGACGCTGAGCGCGATCTGCTCTTCGGTCGATCGAAGGGCGTCTTTCATCGCCGCGGCTTCCGCGCGTCGATTGTCCTCCTCGATCTCCCGTCGCAAACAGTCGCTGCGCTCCACCCGCGTTTTTCTGACATATTCGACCGTTCTTGCGTCCAACGTATCGAAGGGCAATCGAAGTTCACCCGCCGCCCCTTCCGTTTTGAGCGAAAATCCTTTGCCCGGTCGATAATACAAACGATACCTCGGATCGATCTCTTTCAGCCGCCTTGCAATATCGAATACGTCCGATCTGATCTCCATACCCCTTCTCCTTTTGACGAAATTATTTATTTTTTTACAAAGGTTCCGTTTTAACTCCCTTTGCGACAGGATATAATCCCGTTGAGGTAGCTATGAAACGGATCCTATTGCTTATCGTTGTAATCGCAACGCTGGCGTCGAAGCCCGTCGATGCGGCATTTGCCGCAACCGATACGCCGCATATCGTCGTAGACGGCGAAGTCTGGCTGCTTAACGAAATGGGCGAAAAAATCTTTTTGCTGCCCGACAGCTATTACGCGCGGATCAACAATCTCGACGACGCGTACTACTATGTAACGTTCAACGGCGTCAGCGGAAAAGTCAGCAAAAACGTTGTCGGCACCACGGGCTATCACACCGCGGCAACCGGAACGATGTGTCAGCTTTCGATCGCGCCCGAATACGCCGAGTTTGCCGCCATCAAATTAAAAAGCCGCCCCGATCTCTCGGCAAGCGACGTTGTCGAAATCCCCGTCGAGCAGCCTTTTACCTTCCTCGGCGAACATCCTGCCGCCGACGCGGTGTGGTACTATGTTCAGTACAATCAGTATTACGGATATCTCAAAGCCGACCGTACGACGATGCCCGAAACCGATTTTCCCGTATTCGTACCCGAAGAAATCCCGCAAGAAGTCGTCGATCCGACCGATCCCTCCGTCGAAGATACCGACCCGCCTTCGGGACTTGACCGCAGAGATCTGCGCATCATTGTCATCGTCGGGCTTGCCGTCCCTGCCGTCGCGGTTATCTTTTTGCTGTTCCGCCCCAAAGGAAAACGCAAACGCTTTTACGACGAGTGAGAAATCGCTTCCAATTCTTTCAGCAAGCGAAGGCGTTCTGCTTCGAGGGCTTCGTCCGACATTGCCGACAACTCTCCGCGCTGCTTGCTTTCGACCAGTTCGAGGTAGGTTTTTAAGGCGGCGATATCGGGCGGAACATATTTCTTTTGCGTCTTTTCCCGCACGGCGCGGCGCGTTCCGTCCTCTTCGACGACATACTCGGTCACCGTTTCTTTGACGGAATAACCAACCGCTTTTTTGAGCAAAGTTTTATACAGATCGGGCGACATCTTCATCCCCTCCGAAGCAACAAGCCGCACGGCGCAGCAACAGAATTTCGTAATTTCTGACGACCGCGGGTTCGGCATTGAAATACGCGAGAAACCGCTCGTTGTCAAACCCGAGAATATTGAGATACCCTGCTATTTTTTTGACCGAAACATTTTTGAGATACTTGTATTGCGTGGGAGAAAGCTTCATTTCCGCCATGACGGATTCGCGCGGCTGTCCCTTGAAATATACTAAGTCGATGAGCCGCCTCTGCCGATCGTTCAACAACGCCACCGCCGCGTCGACGGCATTGGACAAAACCGAAAGCCGCTCCATCGCCCGTTGAATCGCTTCGATTTTTGCAAACGTCAGCTCGGCGCACTCCCCCGCCGTGTTGTACCGATAACCCGTCAACGTTTCGATCCGTTTGCGATAGCTGTTGAGACCGAACGAAATTTCGGGTCTGACGGACAACGCCGTTTTTGCAAAGATACTGTCTAACATACACCCTCCGTTGAATTTACGAACATTTGTTCTGATTCGATATCAGTATAGCAAACGAAATTTGCCGATGTCAAGGGAGAGGTGTGAAAATTTTTGGACAACTCGGAAAAATTTTTTGAGGCGGATTTTCTTTTTTTTCGCTTGAAAAAAGCAAAAAAACAGCCGTTTCCGGTTGGAAACGGCTGTCGATCGATACGATGCAAACGATTATTTCGTCTTTTCGCGATAATTGTCGATCGCGGCGTGGATGGCTTCTTCCGCCAAAACCGAGCAATGAATTTTTTGAGGCGGCAGACCTTCGAGCCGCTCGACGACGTCGGCGTTTTTGACCTGAAGCGCTTCTTCTATCGTCATACCTTTAATCATCTCGGTGGCAACCGAACTCGATGCGATCGCGGCGGCGCATCCGAATGTCTTGAATTTTGCGTCGACAATCCGGTTATCTTCGATTTTCAAAAAAATCTGCATGATGTCGCCGCAACTTGCGTTGCCGATGGTTCCGACACCGTCGGCGTCGGGGATTTCCCCGATGTTTTTGGGGTTTTTGAATTCGTTGATCACTCTTTCATTATACATAACTGCCTGTTCCTTTTTCCATATTGAATAACGGCGAAATTGCTCTGAGACGTTCTACCGTCTTTTTGAGCACTTCGACGGTGTAATCGATTTCCTCTTCCGTCGTTTCTCTCCCCAGACTGAAACGGATGGAGCTGTGTGCGAGTTCGACGGGCGTCCCCAACGCCAGAATAACGTGTGAGGGTTCGAGCGATCCCGACGAACATGCCGAACCGCTGCTGACGGCAATCCCTTCGAGATCGAGGGTAAATAAGATGCTTTCCCCTTCGATAAAACCGAAACTTAAGTTTGCGTTGTTGGGCAAGCGATGCTCCCGTCCGCCGTTGAGATAGCAGTACGGAATTTCGGCAAGCGCGCGGTCGATCAGACGGTCGCGCAGTCGGGCGATGCGCAGGTTATTTTCGGCGCGTTCGGCTTTGGAAATCTCCATCGCTTTTGCCATCCCGACGATCAAGGGGGTATCGGTCGTCCCACCCCTTTTTGCGCGTTCCTGATGTCCGCCTGCGATCAGGCGATCGATCTTGACCCCCGAACGGACATAAAGCAATCCGATCCCTTTGGGTCCGTGAAACTTGTGTGCCGACAGCGACAGCATGTCGAGATTCAGCTTGTCAACGTCGATCTCCTGCGAGTCAATCGCCTGCACGGCGTCGGTGTGGAACAAAATCCCCTCTTCCCGCGCAAACGCACCGATTTCGGCAATCGGCTGGATGGCGCCCATCTCGTTGTTGGCAAACATAATGCTGATCAGCACGGTATCGTCGGTCACCGCGTTTTTGATCTCCTCTACCGAAACCCGACCGTCTTTGTCGACGCCGACGTATGTCACGCGGACGCCGTCTTTTTCAAGTTCGCGACAGGTTTCGAGAATGGCGGGATGCTCGATCTTTGAGGTGATGATATGTTTGACTTTGTTTTTGGACGCACGGACGGCACCTTTCAGCGCCCAGTTGTCGCTTTCGGTTCCGCCCGACGTAATATAAATTTCGCTCGGCTTGGCGTTAAGGCAGTCGGCAATCGTCTTGCGCGCTTCGTCCACCGCCTTGAGCGCCTCTCTTCCGAACGCGTGCAACGACGAAGGATTGCCGTAGATCCGATCGAAATACGGCAACATTTCCTTCAGAACGCGGCTGTCAACCGCCGTCGTCGCGGAGTTGTCCAGATAAACTTTCATTATAATTCGAATACTCCTTTATAGAGCGGGAAGGCTTCGGTCAATGCCGCAATTTGTTTGCGGACGTCGTCGAACGCGGCTTCCTTCTCGCGGATGATGCGGGCGATGCAACGACCGATGACGACCATCTGTTCCTCTTTCATGCCGCGCGTCGTGACGCCGGGCGTCCCGATCCGCAGTCCGTTGGGATCCATCGGGCTTGCGTTGTCAAACGGAATGCTGTTCTTGTTGGTCGTGATATTGACTTCGTCCAGAAGATGCTCCAGTTCTTTGCCGCTGCATCCCGTACCGCGCAGGTCGACCAGCATCAGGTGATTGTCCGTTCCGTTGCTGAACAATTTGATGCCTTCCTGCATCAACGTATCGGCAAGAACTTTGGCGTTTTTGACAATCTGAGTCTGATAGGCTTTGAAATCGTCGGTCAACGCTTCGCCGAGGGCTACGGCTTTGGCGGCAATGATGTGCATCAGCGGTCCGCCCTGGGTCCCGGGGAATACCGCTTTGTTGAGTTGTGCGGCAAGTTCTTTTTTGGCAAGGATCAGCCCGCCGCGCGGTCCGCGCAACGTCTTGTGCGTAGTCGTCGTCACGACGTCTGCGTACGGAACGGGGTTTTGGTGCAATCCCGCCGCGACAAGTCCCGCAATATGCGCCATATCAACCATCAGGTACGCGCCGACCTTATCGGCAATCGCACGGAACTTGGCAAAATCCAAAGCGCGCGGATATGCCGACGCCCCTGCCACGATCAGCTTGGGTTTGCATTCGAGCGCGATTTTTTCGACGTTGTCATAATTGATATAGCCGTCTTCTTCCACGCCGTATGCATGGAAGTCAAAGTATTTGCCGCTGATGCTGACCTTTGCGCCGTGCGTCAGGTGTCCGCCGTGGTTCAGATTCATACCGAGCACGGTGTCGCCGACGTTAAGCAGGCTGTAATAAACCTGAAAGTTTGCGCTGCTCCCGGAATGTGGCTGTACGTTGACATACTCCGCACCAAACAGTTTTTTGGCGCGTTCGATGGCAAGATTTTCGGCAATATCGACAAACTGGCATCCCCCGTAATAACGCTTTCCGGGATAGCCTTCTGCATATTTATTGGTCAGATGGGATCCTGCCGCAACCATAACGGGTTCCGATACAAAATTTTCGGAAGCGATCAGTTCGATGTTGCGTTCCTGACGGTCGAGCTCTTTGCAAAGGGCGTCGTAGACTTCGGGATCTTGCTGCTGAATGATTTTGAAATCGATCATAATGACTCCTTATATGATAGATGATTGGTATTTTGGTGCGCCTTGCGGCGACGGATTAACATTTGTCTTCGGTACCGATTCCGTCGGCATCTTCCCCGTCGTTGTCGGAGGGGCGGGAAGCCTGCTCGTCCGGGTTTGATTCGTCCTCGGGGACGATCCGCGTAATCTTGGGCATAAACTCCGACTTTTCCCGGATCTTCCGATCGATCAGCGCGACGGCGACAAATCCGAGTATCAGCGTTGCCGCCGCAAGCCCGTAAGCAAGCGCCAAGCTGACGCGATAGGTTGTCCCGAGCACGATTGCCATCGGGATCAGCGGCATAATGTAGACCAGGAAGGATGCCGTCAGAACGGCACGATCCCCCATGGTTACTTCGACCTTGTCCCCCTCTTTTGCGCCGACGCTGTTTTTGAGCCGAAGCTGAACGTACATTTCGTCTTTGGGCTTCAGACACATATTGCAGTGCTCGCATGCCGTTTTGCGGGGAAAGCGAACGGTAGCAAATCCCGTACGGCTGATCTTGGCAACGGTGCCGACTTCTTTCATCGCTTATTTCTGCGGTACGGGCAATCCCAATTCGATCAGTTGTTTGTCCTCTACCTCGCCGGGGGCGTCGGACATCAGGCATGCCGCCGCCTGATTCTTGGGGAAGGCGATGACGTCTTTGATGTTATCGGTTCCCGTCAGAAGCATGACCAGTCGGTCAAGCCCGAACGCAAGTCCGCCGTGCGGCGGTACGCCGTAACGGAAGGCTTCGACAAAGAAGCCGAAGCGTTCTTTGATATCCTTTTCGGTCAGACCGATGCGATCGAACATCGTCTCTTGCAATTCCGCGCTGTGGATTCGGATAGAGCCGCCGCCGGCTTCCTGTCCGTTGATGACAAGATCGTACGCCTTGGCGCGGACTTTCAAAGGCTTGTCCTTGAGATACTTCAGATCCTCGGTCAGCGGGGAAGTGAAGGGATGGTGCATTGCGACCAGGCGTTTTTCTTCTTCGTCGTACTCATACAGCGGGAAGTGCGTCACCCACAAAATATCGTAGGTGCTTTCGTCGATCAGCCCCTCTTTGCGTGCGACGGCAAGCCGCAGTGCGCCGAGGGCGTCAAAGACGGTTTTGTCACGGTCGGCGACAAACAGCAAGAGGTCGCCTGTCTCCCCTCCCATCGCGTCGATCAAAGCGCGGAAGCGCTCTTCGCTGAAAAACTTTGCAATGGGCGACGAAATTCCGTCGGGCTTAAGGCTGATATAAGCAAGTCCCTTTGCGCCGTACTCTTTGACGACGTCTTGCAGGGCATCGACTTCTTTGCGGGTGAACTTTGCCATCCCTTTGGCATTGATGCCGCGGACGGAAAAGCCTTTTTTGCGCGCGGCGTTGTCAAACACCGAAAAGCCGCATCCTTTGACGATTTTGCTGACGTCTTGCAGTTCGAGTCCGAAACGGGTATCGGGCTTGTCGCTCCCGAAGCGCTCCATGGCTTCGGAGTATTTCAGACGGCGGAAGCGTTTGGGCAGGTCGAGTCCGATGGTTTTTTTGAAAATTTCGCGGATCAGCCCTTCTGCGACTTTCATGACGTCTGCGATGTCTTCGACATAGCTCATTTCGATGTCGATCTGCGTAAATTCGGGTTGGCGGTTGGCGCGCAGATCTTCGTCACGGAAGCATTTGGCAATCTGATAATAGCGATCGAACCCGGCAATCATCAGCAACTGCTTATAAAGCTGCGGGGACTGCGGCAAAGCGTAAAACGCACCTTGCTTAACGCGACTGGGGACAAGATAATCTCTTGCTCCTTCGGGGGTGGACTTGCCGAGAAAGGGTGTTTCGATGTTCAAAAACCCTTGCTTTGCCATATATTCCGCCGTAGTACGCACAATTTGATCGCGCACGATCAGGCGATGTTGCAAATAAGGACGGCGCAGATCGAGATAACGGTATTTCAGGCGCAACTGCTCGTTGGCTTTGCAGTCGTCGACGATGTGGAAGGGTGTGGTATCGGCTTCGGAAAGAATCCGAAGTTCCTCGACGATCAGCTCTATTTCACCCGTCGGAAGGTTGGGGTTGACGTTCTTTTCGCCGCGGGGGGCAATCGTACCGCGCACGGCAAGGACAAATTCGTTGCGGATTGCGGTGGACTTTGCAAACACTTCGGGGTGGTCGGCTTCGGAAAAGCTGAGCTGCAGAATTCCCGAACGGTCTCTGAGGTCGACAAACTGAATCGATCCCAGGTTGCGGTATTTGGCGACAAAGCCCGTTGCGGTAACGGTCTTGCCGACGTCGGACAAGCGGAATTCTCCGCAGAGTTTGGTTCGTTTCATTCCGTTCAGCGATTCTGCCATATCAGAGTTCTCCTAAAGTCTTGGGTAAATCGACGATGGCGACGGCGCGTTCGGTGCCGCTTGCCATCTCTTTGAGTTGTACGGTACCCGAGCGCAACTCGTCTTCGCCGAGTGCGATCAGATAGCGGTAACCTTTTTTGTTGGCGTACTTCATCTGCGCCTTAAAGCTGCGATCGGCAAGGTCGGTATCGGCGGAAACACCTGCCAGGCGAAGTTTTCCGACCAGCGAAAACGCCTGCCCTCTCAACGCTTCGGACAGCGGCGCCACATAAACGGCGGGCGTCTCGGGACTGCCGAGCGAAAGCCCCAGCGCTTCCAGCACCATGATCAGCCGTTCGAGCCCCATACCGAATCCGACGGCGGGCGTGGGTTTTCCGCCCACTTCTTCGACAAGACGATTGTATCTGCCGCCGCCGCAGACCGTGCCTTTGGCTCCGATCGAAGTGGAAATAAATTCAAACACCGTACCGGTATAATAGTCGAGTCCGCGTACGATTTTGGGATTGACGGCAAAGGAAACTCCTTCATTCTTGAGAATTGTCTGCAACGCCTCGAAATGCGTCCTGCAGTCGTCGCAGAGATAATCGGTGACGACGGGTGCGTCTTTTGCAATCGCGGCGCAACGCTCTTCTTTGCAGTCGAGGATGCGCAAGGGGTTTTTGTCCAGCCGTTCTCTGCAGACGGGGCAAAGCTCCTCCGCGCGAGCGCGGAAATAGTCTTTGAGCGCGGCGTTGTATCCTTTGCGGCAAGTTCCGCATCCGATGCTGTTGAGGTTGAGTTCCAGTTCGGTGATGCCGAGGGTTTCGATCAGGCGTTTGGCAAGCAAAATGACTTCGGCGTCGGCAAAGGGAGAGGTACTGCCGTACAGCTCAACCCCGAACTGGTGATGCTCGCGCAGTCTGCCCGATTGCGGACGTTCGTAACGGAACACCGGCGTGATATAGTACATCTTGGTGGGTTGCGGCAAAGCTCCGATCCCGTTTTCGATGAACGAACGCGCAACCCCTGCCGTCCCCTCGCACTTCAGCGTCATCGAACGATTGCCTTTGTCGAGGAAGGTATACATTTCTTTATTGACGATATCGGTCGTTTCCCCGACGCCGCGCAAAAAAAGCTCGGTATGCTCGAACGTCGGCGTACGGATTTCGGAGTAGCCGAACGTGGCGGCGACGCGTCGCGCCGTATCTTCTACATAATGCCATTTGTAACTTTCGTAAGGCGTTACGTCCTTTGTGCCTTTCGGAATGCTGATCATAGGTCGGATTACAGAATATATTTTTTCAGATTTTTGGATTTCAGAGCTTTTTCGAGGTGTTCTTCGACGTATTTGCGATCGATAATCAACTCGACGGGGTCGTGACCGCCGCATGCGTTAAAGCTGATATCTTCGAGAAGCGCTTCCATCACCGAGTGAAGCCGTCTTGCCCCGATGTTTTCGTGACTTTCGTTTTCGCTGAAGGCGATGCGCGCCATTTCGGCAATGGCGTCGTCGGTGAACTTCAGTTCGATCTGATCGACTCTGAGAAGGGCGGCATACTGCATGATGATGGCGTTGTCGGGTTCTTTGAGAATCTTTTTGAAATCCTCTTCGGTCAGGCTGAGCAGATCGACAATGACGGGGAAACGCCCTTGCAATTCGGGAATCAGATCGCTGACTTTACTGATATGAAACGCCCCTGCCGCGATAAACAAGATGTAGTCGGTCTTGATGTTGCCGTACTTGGTATTGACGGTGCAACCTTCGACAATGGGCAGAATATCGCGCTGAACGCCCTCTCTCGAAACGTCGGGTCCCGAAGAATTGGAACGGCTGGCGATTTTGTCCATTTCGTCGATAAAGACGATGCCTTCCTGCTCGGCGCGGCGCAGTCCTTCGGCGTTGATGGCGTCGGTATCGATCAGCTTGTCTGCCTCTTCGTTGGTGAAATATTTGGTCGCTTCCCCAACCGTCATTTTGCGTTTTTTACGCTTTTTTGGGAAAAGCGAACCGAAAAAGTCCCCTACGTTGTTGTCGTTTCCGCCGCCCATCGGTCCCAGTTGCAGACTCTTCGGCGCTTCTTCCACCTCGATCTCCAGCGGAATCTTATCGAGATTGCCGTTTTCAAACTCGATCATCAGCTGCGAACGCAGTTCGGGCTCGGGAACGTCGGGATGCGCTTTCTTCTTGACGGGAAGCAAGGCGTCGATAATTTTCTTTTCGGCGGCGGCTTTTGCTTTGGGTTCGACTTCGGCGATTTTTTCTTCTTTGACCAAGCGGATGGCGACTTCGACGAGATCGCGGATCATCGATTCGACGTCGCGCCCGACATAGCCGACTTCGGTAAATTTGGTCGCTTCGACTTTGACAAACGGCGCTTTGACGAGCTTGGCGAGCCGTCTTGCGATTTCGGTTTTGCCGACGCCCGTCGGACCTTTCATGATAATGTTTTTGGGCGTGATTTCGTCGCGGACTTCGGGCGGAAGCTGACTGCGGCGATAGCGGTTGCGGAGGGCAATCGCCACCGCTTTTTTGGCGGCATCCTGTCCGATTACATAACGGTTGAGTTCGGTTACGATTTGCTTGGGACTCAGTTCCATACCTTCTGCCTCCTTATACCGTTTCCACCGTGAAGTTGTGGTTGGTGAACACACAGAGATCGGCGGCGATTTTCATCGCGCGCAATACGATCTCCTTTGCCGAGAGATCGGTGTTTTCGAGCAATGCCCGCGCCGCGGCAAGGGCGTAATTTCCGCCGCTTCCGATGGCGCAGACCCCCTCTTCGGGATCGATCACGTTGCCGTTGCCGGATACGATCAGCAAATTGTCTTTGTCGGCAATGATCAACATCGCTTCGAGGTTGCGCATCATACTGCCTTTACGCCATTCCTCGGCAAGTTCGACGGCGCTCCGCATCAGATTGCCGCTGTATTTTTGGAGCATTTCTTCAAATTTTTCGCTGAGCGTAAAGGCGTCGCTGACAGAACCCGCAAATCCGACGACAACCTTGTCGTCGTAGATGCGTTTGACTTTGACGGCGTTGCCTTTGAGGATAATGCTTTCGCCCATCGTAACCTGTCCGTCTCCGGCGATTGCGGTCACGCCGTTGCGTTTGACGGCGCAAATGGTCGTAGCTTTCATCATAATTGCACCTCTTCGATATATTTTTGAAAGTCTTTTACCGCGCGTTCGGCATAAGCGCGTTTGCGTTCGGCTTTGCCGCCCGCCTTAAATCCGAGGGGCGGAAGGAGCGAAAACGAAACGTGCATGGGCTGAAACGCGGTATTGGGAGCGGCGACATAGCGGGCAAGACTGCCGCACATCGTCGTCGGGGGCGGGAGGAAATCGGGTTTTCCTTCCAGCCTGCGGACGAGGTTGATCCCGGCGATCATACCGCTCATCGCGCTCTCCATATAGCCTTCGACACCGGTAATCTGCCCCGCGAAAAACGTCGTCGGACTGCCGATGACGCCGAACGCGGCGTCGAGAAACCCGGGACTGTCGAGATATGTATTGCGATGCATCACGCCGTAACGGACGAACTCCGCGTCGCGCAGGGCGGGAATCATCGAAAACACTCTTTTTTGTTCGCCGAACTTCAGATTGGTCTGAAATCCGACAAGATTGAGTAAGCCGTCGTGGTTGTCCTCTTTGCGCAGCTGAACGACGGCGTAAGCGCGTTTTCCGTCGGCGTCGTAAATTCCGACGGGACGAAGGGGACCGAAGCGCAACGTATCGACGCCGCGTTTTGCCATGACCTCGACGGGCATACAGCCTTCGAAGACGTCGCCCTTTTCGAAGCTGTGCAAGACGACGGTTTCGGCGGAAACCAACGCTTCGCGGAAGGCAAGATACTCGGCTTCGGACATCGGACAGTTGAGATAGTCGGGCGTCCCTTTGCCGTAACGCGCACCGTAGAACGCATATCGCATATCGACCGACTCTGCCGTGACGATGGGAGCGACTGCGTCAAAAAAATGCAAACCGTCCTTTCCCGTCCGCTCGGCAATCGCGCGGGCGATGGCGTCGGAGGCGAGAGGTCCCGGCGCGACGACAGCTTCGGAAGGAATTTCCGTTACTTCATCCCTTATTATAGCAAGGTTTGAAAATTGCTTCAACAGTTTGCCTACACTTTGCGAAAACAACCCTCTGTCAACGGCAAGCGCACCCCCTGCCGGGACGCGGCTGAGATCGGCGGCTTTCAGAATCAGAGAGTCCGCCATCCGCATTTCGGCTTTCAAGGCGCCTTGCGCGGTGTCGGGGGCTTCGCTTTTCAGACTGTTGCTGCAAATCAGTTCGGCAAGATCGCCCGTACGGTGCGCGGGCGTCGTTTTGGACGGACGCATTTCGTACAGATCGACGGCGTATCCGCGCTTGAGCATCTGATATGCCGCTTCGACTCCCGCAAGCCCTCCGCCGACAACGGTTAAGCGCATTATGCCTCCTCTTTGCCTTCGGGCTCCGAAGGTGCCGCGACGACGTGTCCGCAGGTTCGCTTGGTACAGACGTATTTTTTGACGTCGCCTTCCTCTACGATCCGCATAACGCTACCGCATGCGGGGCAATAGATCGGCGCGGGGATTTCCCAGGACATAAACTTGCATTTGGGATAATTGCCGCATCCGTAAAAGGTCTTGCCGGTTTTGCTCCGACGTTTGGTAATGGGACCGCCGCAGTCGGGACAGACCGCAACGGGCTCGATGATGTTTTTGATGTTCTTGCAGCGCGGATAGTTGGGACACGCCAAAAACTTGCCGTACTGCCCTTCCCTGACCACCATGTGCGCGCCGCATTTTTCGCAAATCACGTCGCTGACTTCGTCGGCAACGGTCAGTTTTTTGTCGTTATTGTAAGCGGCGGAAACTTCTTTGCTGAAAGCGGGATAGAAGTCGCGGATAATCTTTTGCCACTCCGAACCGTGTTCGATTTCGTCGAGCTTGACTTCCATATTGGCGGTAAACTTCAGATCGACGATGTTGGCAAAAAACGTTTCCATAAACTCGGTAACCGTTTCTCCGAGATTGGTGGGCTTAAGGAATTTTTGCTCCTTCGCCATGTATTCGCGCTTGGCAAGAACCGAAATAACCGTCGCGTAAGTCGACGGACGCCCGATCCCTGCTTCCTCCATCGATTTGATCAGCGTCGCCTCGGTATAACGTGACGGCGGTTTGGTGAATTTCTGTTCGGGCTTGAGTTCTTTGAGATTCAACGCCTCCCCATCGGTCAGATCGGGGATATTGATGCCGTCGGGCATCTCTTCCTCGTCGTTTTTTTCGGTTTCGTACGCAACGGTGTATCCCTTGAACGCGATGGCTTTTCCCGTCGCTTTGAATCCGTAAACCGTTCCGCCCTGCAAGCCTTCGACGCGCACCGTCAGCGTGTTGTAAACGGCATCCGTCATCTGACTGGCGACAAAGCGGTCGTAAATCAGCTTGTAAAGACGATAATGATCGCGGGGAATTTTGTCCTTGACGCTTTCGGGCGTGCGCTCTAACGAAATGGGACGGATGGCTTCGTGCGCGTCCTGCACGTTTTGCCCTTTTGCGGCGTAAACGTTGGGACGGGCGGGCGCGTAATCGGGTCCGTATTTTTCGCGGATGAATTGCAGGGTCGCCTGTTGCATTTCCGCCGAAACACGGACGGAGTCGGTACGGATATAAGTGACAAACGCCGTCTGTCCCTCGCCGGGCAGGTCGATCCCCTCGTAAAGTTGCTGCGCAATTTGCATGACGCGCGGAGAAGAAAGCCCCAGCTTCTGCGAACCGTCCTGCTGCAACGTCGAAGTCGTAAACGGCGCCGTCGGTCGGAAATGCGAAATCCCGCGCTTAACGCTGTCAACCTTCCACTGTGCGCTGCCCAGCGCGTCGAGAACGGCTTTTGCCTCCGCTTCGTTGCCGAGCTTTTTCTTTTTGCCGTTGATGTCGACAAATGCCGCTTTGATCTGCGGAGCGCGCACGCCGGGCTTCAGAAGGATGGCGGTAATGTTCCAGTATTCTTCGGGTACGAACGCTTTGATTTCGCGTTCGCGGTCGACGATCATTTTCAGCGCCGCAGACTGCACTCTGCCGCCCGAAAGTCCCGAGCGGATTTTGCGGCTCAGAATGGGACTGATCTTATATCCGACCAGACGATCGAGGACGCGCCTTGCCTGCTGCGCGTCAACCAGTTGCATGTTCAGCGGGCGCGGTTTGCCGATTGCCTGCTGTACGGCTTTGGAGCTGATTTCGTTGAACTCGATCCTGTTTTTCGTGTCCGTCAGCCCGAGATTCTGCGCAAGATGCCAGCTGATCGCTTCCCCTTCGCGGTCCGGGTCGGTCGCAAGATATACGTCCTCGCTCTCTTTGACGGCGGCCTTGAGTTTCTTGATAATTTCGCGCTGCTTGGGGTTGCTGACGTATTCGGGTTTGAAATTGTGTTCGAGATCGATCCCGAGTGTCTTTTCGGGCAGATCGCTGACGTGTCCGCACGACGCCATCACCCGATACCCCGCGCCGAGATACTTCTGGATGGTTTTTGCCTTGGAAGGCGATTCTACGATGACTAACTTCATTGCCTGTTATACTCCGTAATAATTATGGTCCAGTTTTTTGATAATACCCAACATTTCCATTTGTGTCAAGAGGGAAGTCAGCGCCGATACGCCGAGTCCCGTCAGCATCAAGAGTTCCTCGAAGTGCATTTCGCGGTAAACCAACGCTTCGCGGATCATTGCCTCGTTGTAGTCCAGCTGCATCGGTGCGGGCGGCTTCGTGCAGGGCGCGTCGCCCAATCCTTCGGCAACGGCGTCGGGCGTGATCGTAATCGCGGCAGGATATTTGACCAACAGCCGGTTGGTTCCCGTTCCGCGGGGATTTGTGACGGCGGACGGGACGACAAACAACTCCTTGCCCTGCTCGACGGCATATTCCGCCGTAATCAGCGATCCGCTTTTCTCGCCCGCTTCGGTCACCAGCACACCGCGGGACAATCCGCTGATGATACGGTTGCGTTGCGGAAACCGATATTGTTGTACGCCCGTATTCAGTCCGTACTCCGAAACAACCAGCCCGCGCTTCGCGATTTCGTGATACAAATCGACATGCTCGGACGGATACGGACGGTCAATCCCGCTTCCGAGTACGGCAATCGTCTTGCCGCCCGAGCGCAACGCTTCGCGATGCGCGATCGCGTCGATGCCGCGCGCCATGCCGCTGACGATCGTATACAACCCGGACAAGGCTTTGACGAAGTTCTCGGTCACCTCTTTGCCGTAACGGGTGGGATTGCGCGTCCCGACGACGGCAAGGGACTTACTCTTCAGCAAGGCAAGATCGCCGCGATAGTACAAGCACGCCGGCGGATCGGCAATCTGCCTGAGCCGCTCGGGAAAAGCAAAGTCTTCGGCGACGACAAACCCCATATCCAGCTGATCGAGATCCTCCGAGATCCGCTCGATCTGACCGCGGTCAAGCCCGTCCAAAAGCTCCCTTTCGGCATCCGCATCGATGACTTTGGCAAACTTTTTGACAAAGTCACGCGTTTCGTATCGGATCCGCTCGGGCGGATAACCCAGTGCCGAGAACCTTGCGATCTTGCGGCTTTCAAATCCGACGACGGCGTTGAGCCACAACGCCGCATAAGCGTTTTCTCCGATCATAATTCCCCCGTCAGCCGCGTACGGTACGCAATCGCTTCGGAGAGATCTCCGACGCCGATTTCGGCTCTTCCCGCAAGGTCGGCAATGGTGCGCGCAACCTTCAGGATACGCGTCGCGCCCCGCGCCGTCAGCCGATATGCGTCAAACGAGCGCTGCAACAACGCTTCCGACGCCTCGTCCAGACGACAGTATCGTTTGATTTCGGCATTGCCCATCGCCGCATTGACAAACATCGGCGCGTCGGCAAACCGTTTTGCCTGAATCTCGCGGGCGGCTTCTACCCGCGCTTTTACGACGCTGCTGCTTTCTTCTTCGCGCGACCCGCGCAGTTCGCGGTACTCGACGCCGTCGACTTCGACATACAGGTCGATCCGATCCATCAAGGGTCCCGAAATACGGGCGCGGTATTTGCGGATCTCCTGCTCACTGCAAGTACAATCTTTCAGACGACTGTTCAGATAGCCGCAAGGACAAGGATTCATACTGGCAATCAGCATAAACCTTGCCGGATACTCGACCGAACGCGCAACGCGCGCGACCGAAATCACACCGTCTTCCAAGGGCTGACGCAACGTTTCGAGCGTCTTTTTGGCATACTCCGGCATTTCGTCCAAAAACAAAACGCCGTTGTGCGCAAGGCTGATTTCTCCGGGCGTGCTTCGGTTGCCGCCGCCCGTCAGGCTGAGTAACGTCGCGGTATGATGCGGCGATCGGAACGGTCGGACCGACACCATCCCTTCTTCTCCGTCCAACAGTCCCGCAACGCTGTGAATTTTGGTCGTTTCGATCGCTTCCTCGAAGCTCATATCGGGCATAACGCCGGGAACGCATTTTGCAAGCAACGTTTTACCCGCACCGGGCGACCCGCACATCAGCAGATTATGCCCGCCTGCGACCGCGATTTCCAACGCGCGCTTTGCCGCCGCCTGCCCTTTTACGTCCTTGAGATCGAAGGCGTATCGCTTGGCGGTTTTGGCTTTGTCGTACACCGTATGCCGAACGGGTTCGATCGCAAGGTATCCGCCGAGAAACGCCGCGGCATCCGACAGTGTTTTGACGGGATACACTTCGATCCCTTCGATATAACTCGCTTCCTTGGCGTTTTCGGCAGGAATCAGAAATTTCCGATAACCGTCCTGAAACGCCCCGATCAGCAGGGGCAACACGCCGTTGACGCGTCGGATCCCGCCGTCCAGACTGAGTTCGCCGATCATTACATAATCTTTCAGTCGTTCGGTTGCGATCTGCCCCGTGCTTGCAAGAAACCCGATTGCCATCGGGAAGTCGTACAGCGATCCGTCCTTTTTGGTGTCTGCCGGCGCAAGATTGACGGTCACGCGCTTGGGCATAAAGTCAAAGGAAGAATTTTTGATGGCGGAACGCACACGGTTTCTTGCCTCTTTGACCGAAGAACTGGGGAGTCCCACAATGTCGAATGCGGCAATCCCGCCTTGCGTATCGGTTTCGACGTCGACGGGATAACCGTCAAGTCCCTCCAACGCATAACTTTTCAGTTTAATCAGCATAGTACCCCCAACCGAAAGAAAGGGCTGTCATCCGACAGCCCATAGTGGTTGCTTTTTTAATTCTCTTCGTCCGAATCGTTTTTGGACTTTCTTTCGCTTTTGATCATTTTTCCGATTGCCGAGATGGTACCGGAGGTCTTGGCGCCGACCCGTTGCAAACGGTACTGCCACCCTCTTGCCGTCGCTTTGACGTAATCGGCATAACTGCAATCCATCTCGTTGAACTCAACGATCTTACGGTTGACGAGTACGTCATATCCGACGATGACGAAGTAAATGATCAATGCGAGGTGGAAAGCACCGATCACATACATCACCGGCGTGTCGTAGGTCAGGTGAACGATACCGTCCGAGGTATAGCCGCCGAGGAGATAGATATAGGCAGCGTTGATAAACATCAGCGAAGCGTACATCGCAAACGCGGCGTAAAGGCGTTTGTCGTTGGAAAGAACGGCGTACAGGAAGAGAAGCGGCAACGCGATAAACAGGGAAGCCTGGGTCATATTGTTGCCGAACAGCCAGTACACGACGACAAATCCGCCCGCAAGCGCGAGAAGGTCGGTGCGATTCCGTTTGCGGAAATACACGACGCCGAGGATGGCGAGGATAAAGACGACGAAGACGATGGTGACAAACGTCGACTGCGTCGTCACTTCGGCGAAGTTGTTGCCGAGCAGAGCCTGGAAGTTAAAGGCATTGGCGGTATAAACGTTTGCGGCGCGCACGGCGGCGATGAGAGCGTTGTAGGCAAAGAAGGGCTCGGCCGCCATCTGATTGACGGAGAACGGAAGCGCGATCAGGATATACGCCACCAAACCTGCGGGAATTGCGACGGCGGGCATAATCCACTTGGATTTGACGCCCTCTTTAATTCCGACGTAAATTTCCGCCGCGGTATAGAACAAGACAAACGGCACGACGTAAAGCGCCGAAACGGTAAACAGGCAGGCAGTGAAGTAGGAAGCCGCCATACCGATATAATCGCGGCGGGAAATCATGTAGAACGCCAGCACGACGAAGAAGGCGGTCACCGACTCCATCGATCCCCACGCGGCACTCATCGACAGCACTGCGGGCACGACGGAATAGAACGACGCCATAACGGTTGCGGTAACGCGATCGTAGCGGCGGGCAATCCACTTATAGATAATAATAACGGTACCGATATCGGCAAGTACGGTCAAGAGCTTGATGACGGCAACGGTCGTCAGCAAGACGGTGGCGTCGGTCGTGCCGTTGATCAGACCGATCAAGCGACCGAACAATCCCGCAATCGTAGCAAGATAAAGCGACCCGGGCATCATCGACGCGGCGGTATTGTACTCGAAGAAATACGGCGTACCGTTGGTGGCGATCCAAAGTCCCTGCGTCGCGAGCTGCTCGATATCGAAGCCGAAGTAGACGGTACGGATATCGGAAGCACCCGCCAAGGCGGTCTGAATCAGTACAATGATCAAACGCGCCAGCAAGGCAATCCCCGCGGCGAGCAGTACGCCTGCCGATTTTCCGTTGAGAATCGCGTCATAGAACTTGGTATGGGTGCGAACGTTGATGAGGTAAGCGTTGCGGGCGCGGAGAATATACGCGATATAAGCCGCGACCAACGTCATAACCGCACCGATCACGACGTAAACGAGATTGATATAGCTGGTGGCGCCGTAGACGGTGGAAGTCAGGGTGTAAAGCGCGGAAACGGCACCCCCCTCTTCTGCCGCCACGCGGGAAACGCGTTCGATCGAAAGATCTTTGATCGTCACGTTTTTGGCGACGACGGGAAGTTCTTCGGTCCCGACGTTGACCGAGAGCGTCACTTCGCGGATATTGGTGGTTTTGAAATAATATTCAGCCGAACCGTTGTTGGTGGAAGTCCGTTGTTCGGTCGGTTTGTCGTCGAGAATATTGAAGTCGGGATTTTCGGCAAAGCCGACATAAAGACCGACAAAGGGTTTGTCCTCTTCGAACGCCGCCATCGACGAAGTCGTGAAGCGGTACGAAACTTTATAGTACGAATTGGGACGCAGTACGAGTTTTTGCGAAATCGACGCCCAGCCTGCCGAAGAGGTATCGACGGTAATGCCGTTGGCGACGGTGCTGTTGTTGCTGTTCCAGATACTGAAAACATTGCCCGAAGTGCCGCCGGACTTCAAGATCCAGGTTTTTTGCAATTCGGTCAAGGTGTCGAAGTCGAAGGCGCCGAGTTCGCCGCCTTTGGTCAGGTCGACGTTATACTTGGAAGAACCTGCCGATTCGCACCCTGCAAGGATCGCTACCGACAATGCGACGACGAGCAAAAGGATCAAAACTTTTTTCATTTTCACTCCGAAAAACGGTAAAAAGGATAATTCGGGGGATAGCCCCCGACCCCGTCCGAAAGACGGGGCACAGGGAAAGGCGGGACTTAGCGGCCGAGCTGTTTGACTTTGGCAGCTTTGCCGGTGCGTCCTCTGAGGTAGTAAAGTTTGGCTCTTCTGACCTTACCGCGACGGGTAATCTCGATGTGGTCGATCTTGGGCGAATGAAGCGGGAACGTACGTTCGACGCCGACGCCGAAGGAAAGACGGCGGACGGTAAACGTCTCACGGATGCTGCCGTTTTTGCGGGCGATGACGGTGCCTTCAAACGCCTGCAGTCTTTCGCGGGTCCCTTCGACGACCTTGACGAAAACTTTGACGTTGTCGCCTACGCGGAAATCGGGAAGATCTTTTCTCAGGCCTTCTTGTTCGATGATGTCGATAATGTTCATACTTACCTCCAACTGATACATAGCGTACGTACGGGTCTTGGAATTTGCTGACGCTTCCCGCATAGGTCCGCTACAAAGTCTCTAATATGTTACCAAATCGAAAGGGATTTTTCAAGCGATTTTGCCCAACTTCTTAAATATAAATACCATAATATACACAAAAGCCCGGATTCTTGCCGAAGCCGGGGTTCGCAGCGCAAAAAATTTGCTTTTCGTCGTTTAGTGCCAGTAGCCGTAAAATGCGTCTTCGACGTGATCGATGCCGCAGTCGTCCACGGCGATCAGATCGAAGCGTACGGACTCGAACTTGACCGGCAAAGCGGCAAGATAGCGTTCGGCGGCGCGTAGCAATTTTTTTACTTTGGAATTCGTAACCGACTCGATCGGATCCCCAAAGTCCTTTGTCGCGCGATAACGCACTTCGACAAATACCAAGGTGTCGCCCGTTTTGGCAACAAGATCGATCTCCCCGACCTTCGGATAATTGACGTTGCGATCGAGGATGCGGTAGCCTTTTTGTCTTAAATATTCGAGGGCGCGGTATTCCGCCTCGGCACCCCCTTTTATCTTATCGGAAGGATTCATCGGGAAAAAAGTTTTTGATAAACGAGCGGCGATGGATGGGACACGGTCCGTATTTTTTCAGCATCGCGATGTGATGCGCCGTGCCGTACCCCTTGTGTTCTTCAAATCCGTATTCGGGGTATTGCTCGGCATACGCGATCATCTTGTCGTCCCGCTCGACCTTGGCAAGAATACTCGCCGCGGCAATGCAGTAGCTCAACGCGTCGCCGTGTATCAACGCGCGGACGGGATACGGCAGTTCGATTTTGACGGCGTCGATCAACACCATCTCGGGGAGCGGAAACAGGCTCGTCACGGCGTCATACATGCATGCCTTTGTCGCATTGAGAATATTGACGCGGTCGATCTCGTCGGGTTCTGCAAAAACGGTTTTGTAGGCAATCGCGTTTTCGATAATTTGCGGATATATGATACGCCGCTTTTTGTCGGACAGCTTTTTGCTGTCGTTGACCGCGGCGATCAGACGCGCAAGATCGGGGATTACGGCGCCGACGGCGACAGGACCCGCCAGGGGTCCCCTGCCCGCTTCGTCCACACCGCAGATCAAGCGAACACTTTGCTTCAGATAAGCACCTTCGTAACGGTCAAATTCCATCCCTTGCCGACTCCAGTATAATTTTGCCGAAAGCACCTTTCCGGAAGTCCGTGATCACGGCATTTGCCGTACGGAGCAGATCGACTTCTCCGCCTTTCAGCATCATGCCGCGCCTCTGCCCCACCGCTTCCATCCGATCGGCGGCTGACGTCGGCAGCGCTTCGATCCCGTAACGCGCCTTCAGCGCCTCCGGATCGTGCGCCGACAAAAACGATAACGCCGCATCGGCAAGCTCGACGGGATCGACGACTTCGTCCTTGATACTGCCGATCAGCGCAAGCCTCAAGGCTTTGTCCTGATCGCGGAAGTCGGGATATGTAACGCCCGGACTGTCCAGCAATTCGATATAGCGGTCGATTGCAACCCACTGTTTGCCCCGCGTTACGCCGGGTCGATTGCCGGTTGTTGCCTTTTTCTGCCGCAAAAGGCTGTTGATCAATGTCGATTTGCCGCAGTTGGGTACGCCGATCACCATGGCGCGCAGGGTTTTGTTGACGCCTTTCAGACGGTATCGCTCCAGCAACGCCGCGTTCAGTTCCAACAGCCCCTTGACGATCGCGGGCGCGTCCTTTTTGGACACACTGTCGGTTGCGATACACCGTTTCCCCTCCGAAGCAAACCGATCCAGCCACGCCTTGCAATCTTCGGGTCGGACGCGATCGGCTTTGTTGAGAACATATAAGACGGGCTTCATACCGATCACGGCGTCAAACGCCTCGTTGATACAGGCAAGCGGCGCACGCGCGTCCAATACATAAATCACGCTGTCAACCAGCGCGATTTCGCGTTCCATCATGCGGATGGCTTTGGTCATATGACCCGGAAACCAATGGATATGCATAGGCTAACGCTCCAAAAGATCGGGGCGACGCTCCCGCGTCAGCCGTTCGCTTTCGGCTTTTCGCCAGGCGGCAATCAGCTGATGGTTGCCGTTGACCAGAACTTCGGGAACGGACAGCCCCTCGAATTCGCGCGGGCGGGTATAATGCGGATATTCCAAAAGCCCTGCCGAAAAACTTTCCTCTTCGGTCGAGCTTTCCGAGCCCAGCACGTCGGGCAAATAGCGTGCAACGGCGTCGATCAGAACAAGCGAGGCATAATCGCCCGAGGTCAGCACATAGTCGCCGATCGACAGTTCGAGATCGATGTCAAGCTGAATCACCCGCTCGTCAATCCCTTCATAACTGCCGTTGACCAACAGCAGACGTTCGGCGCCGGCAAGCTCGATGACCGTTTTCTGATCGAGGCGTTTTCCTTTGGGACTGAGATAAATGCGTACCGCCCGATGTTCGGGATCGACGGCACGGATGGCGTCGTGCAGCGGACCCGGCATCATCACCATCCCCGCGCCTCCGCCATAAGGATAATCATCGACTTTTTTGTGTTTGTCAAGAGAATAGTCGCGGATATTGACCACATTGACCGCGAACAAACCCTTTTGCAGGGCTTTGCCGATGATACTTTCGTCCAGTACGCGGTACATGGACGGAAACAACGTCAAAACGTCAATCTTCACGGACGGCGACCTCCTCCAGGCGAACGGGTTCGAATCGGACGACGTGTCCTTCGAGATCGACACCGAGCAATACGCCCTCGGCAAGAGGCACCATCAGCGACGTTTCGCCGTCAATGCACCAGATGTCGGCGGCGCCGTACTGCAAGACGTCGCTGACCACGCCGAGATAACGGTCGCCCGCATACGCGTCGCAACCGACAATATCTTCGATATAATAGCGCCCTTCGGGAAGCGCGGGACGTACTCCGTCCGGGAAGCAGATCTCTTGACCCGCCATTGCTTCTGCGGCATTACGGTCGTCAATCCCTTTCAGTTTGAGATAAACGAAATCGCCGTCGACGCGTATGCGTTCGACGGCATATTCCCGCCCGCCGACCGCAAAGCGGTCGACGGATCCGAAATCTTCGGGCGCGTCGGTCAACGGCCGGACTTTTATCTCGCCGCGGATCCCCTGCGCTTTAAGGACAACGCCTGCTTTCATCAGCGTTCTTCGATAAAAATATCGTAGTGTTTGTCGCTGTTCTGCGCGGCGGCTTTGACGATCGTACGGATTGCTTTGGCAATTCTGCCCGATTTACCGATCAGCTTGGCAACGCGGTTTTTGTCCACAAACACTTTGATTTCGACGTTGTCGTGATCCTCGAGCATAACGATTTCATATGCGCCGTCCTCCACGATCTGTCTGACGAGAAAATCTACCAGTTCGCGCATAACGATTAGTCCTCGATTTTTTCGGCGGCAGCGGCAAGCGTCGCTTCTTCAACCGCCTCGGCTTCGGTCTTTTCCGCCGCTTTGACGGCTTTGCCTTCGAGAATCCCTTCTTTTACGAAAAGATCACGGACGGTATCGGTGGGTTGGGCGCCGTTAGAAAGCCATTTTTTGGCGATGTCGGCGTTGATTTTGACTTCTGCGGGCTGTTTGACGGGGTTGTAGTAGCCGATTTGCTCGATGTATTCGCCGTCACGCGCTTTGCGGGAGTCGATCGCCACGATGCGGTAGAAAGGATTCTTTTTTGCACCCATTCTGGTAAGTCTGATTTTTACTGCCATTGTTGTAACCTCCGGTTGTATAAGTATTTTTTGATATTTTATCCCTTAAAAAAGGTAATTTGCATGAAGCTGTTTGTCAGAACGGCAACTTGCGTTTGCCCGAACCGAACATTTTCATCATATTTTTGGTCTGCTCAAACTGATTCAGCAAACGGTTGACGTCCTGAATCTGCGTCCCCGACCCTTTGGCAATCCGTTTGCGGCGGCTGCCCTTGATAATTTCGGGATGGGCGCGTTCGGATGGCGTCATACTGCAGATGATCGCTTTGGTGCGTTCGATCTGTTTTTCGTCGATGTTGAGGTCGGCTCCTTTCAGCTTGCCGGCAAGTCCGGGGATCATCCCGACCATCTCGCTGAGATTCCCCATTTTTTTAACCGAGGAAAGCTGCTCGAGATAATCGTTGAGATCGAAGGTGCGATCCTTGAGCTTTTTGGTCATGCGGATGGCGTCTTCTTCGGAGATGGCGTTCTGCGCTTTTTCGATCAGCGTCAATACGTCTCCCATGCCGAGGATTCGGCTCGCCATCCGATCGGGATGGAACGCCTCGAGATCGGTCATTTTTTCGCCGACGCCGACGTACTTGATCGGTTTGCCGCAGATGGCGCGGATCGAAAGCGCGGCGCCTCCGCGGGTGTCGCCGTCCAGTTTGGTCAGAATCACGCCCGAAATATCCAGCTGACGGTTAAAGGTTTCGGCTACGTTGACCGAATCCTGCCCCAGCATTGCGTCGACAACCAAAAGAATTTCGGTCGGATTGACGGTTTGCTTGATTTTGCGAAGCTCTTCCATCAGCTGCTCGTCGATATGCAAGCGTCCCGCCGTATCGACAATGACGGTGTCAAACCCCTGTTTGGTCGCATAATCCACTGCTTCGCGGGCAATTTTGACGGGATCAGTCTGTCCCATTTCAAAGACTTCGACCCCCGCCTTTTCGCCCACGATTTGCAGCTGTTTGATTGCCGCGGGACGATAGATGTCGCCTGCGGCAAGCAAAACCTTCTTGTTGTCCTTTTTGAGGATGGTCGCAAGTTTGCCGCACATCGTCGTTTTGCCCGCGCCCTGCAATCCGCACATCATGATCACGGTCGGCGGACGGTCGCTGACGGCAAGTTTGGCGTGTTTGGATCCCATCAGCGCGATCAGCTCTTCGTTGACGATTTTGATCACCTGCTGAGAGGCGTCGAGTCCCTTCAGAATGTTTTCGCCGAGCGCGCGGTCGGAAACCGATTTGATAAAGTTTTTGACCACGACGAAGTTGACGTCGGCTTCGAGAAGCGCAATGCGCACTTCGCGCATGGCCTCTTTGATTTCGAGTTCGGTCAGCGCACCGCGGTTTTTGAGCTTTGCGAATGCGTGCGAAATTTTTTCGGATAAATTACCAAGTATCGCCATCAGATATCTTTGACCTCCGCAAGAATGGCTTGTAACGCCGTTGTCAGAACGGGATCGTCGGTACGATCGATCAATGCTTCGATCTTATCTGCGACCGAGGCGAGTTTTGCCAGCAGATGCAGGCGATCTTCCCACTCGAGAAGTTTTTGACGACTGCGCACCAGAACTTCGCGAACCGCCTGACGGGACACGCCGTATTGCTCTGCGATTTCGGCAAGCGAAAGGTCGCGGTCGTAATAAAGTCGAACCATTTCGCGCTGATAATCGGTCAGCATCGAGCCGTAATAGTCGTTGAGGATCCCGATCCGGATGTCTTTTTCCCGTTCCATATGATGTGAAGGATAATTGATTTACAGTATTATTATACCCGAAAGAAAAAAGCTGTCAAGCAATTTACCTTAACAGCTTAAAAAATGATCGAATCGACGTAAGGAACGAAATTATTCCTGAAGGGTATGGGTGACGATGTTGTTTTCGTCAAGATAAAATTTCATCTGATGATTTTCAAAATACGCGACAAATCCGATATTGATCGTCAGCAACAGACATGCGGGGAAAATGAGCAGCGGCACGACGCCGAACGTCGTGATCATGGTTGTGGTGAACAATGCAAACATTGTTGCCGACAGCGTAAACAGCGACGGCAGGATGCGGAAAAACACCTTGCGGGTTGCGGCAAAGGAACGGCAAAACGCCTTGGCGACCGAAATTTTTTCGATGACGATCAACGGCACCCATTGACTGAACGCGGCAATCCGAAGGGCGCCGAGCAGAATGAGGACAAACGCGGCGATGGTCAAAGCGATCACGCCGAGGGAAGGGAAGAGCCATTGCGCGACGAAAAAGGCAGCCAGTCCGATTGCGACGTTGCACGGAACGGTGATCAAGGAAAAAATCAAGGCATACAGCGCGGATTTCCCGAGATTTGCGACAAATGCGTTGCCGAACTTGGGGTTGTAACCGCTTGCCATTTTACTGTAAACAATCGAAGCGGCGGGAATGGTCAGCAAGGAGTAGCCGAACGTAAACAAAAACAACAGCAAAGCGCTGAACCCGACTGCTTGCCAGATCAATGTACTGTTTTCTTGTATAAAGAGGGTAAGACGATCAAACAATCCGTAGACGCCGGCACCGGTCTCCGTCCCGGCTTTTAGCAAGGTATCGACGGCGGTATTCCATGCCGCGACAAGATTGAAGTCTTTCCCTGCGGCTTCGGCGACGGGCTGCAGAATTGCCGAAAAAAGCCCCGCAAACAAAAGCGACAGGATAACGGCGTATATCAAAACTTTGTACAAGAGGTTGACGCTCCCGAGGAGCAACGCTCCGGCGTTTTTAAAGATCATAACAATCTCCTATTTGGATTTTCGGAAGAAATATTCTCTGGTAAAGTCTTCTCTTCCGATTCCTTCGATTTCGTAATACGCGATCAGGACAAACGGGATAAAGTAGGCAACGAGGAACGCGTATGTAAAGCTGTCAAACAGAACCGACGCAAGCGGATTTGCCGCAAGGCTGACCAGGATACCGCCGACCGTAACCGTCGCAACGGGGAGGAAGATGCCGACAAAGAGATGCTTTTTGTGCCGCACGCATTTGCGGACGGAATTGATAAACGCGGAATACGGCTTCAGTCCGTTGACGATCATCAGCGGAAAATATGCAACCAATACGGTGGCAAGATACATTGCCACCACGCCGATCGCTACCGTAAAGGCTCCGTTCAGAATGGACACAAGGACGGGATTGGACAGTCTGAACCACAGTCCGACCACCAGCGAGGACGCCGTTTTCAGCAACGTAACCGCCGCGATGACCGTCAGTGCCATGTACGCCGCGGGGAAAAATCCGTCGTTGATATCGGCAAGCACCGATACGATTCTGAACTTTCCCATACGCATCGATCGACTGACGACGGTGGACGCCAACGCGACGAAAACGACAAAGGTCAAAAGCAACGCGCCCGCTCCGATCCAATAGACATAACCGTTAATGCCGTAAGTGAAGTTGCTCCAGAATCCGCTTGCCTCGGCATCCGCGCGCAAAACCCATTGCAAAAAGGGATACGACGGAAACATCATTGCCAAAGAGATCCCGACGGGAATCGACAAGAGATACAACAGCAACACGCGCTTGCCGCGCTCGATCAAGAACAGATATGCAAATGTCTGTTTGAGATACTTCATAAATTTCCCCTATTTCTTCTTTTTCTTTTTTGATTTGTTGGCAGGCTTCGGCTTTTCCGCCCCGCCCTCTCCCGTGGACAAACGGGCATCCGAATCGGAAAGTTCAGCACCCTGTTCGCTTGCTTTTTGTCCTTTTCTCTTGCCGGACTTCCGATCGAGAATCCCTTTCTTTTTCAGGATAATCAGCACGACGATCGCCGCGATCAGCACCCCGCCGCCGACGCCGAGCCCGATCCAAAGGGCAAGATTGCCTCCTTGCTCGTCCCGGCTGACCAGGACAAAATAATCGCTCTTTCCGTCGGCGATCTCAAACTCCAGCCAAGCGCCGCCGAAGTCACAGTCCACCGCGGTATAAGCACCGCTCTCGGGATCGACCCGAACGATGCGCACGGCACGATAGGTATCCGGAACTTCCATCCGCAAACGGAACGGTCCTTCGGGCTCGAAGGCAAGATCGTTGCGCGTCAACCGATAGCGGAGGCGGAACATCAGATCAACCGAAGGGAAGTCTGCCGTACGGATTGCCTCCTCGTCGAATTTATCCCGCTCGGCATAGCGCAAGACATCGACCGTCGCCATCAGCGTTTCGCCGTTCAGCAAATCCGATGCGATCGTTATATCAAACCCGTAAAGTTTCATTGCACCGTCCAAAAACTCTTCGTTGTTGATCTTCAAGGTAAACGTGACGGTAGCATTGTTATAAAAGTTCTGAGCGTGAACCAAAGCAAGATAGGCTTCTTTCTTTTTCTCGTCGCTTTGCCCGGTCATGAAAGCATACAGCACGTCGTCGCGCGCCTGTTGCAACGATTCGATTACGCTGGGGTGATAATAATCTTTTCCCCGTTCGATCTGATCGGCAGCCTGATCCAATACGGCATCCAGATTGACGGTCGTTCCGTTGACGTCGATCTTGTATTGCGGCGCGTCGTCGTAGCGGAACAAACGAGTCAAGCCGAGGTTGTTGACCATATCGGTCATCATGACATAATAAGTACCGTTTTTGTCAACGGTAATTTCGGTTGCGTATTCGTTGGTCTGTTGTCCGCCCGACGCGGTATCGAAGCGCTTTTCGTGGATCAGAACAAAATTGTCGATCAGAATATCGTCGGGATCGAAGTCCTCGCCCGCCTGTTCGCCGTCCCCGATTTCGATTCCGTCATTCTCGGCATAAAAGACCCATACGCCGCGCAGGCCGCTGGTTGCGGAAAACATCGGAAGCGTGCGATGATCGGTCGCTTTGACTTTCAGTTTCAGAACCCCCGCCTCGAAGTACCACAGCGTTTCGTCGGCGCCGTACTGCAGGACGGGAGGCGCATAGTCGATCTGGCGAACCTGATAAATATCGCTTTCGAGGGGCAACAAAGCGTCTTCTCCGTTGTCGACATAGGCGATCGCTACCATCTCGCCGTTGTGCGTGGGATGATCGGGCGTTTCGCCGTCCCCTTCGAAATAACCGATTTTGACGCTGAACTGCCAGCGATCCCTTCCGTTTCGCCCTTCGACCACCTCATGATCGGCTACGTCGACGGTATACTTGGTGTCCTCTTCGTCGGTGGAATAAATATACTCCAGCTTTTTGATATCGGTGGGTGTGTTGATCAGAAGTTCGACTCCGACGGCGGGGCTTTGATAAGCCGATCCCGTCGGACAGGTAATATTAACATACAGCTCTTCGTTGCTCCCGATATCCCCCGCGCTGTCGGCAAACGCCGGAAGCCCCGGGGATGCGGCAACGCCGATCGCCGCAACCGCGGCGATGACGAGAAGCAAAACAATCCGTTTTTGAATGCGGGAAATCGGTTTCACGCAATCATCTCCTTTTTGATTTTCTTTCCGAGGGACCTTTCCAGTATCCGCTCGACTGACGGTATGCCGCGGCGGCACGGTCGTTGCGCTGTTTGGCAACGGAAGCCGAACGGGCTTTTTGCTCGGCTTCATACGCCTTGCGCAGTCTGCGGGAAGTCCGTTTTCTGCGCTGAACGGGGCTGAGCAAAACGACGCAGACCGTCCCGATGATCAGCATCAGAACAACCGCCACCACGATAATAATCCAGTACGGGAAATCGTTGGTATAGAACACGATCGATCCCGAAGTATCGGCGTAAAAGACGATATAATCTCCTTCGCGGGTGAACTGAATATTTTGATCGGCAAGTTCGTCCATCCCTTCCACCACCAGATTTTCGGCGTTCAGGTACTTATCGGGTATTTTGACGAAGAACTTGACTTTGCCGTCCAGCACCGTCGTAATGCCGTTTTCTTTGATGCTGAACTTCTGCACCGTTGCCTTCTGCCCGAACAGGGACGTAAAGAAGTTTGTCTGATTGCGGGCGTCGTATACCTCGTCGAATTCGACGGTAACGTTTGCCGAGAAGCCGGAGTCGCTCGAAATATACGACCCGGACACGGGATCGGATACGGTTTTGCGCAGAATCGTTGCATTGAGGCTGTAAATCGGTTCGACGACGATGTAATTTCCGGCATGCAGACCCGAGATGTCCCACGAAGTCAGAATAACGTTATGCTTTCCTGCTTCCGAACGTTTGTTTTCGGTCACGGCGGTCAGGGTAAGGTAGACCTCGTCCGAAGGCAAAACCCCTTTCAGGTTGCCCGTAACTTTGATATTGGGCGTACCGTCAAAGGCTTTGTCGTACACTTTCAGATTTTCCACCGAGATCTCTTTGGGCAGAATCCGGAAGGCTCCGTCCTTTTCGACGGGCAGATAGTTGGGATCGGTCACCGTCACTTTGACGCTGTGCGTGCCGACACTCGTGGGCATCGTCAGGTATCCGGGGAAGGATATGACGTACTCGACACCGGAAGGCGTAACGGTTACGACGGGCATCGCGACCGATCCGTAAGTCTGCGTCAGATTGGACAACACGATATCGTTGACGTTGATAGTTCCGCGCTCCACGATATAGTCGATCGACACCGCGCCTTCGGTAATGAAGTAATTGTTATGGGTACGCATCAGGACGTACACGACGTATTCGCCCACCGCCGTGGGAACGCGCTCGGTTGCGTTGGTAAACGGTTCGCCCTTCTTCGCGTAACGGAACTGGAGATAGCCGTTGAGTTCGGACAGAAGCGGTCTGTCCTGCGCGATCAGCGAGTCAACCAGGATTTCGGCTTTGGCGTACAGAAGGGAAGCGCTTCCGTAATGCGTCAGATAGCGCGTTACGGGATTTGCGGCGTCGTCGACAAAGCGAACCGAAACTTCTTTACGATCGACTTCGATGAGATAAACGACGCTGCCCTCGTAGTTTTTGTCCTCGATCGTAGCCGTGAACTGATACACACCCGAATTCGGCAAGGATCCGAGCATTCCCTTTTGGTCAAACTCCGAGTTGTCGATGGCGAGGGTGCCGCGATCGGTCGTAAAGACGGGAGCCGTCACGGGCTGACCGTAGACGAACTTCGTATTGGAAACCGTAATTTCCGCACTTGCCTTTTCGACGCGCACGGGTACGACGCCGTAATAAATCTCGTAGTTTTGCGTATCGCGGGGGGTGAAGCGGTATTCGACGTCATAAACGCCGACTTCGCCGAGAGGCGATCCCGGGTTGCGGTAAAAGTCGAACGTACCGACGACAGGCTCGGCACCTGCGACGTAGACGACGCTTCCGCCCGTCAGCGTGCTGTTTTGCAACGCCTGTCCGTAGCGAATGCTGCTGGCATTGGGATTGACGACATCGATCGCCGAAGCTTTCTGAATGGTAAATTCCACTTCGGCAGAGCCGACGTAATTGGGATTGTTGATGGTGGCAACGGCGCGATACGTCCCTGCCGCGATCGCCTGTTTGGGTACGTTGTCTTGATAGAACGTAAAGACAACGTCGATTCCCGCAGGTTGCGTAACGTATCCGGGCGTCTGTTGGGCGCCGTTGTAAATTGCCGTCGTACCGCCGGTGAATTCGATCGAAGCGGTCGCTTGCAAAATTTCGATGGGACAATCGAACTCGGCGGCGTTGAAGTTTGCATTGGTGGGCGTAAAGACCATGCGGACGGTCGTCCGACCGGCATTGAAGTCGCTACGGTCGGGCTCGAGGAAGCTGAACACACCCTGCACTTCGGTCGCGGAGAGTCCGAACACGACTTTGCCGCCCGTAATACGCGACGTCGAGAGTTTCAGTCCGTAAACGATGGGATCCAAGGTCGGAAGGGTATCGACGACAACGCTTGCTTTATTGATGATGAGGCGCGTCGTCGCTTCACCTTCGAAGTTGGGATGGTTGGTAATGACGATACGGACGCTGTAGCTGCCGAAGTCGGTGGGAGCGATCTCGGTCGCGGCGGAAGCGCCGTCCTTCGTATAATATATCTTATAATACTCTTTGGAGATGTTGTTGGAAATCACCGGAACGATGGGGCTGACTTCTCCGTAGGTATAGGTATACAAGGAGTTGACCGAAATCGTCGCTTCTTTTTTGGTGATGATGTAGTTGAAGTCTTTGGTCGCGGTATAACTGGGGTTGGACGCGGCAATCGTAACGCGAACCTTATAAACCCCTGCAAACTGCGGCACGATGCTACCGTAACTTTGCGAGAAATCTTCGCTGAAATACTGATAAATCAGATCGCCGGAAGCAATTTCGTATCCGTCGAATACCGCTCTCGGGGATCCCGATTCCCCGTAAACTTTTTGATTGCCTTCGATCGACATCGCATCGGAAATATCACGCTTCAACACGCGATATTCAAAAGTTTTGACGCCGTCATAATTGGCATCGTCCACTCTGACGGTGACCAGATATACCCCTGCCGCACGGATTTCGTCCACGGCAACGCCGCCCGACGTCACGGACACGATACGGAATCCCTTGAAATCGACTTGATATATCGTATCGGACAGTTGCAATCCGAGGTCCTCGACCGTCACGGCTTCGTCGTCGAAATATTTTTCACGACTGCCTACGATGATATTCTGTTCGGCTACATAGTAATACGTGCCGATCGATACCGATTCGCATACGACGTCGCCTTCGGGCGTTTGCAGGTAGCATCCGGAAAAATCGGGATGCGTAATGTCGATTCCGACGGTTCGGACCAGCTTTTCGGTGACGATATCGTCGAGATTGCCGAAACCGTTGTTAAGCGCGTACGTCACGCCGTCCACATAAACCCGACGCACGGCATCTCCCGGCAACGGGTCGCCCGCCTGATCGTAACGGGTCAGATAATAGAAACCGAGTTCCAAAACGGCATCCTTGACCGCTTGCGGAGCTTGTCCTTCGGGATAAATATAATTGCGGATCACGCTCTTATCGAGATCGAGGTACAGCAATCCCGGGGCGACTTCGACCTCGATCGTACCGTAATAATCGTTGTAGATATTGCGGTCATACGCCTGGAATACATAGGTACAGGCGGCTCCGACGCCCGGCACAAATGTTTCGTCTACCCACAACAAGGTACCTTCAACGACATTTTCGGTACCCTTTTCGGTGGCGGACACATAAGTCAGCCGCGATTGCTTCAAAGGCATTCCGAACGTCAGCGCCCCTGCCGCAACGCCGTTGAGTTCGAGTTCGGCGCCGATTCCGACAATGTTGATATTCGCCGACACGGTCTGATAATTGCTGGAGTCGGCAGGAACAAATTTGACGGCAATGCTGTTTTCGTTGGCATGCGCGATTTGGTAGTCGGGATACTCGAATTCAAACGTTCCTTCCAGCGAAATCGTGCGGTTGGTTCCCGGGACATACGCTTTTCCCGAAACCGAAAGAACGGCTTCTTTGACGGCGGTCCCGACCTTCAGAGGATTGTATTGGGGATATACGACGTCGGGGATTGCCTTCATGATCCGCAGTAAAGCCGACTCCGAAATACCTGCGTAGTTATCGTCCACGACAACGACTCGGACATTGTATTCGCCGACGGCACTGGGCGCGTTGACCGAGAAATTCTGTCCGTATTCGACGCGCAGTTTAATCGGATCGTTTTCGGCAACAGGCGTAAAGGACGGATCGATATAGCCGCGAACCACTGCGGGCTGTCCGCTGTAGGGTCGCAGAAGATCCTCTTCATTGACCCGCAACAAGTCGCTGATATCCATCTTAACGATCGAAACATTGATCGTCGACTCCGCCACCGTAAAATTGGTTGCGTCGTCGGGGACGAATTTCAGTCTGACGTTATGGGTGCCGCAGATATAACCGCGAATTTCTTCCCCGATCTCCCAATGTCCGAGTTCGGTGATGTCTTCGCCCGTTGCGCGGAACAGCACTACGCCTCTCAGTTCTTCGCTGAACACCACGTCTGCGGAATAATCGCCGTAGAATATCGTACTTTCGATATACGGCAAATCACGGATGAACGGAACCGCCTGTTCGATCACATAGCTGAGTTCATGGGTTCCGTAGTAGTTGGGATCGTCAATGACGATGCGAACGTCATAGCGTCCGGCATCGGTGGGTGCCGTTTCGGAATAAGCGGAATCGTCCGCTCCCTCCGACTTATAGAAATACCGTACGCCGATTCCGATCGGAGAGATGGCAATACTTACCGTATTACCGAGAACGGTGCTGTCGGCAGAGGTTACGGGGATCGGCTCTCCGCGATAACCCGAGGTATATACCGGGTCTGCCGAAATCGTCGCCGCGATCTTGTGAATGGTCAACAGTAACGGCAAACCGTCTTCGTAGGTTGTAAAGACGCCGTTGTATCCGTTTTGGGACAATTCGATTCTGATTTCGTAAACCCCTGCCCGTGTGGGGAAGCTCGTTGAAAAATCGGCTTCGCTTCCGCTCAAGCGATACGAAACGGTACTGGCGATTCCCGCAGGATTAAACGACGGCACGACAGGCAGTGCGGCGGAAATATCGGGCTGATAATTCTGATCGATATGATCGAGTCCGATCAATTCGGGACGAATCATCATGGTCAGTGCCGCAAAGCCCTTATAGTTGGGATCGTCAACCGTCAGCTCGACGTTATAGCGACCGACGCGGAACGGCAGTCCTTCCACCACGGCGCCGACGTTGTCGCGGTAAACGGCACGGAAGGCAAGCCCCTCGGGATCGGAGCGAAGTTCTGCCGAAATCCCCTCCCCGGTATAAACAAAGGTTTGTGCCGATGCGTCAATGGATGCCGATGCTTTTTCGATCACGACGTCGACGACCAGCTCGCCCGCGTAATATGCCTGTACCGTTTCGTCGACGCGGATTGTGGCGACGTAAGTACCGGCATTGACGGGAGCTTTCCCGTCTTCGGTCGAATAATTTACGATCAGTTGCAGAGGATTGCCGTCGGGATCGAACGCTTCGGCGCCGATATCGACGACGCTGCCGTCGTATACAAAGGAAGTGACTTCGGTCGTAATCGTAACGGGAGCGCGCAATACGATCAGCAAGAAGTCCTCGATGACAAACCGATTATAATTGTGGTAGACATCGGGATCGTTAGGAACAAACTCCACGCCGACGAGATGCTCGCCGGGTTCGGGACGGAAGGCGGGATCGACGAAGCGGAAAGTTCCTTCGATGATATCCGTACCGGACTGATCCATACAGCTTCCCGCGGAAAGTTCGACCTCGCCGAGTGTGGTGCCGTAATAAACGTTGCCGTAACCGGGCTGGCGGTACAATGTGAGGTCGGCGCGTACGACATAATACGCTTCGGTTTGGACGCCGGCGTAGTTTTCGTCGTTGATGGAAGCGGTCACGACATATTGACCGACGGGGGTTGTATTGGACATGGTAACGCTGTTGCCGTCCGAGTCGGCAAAGGCAAACGAAACCAAAATGTTTTCGACGTAAACTTTATTGTCTCCGTCCATATAATAAACGCGGTACTGCGGATCGGCGTAAACGGTGCGATACACGCGGGAAAGAACCGCTCCTTCCGCGCCCGGGATTTCCGCCTTGTCGGTAAATTCGATATAAGCGGTCTTAATCCCGACGTTTAACGGAATCTGAATCCCGATCATCGCGCGATAGCTGCGTTTGATTGCTTCGCCCGGCAAAAATCTTGCCGTGATGTTGTGCGAACCTTTGGGATAAACCAAATCGCCCGACTCGAGGATTTCGATGGTATAACTTTCGGCATCCAACGCCGTTCCGCCGAGATCGACGGGAAGCCCTTCGACGCTCGCTTCCGAAAGCTTCTGTCCGTAAATCAAGTCGGACAGCTTGACGTTGTCAAACGTCACCGCGGCGCGCGCAACGCGGATTTCGACCGTCGTATAAGCAAGTTCGAAGTTGTAGTCTTTGACAAAACGTGTTCCGGTGATATTGCCTTCGGCATCGGTCACGTTTTCGTAAGCGCCCGCTTCCCAGCACAAACGGAGAGAATAAGCGATAATATTGTCGTCGGCGTCATATTTCACGGGCAGCAGCAGCGCGCCTCTTTGATTCCGCGGGAAATCGGCAGGATCCAAGCCGTTCCGCTCGATATATTGATCTTCCGACTCGACAAAGAATCTGCCGGGGACATCGACCATACCCGAGATTCCGGCATAAATGAACTGCGCTTTGGAATTGGCATCCATCAGCAAGAACAGTTCCTGCGCCTCGGCAAGGGTCAAGCCGTATTCGAAATGCGCACGGAACGGAAGCAGTTTTTCGTCGAGGTCATAATTTTCGACCTGTTCGAGCAGTTGAGGGAACACGACGCTGAGATACTCGTTGTCGAAAAACGCCTGTCCGATGCGCAGCAACACCGTCACCGAACCGCTGTAGTTCTGTTCATAGACGTTGATGGTCATCAGATAATATCCCGCATCGAGAAGATTTCCCGTGATCTGCAAGACGTCCTGATATTCGACGCCGCCCGAAACGGGTTGTCCTTCATAATCGGCGACCTGAAGGAAGTCGTAGCTGTAGCGGACAAAAACTTCCTGTTTAGAAGGTGCTCCCAAGGAGTCGTAAACGGTATCGGTCGCGGTGGTCTGCGGCTTGGTCAGTCTGCCGAACAGAAGATCCAACGAAGAAGTAAACGTCTGACCCTGATAAATCAAAGCCGTATCCAGCGGAGTCAGACCGCCGACTTCGAGATCGAGGTTGCGACGATTGATGACATAACGTTGTTCTTTGCGTTCGCTGGTATAGTTGCAGTTTTCGGAATCGACGCCGAAACGCACGATATATTCGCCGGCGACGTGAGGCGCTTCCACGCTGTAATTTTCGTCACCCGTTCCCGCGAGTTTATATTCGATGACCACGGGAAGTCCTGCAGGTTCTGTGACCACCGATACGCTTTGCGGGGTCCCGTCGTAAACGGTGCTCCACTCCCCATCGGGCTGCACGGTAGCGGTAGCATGGAGAATCTCGACATAAACCTCGATCTGCTGACGGTCGTAATTGCCGGCGTGCTTGGCGCCTTCCTTGAGAATATACATCCCCTTGCTTTCGTCGAAATCATAGAAGAGGTAATAGAAGAGATCGTAATTGTTTGCAATATCTTCCTGACGCACCGAAGTTACGTCGACGGGACGGAATTCGACGACGACGCGGCGTTTTGCGTTGACGGAGGGATTGTAATACTCCGCCGAATCCTGTTCGGGCGTAATAAAATAATATTGTCCCAGTACGCCCGCACCGGAGTAGTAATATGTAACGCCGTTGAAATAGATATTGTCTTCGGGCGAAATCAACTCGCCGTTGACGCTGTCGCTGTAGAAGCGCAAAAAGTCAAATCCCGCCTGATAGCTTTCGGTCCCTTCGACCCCGGTAAACGTGCCGTAAGTCAACGGGCCCGTGGGGCGAAGATTGGTGACGGCGGGCGAAGCTTTGAGGATTTCGATCGGCGTCTCCAGCGTACCGCAATACAAATAAGTGGAAGTCGTATCGACGTTTAAGACCAACCAGTACGTTCCCGCGTCTTTGTAGCCGTAAGGTTGCCCTTCTCCGACCCGATAAGCCGCAATCTCGTAATAAGAGGTCTGATCTTCCCCTTCTCCCTGCGCAAAGCGTTCGATGACCACGGGCATCCATTGCACTCCGTTGAAGGTATATTCTTTCTGCAAAGACGGCGTGCCGCTTCCGGCATAGGAAATCCCGTTCCAGACAACGGTGTTGTCGGCAGGATAATAAGAGAAATCGTAAAGCTTATAATACATCGGATTGTATCCGATCCCCTGTTGCAATTTGCCCTTGGAGTCGTAAGCGCGCGCACGCGTTACGGCATTGATTTCCCTGCCGTCGAATTCGAATTGGTTGCCCGCAAGCCCCGGGACCGATTCGGTCAGTTTGACCGTCAGCCACTCGCGGAAATTGAAATAAAATTCGGAGTACCCGTCCATAACGATTTCGTCCATGCGGAACGTGAAATCGAAAAACCAGGGACGGCCTTGCGGAACGTCGGTGACATAGCGGATATTTTCGACGTTGACGGTGGCGTTGTTGGTATAGCTGACCAGGTTGAAGTTCAGGCGTTGAATTTCGCTGAAGGTCATGCGGACGGTAACGTAATCGAGACGTTTTGCCGAAGCGTACGGATTGGTCGAAATCGTAGCGAAGTTGGAGTCTGTGTTGTCTTTATAAATGAATACGCCGTTTTCGTCGTGATATTTGCTGCCGACAAAAATGTAAGGAGTGGCAAGATTTTTCATGCTACCCTCTCCGACAGCGCCTTCTTCGCCGTAAATATAAGTCAAACGGACTTCACGCGGAACGGAATCCACTTTGACCGCGTTGTTGCCCGTAAACATAATCCGCTGACTGACGTTTCCTGCGTCGTCAACGCGGACAAGGACAAGGGTTTGAGCCATTCCGTCCTGGAACTTACAGCCCGCGATCAGATCTTTGATATCGTAAATCGGATTGCCGTCGTTGTCGAGCCGATCGACAATCTGACCGTTGTTGATCGTCGTCTGTTTAACCTTGCTGTATCCGTAAAGGACCTGACGTTCGGCGGTTTTGGAACTTCCGCCCACTGGATAAGTCAAAGGAGCATTGACGCCGGGGGTGTAGTCGTAATTGGTCATATCGAGGGTGCCGATATCGGGGTTTTCCATGACGAAAGCATAGACAAATTCACGCGACTGAGTCGCGGAGGACATCAGCTCGATGATCGGATTGTTGCTCTCTGTGTACCAGGATCTCGCATTGAGAATCTTACCGAAATCGGACTCCGGAACGATTGCGGGGATCTCGGGAGCGATATTATCGACCTTGAAGACAATGGGTTCGGACTCGGCGCGAATGGTGTATTCGCCCCGCTCGTACGCCGAATACAGATATGCCGTAATCGTAAATTCGGTGACGGACGTCGGCAGAGAAGCGACTTTAAAGGACGCCGAAGTTCCCGCATAAATTTCGTCGGAAACGATGCCCGGCATAAAATCACGTTCCTGTCTTGCCGCGGCGGGAGCCCCGTTGACCGAGGACACTTCCCACACGATACAACTGCCGGACCCGTCCGAAGCAAGTTCTGCGGTGCGGAAAACGTTGGCATAGTGCGAGGGGAAATCGTATGCCAGATTGCTGCCGTAAGTAACGTCGATTTCAAATGCGATTTGATCCCCCGTCTTGACGTAAATCAGACCGAGATCGTTTTCGCGACGATAATTTTCGTGTTGCGCGTTGTAGGTAAGCGTCGTGCGGTTAGCGCCCGAAACGGTAAAAACGGGATTGGAGAACGAAAATTGTTCTTTCATCCGTACCGAGACATACGCTTTGAGTCCACGGAAAGTTGCGGCATAATCGGAGCTGATTTCCACCTTGAAATAAGCGCCTGCCGAAGCGTTGCCGATGGGAATCGAGTTGTTGCCGGCATCGGCAAAATACACCGAAAAATTGCTGCTTCCGCTCGAAGGCGTCAGTGAAATTTGTCTTTGTGCCGTATAGACTGGCGAGCCTGCCGTCGAAGAATTGTAGTAGAACAGCTTAATGGAAACGTTGGAAGTAACGCCGTCGGTTGCGGAGTAAGAAGCAATTCCTTCAAACGAGAAATAAACTTCCATCTGAGCGTCGTTGATTGCGCTGTAAACGGCGTTATTGACGGTAGACTCGTAATCCATCATCGCCTTGGAGGCAATCGTCGCGCCGTCTACGGTAAGCCCGGTGGAGGAGTAATCGACTTTGCCTCCCTCCCGATCGATGGTATCGACATAGAAGTCCTGTCCGTGGCCGATGTCACTGCCCGAGACCGTACCCGATCCGTCCCCGGAGGGTGAATAATCGGAATGCATCGAGGTAGAAAAGATGTTTTCGCCAAACTGCAATCCCGACCCGGTAAACCAGGTCCCATCGCTACTGTCGTGCTTGCCGTCTGCGGCGATGGCGGAGCGGTAAGGCGTCGCATCGAACGGCGACGCCGCAAACACCGCCGCAAAGGCAATGATCAGCGCCGCAATCGTCAGGAGCGAGAAAACACCGAACTTACGCGTTCTGGACATAACGAAACCTCCGTGAAAGGAAAGACGTGTTGAAGAAGAGAATCGGGGGTACCGATACCGCATATAGATTACTATAATATAAATATATAAGTCAATGTAAACATTGAATATTTACGATAATTTATCCGCGCGGAGCGCAAAAAGCGCAAACTTTCATCAAAACCGAACATTCTCCGACACTGCAAAAGGCATCATCGATCGACGGCGATCGACATAAAATGACTGTATGGACTATTCGGAATTCCGCCTGAAAAATTTTTACGACCCCTACGGAAAGCGAAAAGCATCGCCGCGTGCCCGCCCTGCCTTTCGTTATGACGAAGACGGCACTCAACCGCAGGAAGCGGCTTCGGAACAGACCGGCGCTCCCGACGATCCGGTCAGGTTCCGCGATCCGCGGCAAAACGATCTCGGCGCATACCGGGATCCGCGCAAATCGGTACGCTCCGCCCGACCCAAACGCAAGGCAGGACCCGAACTGTTTGCCGTAATCGCAATCCTGGTCTGTTTTTTGATCGTCGTCGCGTCGACGCAGTTTTTGGGGGGCGGCAGTCTGATCGGCGATCTGCAATCGGCAATCAATCCCGTCGACGGCACCCCCTATTATTTTGTGGCGTCCGAAGGATTGGACAGCGAACAGGCGGCTATCGCCCGCGCTTCCGTCGTGCGTGCGGGCGGAGGGGCAGGCTATATTTACTACGATCAAACCGCCTATTTTGTAGTTATAGCTACATATTTCGACAAGTCTTCGGCAGACGCGGTTTCCCGAAAGAATGATTCCACCGTGGTAATTCAGTATTCAGTACCCAAAGCTACCGTAACAGGACTGAATGTGCGTGACGCAGCAATGCTCGTCGACACATTGACCTATCTCGACAAAACCCTGCGCGACCTCGAGCGGATCGTTACGGGGCTGGAGTCGCTGTCGATGTCGGACAGCGAGGCAATCAAACAGCTCGCTTCTTTCCGAAACGAGCTGCTCAATTACAAAGACAAACTTTATCAACAAGGCGGAGGCGCCTTGCAACGTTCGCTTGGCGCCGTCGATCCGTTATTCGGCGGCTTGGACGCCATCCTGACCTCCAACAACCGGAGCGAACTGGCGTCGGGACTGCGCTATATTACCGCCGTTACGATTGCCGCGATGCGGAATGCTGCGATCGGAGATCGTCAAACTTCGTAACTTTCACCCCCGCCTCGTCAAACATCGCCATCGAAAATTCATCGGGGTACCCTTGATCGAAGATCACTTCGCGGATTCCGCTGTTGATGATCATTTTGGCACAAATACTGCAAGGCTGGTGGGTACAGTAAAGCGTGGCGCCGTCAACGGCAAGCCCCAGTTTTGCCGCCTGAATGATCGCGTTTTGCTCGGCGTGGACGGCATAACAGATTTCGTGACAGGTACCCGAGGCAATTCCTCGTTTTACGCGCAGGCATTCGCCGCGCTCCTTACAACTCAAAATTCCCGCACTGGCGCCGTTGTATCCCGTCGTCAGGATTCGCTTGTCGCGCACGATGACGGCTCCGACCTGCCTGTCTTGCTTGAAGCAGGACGACCAGCTGCTGACAAGATATGCCATTTCCATAAATCTTTTATGCCATTTATCCATAATAGGATCCCTCCCGTGCCGGTTACGGAACGCTACCGTTTTTGCAATATTGTATCACGGATTCCCTTCTCCTTCAAGCCCGAGCGTCAAATTACGGCAAAAGAATTTGAAAATTTTTGATCTATCCGCTTGATTTCGCTTTACCCCTATGCTATAATTCCAACTGTTAGCAGTCCGACACATAGAGTGCTAACCCGACAATCAGAAACGGAGGCAACCTTATATGAAACTCAATCCTTTATTTGACCGTGTCGTCGTCCGGCATGTCGACGCCGAAACCACGACGGCAAGCGGTATCGTTCTGCCCGGTTCGGCGCAGGAAAAACCCCAGATGGCAAAAATCATTGCCGTGGGCAAAGGCGGCGTTATCGACGGCAAAGAGGTCGAAATCGTCGTAAAACCCGGCGATACGATTTTGTACAGCAAATACGCCGGATCGGAATTTAAGATCGAAGGCGAAAAATACACGATCATTCGTCAGAGCGATATTCTGGCGATCGTAGAAGACTAACGGAGGTAACAATCATGGCAAAACAATTCAAATACGGGGAAGAAGCGCGCAAAGCGCTGGAAGCCGGCGTAAACACCCTTGCCAATACCGTCAAACTGACGCTCGGTCCCAAAGGCCGCAACGTCGTACTGGACAAAAAATACGGAGCTCCGCTGATCACCAACGACGGCGTGACGATTGCAAAAGAAATCGAGCTCCCCGACGCCTTCGAAAACATGGGCGCACAGCTGATCAAAGAAGTCAGCATCAAGACCAACGACGTCGCGGGCGACGGCACGACGACGGCGGCGGTTCTGGCGCAGGCAATTATCCGCGAAGGGCTCAAAAACGTAGCGGCGGGCGCCAACCCCATGGTACTGCGCAAAGGCATTGCGCTTGCGACCGAAGTTGCGGCGGAAGAACTCAAAAAGATCAGCAAACCCGTCACGGACAAATCGTCCATTGCTTCGGTTGCCAGCATTTCGGCAGGTGACGAACGGATCGGTCAGCTGATTTCGGACGCGATGGAAAAGGTCGGCAAAGACGGCGTTATCACGGTTGACGAAAGCAAATCGATGAAGACCGAACTGACGGTTGTCGAAGGGATGCAGTTTGACCGCGGCTATGCTTCGGCTTATATGGTAACCAACACCGACAAAATGGAAGCCGAACTGGACAATCCCGTAATTCTCATCACCGACAAAAAGATCAGCAACATTCAAGAGATCCTGCCCGTACTCGAACAGGTCCTCAAGACCGGTCAAAAACTTCTGATCATTGCCGACGACATCGAAGGCGAAGCTCTTGCAACGCTGGTTGTCAACAAACTCAAAGGCGTGTTCAACTGCGTCGCCGTCAAAGCCCCCGGCTTCGGCGATCGCCGCAAAGCGATGCTGCAAGACATCGCCATCCTGACGGGCGGTCAAGTGATCAGCGAAGAGCTGGGACTCGACCTCAAAGAAACCACGCTCAACCAACTCGGCAGAGCCAAATTGGTCAAAGTCGACAAAGAGAACACGACGATCGTCGGCGGTGCGGGTTCGCCCGAAGCGATCAACGGTCGGATCAAATCGATCAAGTCGCAGATTGCCGAAAGCACTTCGGACTACGATCGCGAGAAACTCCAAGAGCGTCTTGCCAAACTGGCGGGCGGCGTAGCGGTCATCAATGTCGGCGCGGCGACCGAAGTCGAAATGAAAGAAACCAAACTCCGCATCGAAGACGCCTTGGCGGCAACGCGTGCGGCAGTCGAAGAAGGTATGGTACCCGGCGGCGGCATTGCGCTGATCAACGTGATTGACAACGTCCGCAAAGCGACGGCAAGCTATCAGGGCGACGTCAAGACGGGCGCGCAGATCGTCATCAAGGCGTTGGAAGCCCCTCTCCGTCAGATCGCGGAGAACTGCGGCGTGGACGGCGGCGTAGTCGTCAACACCGTACGCCGCAACCGCAACCCCCATTACGGTTACGACGCATTGCGCGACACCTATTGCGACATCGTCGCGGCAGGCATCATTGACCCGACCAAGGTCACCCGTAGCGCCCTGCAGAATGCCGCAAGCGTCGCAAGCACCCTGCTGACGACCGAATCGTTGGTAGCGGACATTCCCGAACCTCCGCAACCGATGATGCCCCCGCAAGATCCCGGCATGTATTAAGATCGGAAATCAAACCGAAAAAAGCGAGCCGAGCGGCTCGCTTTTTTTTGGTTGTCGGATTTCATGATTCGATGGCAAAAATTTTGTCGCTGTAAATTTTCCAGTTCGTTTTATAGTTTTCAAGCGTAACACCGCCGTTGACATAAATTCGGAGGGAAGTATTGTCGGTGTCAAACGGATACCCCACGCTGTAAATCGTCGGCGCAACGGCTTTCAGAACCGTGACCTTAACCAAAGAAGGATCGGAGTAAAACGCTTGCCGCCCGATCTCTTTGACTTTTTTCCCGATCGAAACTTCGCGGAGCGCGCTGCATACGGCAAACGCTTGATTGCCGATCGTAAATTCGGGCGCAGCGTCCGACACCGTATCGATCATCGCCGTTTCCAATGCCCCGCACAAATAAAACGCCATACTTCCGATCGACTCCAGGGTTGCGCTGTAATTGCGATAACTCGTCACTGCCGTCCCTTGGAAGGCATTGCTCTCAATCGTACGCAGTACCGTCAGATCGCTCCAGTTGATCGAAGAAAGGGTCTTAATGCCTTCGAACGCATACTTTCCGACGGTTTCGAGCGTCGACGGCAGCACAACCCTCGTCACGTTGTCTTTGACGACGTACGCACCGATCGCGGTCACGGTACGCGCTTCGGTTCCGACCCGAACGATAGAGGGAATCGTAACGGACGCGCTGTCCGAAAAGACATAGTGCACCGTCCATCCCGTATCGTTTTGCTCCATCAAAAACCGAGTGCCCGAAGCGTCTTCCGACGTTACGATATCCTCTGTCGCAAAAATCCGATTGGGAACCGGCGCCATGCCGGGGATAGCGGATTCCCCTGCCTTCCAGTTCGCCCGATAATACGCAAGCGAAGCTTTGGGAACAAATATCTTAAGACTGCCGTTAGCATGCTGCTTGTCGACCGTCCCGCCGTCCGCCATCGTCGCCTCGGGCGCCGACAAATAAACCGCGACCAAAGAACTACACCCGTAAAACGGTTGCAATCCGTAGGTGGTCAGATTGACGGAAGGGATGGTAATTTCTTTCAGTGACGAGCAACTCCAGAATGCGTATTTCCCGAGTGTCGTCAACCTGCTATCCCCGATCCAGGAAACCGAAGTCAGACTTTTAAGCCCCAAAAACGAACTTTCTCCGATCACACGCAAACTCTCGGGGAAGGTCAGGGAAGTCAGGGCGTTGACGCCGTTTAAGGCTTTCAGCCCCGTTTCCTTCAGCCCTTCGGCAAGGGTCAGCGACGTCAGCGCGGTGCAGTCGGTAAACATTTCTTCCGAGAGATACGCTAGTCCCGTAACGCCGCTTTCCGACGGCTTCCCCGTTGAAATATTGAATTTGGCAACGCCCGTATGAACGGTTGTCAAGGACTTGCAGTAGCGGAAAATCTCTTTGCCGAGCGACTCTTTGGTCAATGCCGAACCGTCTGCAAAGTACACCGTTTCAAACGTCGAAGCGTAAAACGCGCGATCCCCGATCGATGCGACCGACGCAGGAATCAACAATGTTTTTTCCGCCCTCGCCGACCCGATCCGCGTATCCCAGCCACAACGCTGGAAGGCGCGTTCGCCGATCGATTTCAGCGTATCGGGCAACGTAATGTTATTCGTCATCGCCGTCGCACCGTAAAAGGCGTATGCTTCGATCGTTTCGACATTGCCGAACCCGAAGGATTGGAGATAGGTATTTTCATAAAAACACTGTTCCCCGATGCGTTTGACATTCTCTCCCGACAGGATACTCGTCGCTTTGGCGTCGACAAACGCTTCTTTCCCCAGCTCGGTTACCGGCACCCCGTCGATCGTTGCGGGGATCGCAATCGTCACCAACTCTTGTCCGTACGCGGTCAGCCCCGTAATTCTGAGACTTTTAGTGCCGTCTTCCCCTTCGATCGTTGCGGTTTTGTAAGGCGTGACATAACGGGCATACAGGGTCAGATCGGTGTAATACTCATATTCCGTACCCGAGACAATCTGAGTCCCACCCGTTTTTTCGGTGAACCATCCGACAAAGTCATATCCCGGTCTTCCGTACTGCTCAGGATCGTTCATGGCGGTCTCGTCGTCCAGCCTGAGATAATCCATAAAGCGGATGGACTCCTCGACAACCGTTTCGGCGGGATTTCCGTCCTCGTCTTCCCGGAAGGCAAGCCCCGACTCCGAATAATCCAGCGATACGGTAAAATACGGCGAAATCCGAACGGGAACGCTGAAATTCTCCACCGTCTTTGTGCGATTTTGCGAACCGTATTTGAACGTAAACGACTCCAGCTTAACGGTATAGTCGCCCGTTGCCGCCGTAGGCGTAAATTCCGCTTTCAAAAGGCTATAACTTTGATCCGCTTCAAAATCTTCACTGCCGTATTCCACGCCGTTGACCGTAAAAGACATCACCTTCAACGCCGAGGGATTGTCCAGACGAATACGCAGTTCGACGGTTTCGCAAGCCCCCGATGCCGATACCGCAAGACACAGCGTGTGATCTTCATCGACATAATCACTGTCGCGCCGCACTTCAAACGACGCAATTTTTGCTTCTTGCAACGTCGTCGAAGGCGTTTTCGGACCACAGCCCGCCACCCCGACCGCGCACAGCACCGCAAGCGCAAACAACAGTATCAGCCCTGCTATTCTTTGATTCCGTCTCATATTACTTTCCTTTTTGTTTCGGCTTCGGCGCGCGGTTTCCCCGTCCGCCCGAAGCATTGTTTTTCTTTTTGGCAACGATTACGATTGCGATCACCGCCGCGATCACCAACGCGGCTCCCCCCGCCCCGAGTCCGAGATACAGACCGAGCTTGTTTCCGTCAGGTTTCTGCGGATCGGAAGGCTTTCCGCCCGGCTCCTCGGGGTCGGTCGGCTCTTCGGGATCGGTCGGCTCTTCGGGATCGGTCGGCTCTTCGGGGTCCGTCGGCTCTTCGGGATCGGTCGGTTCTTCGACGAAGTTGATGGCAAGTGTGCGGCGGAATACTTCTTTCCCTTCCACTTTGATAATGACTTCGTATGTTCCCGTTTCGATTGCGGTATAGCGGCTGCCGACTTCGATGCCGTTGACGGTAATCTCCGTAACCGTGCGATAGCCGTCACTGACGGAGAAATAGAACAGATAGGCATCCGACGATGTTTCGATTTGATCTTCGGTCGTTCCGAGATCGATGACAATGGGGGCATCCGTCCCTTCTTCGTTTGCGACACTCACAACCCCTTCCAACGTGACCGTTGTCGAAACGGCGCGGAAGTTCGTACTGTCGGGCATAAACGTTACGATGTACCGATTGATCCCGGGCAATAAGGCTTCGGGAGTAAAACGCAGATTCCCCGTCACCGCCGTCCCGTTGAACGAAGCCGTATAGACCACATCCTGCGCTCCGAGCAATTTGCCCGGCGCATAAGCGACTTTGCCGTCCTCGACCGTCAAAACGGGATCTGCCGCCACGATCTCCACCGTCCCGTTCAGTGTCAGCGTTTCGTATCCTTCCGCACTGACCGTTGCCGTAACGGAATAAACGCCGACGTTTTCTTCGGCTCCCGCAAACACGACCGAAGCCCCGGACGGCACGCCGTCGAGGATCGGCACGGGCATCCGACCCGTATACGGAAAGACCTGGTCGCGGAACACAACGCCGTCAAACGTGCGGTTTTGTACGATCACTTCGTCCGCCGTCGTCTTGCGGATTTCGTAATTGGGCGCAGTCAGAACGACGTCGTAACGCCCGACGGGATCGCCCGGACGGTACGCACAATCGATTTCGATTCCGCTTGTCGCCTCGGTATCTTCTCCCAAAAATCCGTTATAAGAAACCTCAAGCTGCTTTAACGGATCCCCAAACAATATCGTTTGCTCTTTTACCGTCGCCGTCAAAGGAGCTTTGGTCACGCCGAAGGTATACGACAGCTGTTGGGCTTCTCCCAGGCGGTACTGGCTGCCTTCTACCGCGACGATCGACAAGGTATAGGTTCCTACGGCATGAACCTTACGATCCGCTTTGATTTTGATCTCGGCATATGTATTCCCTGCCGAGACGAGGTTATGCACGACGGTTTCGGGGACATACCAGTTACGGTCTTCGTCGCCGAATATCATTTCCTCTCCGGTATACACATATGCGTTCGTGACAAAATCCTCCCAGCGGAAGGTGACGGGACGCGACGCAACACGGTACTTGGCGTTTCCGTTCACAACCGTAAAATGCACCCCTTCCACGCCCGAAACGGAAGTGACGTTATATGTCCCGACCGCTAAGATCGCCCCGGCAAAATCTTTTTGCAAATAGAACTTTGCCGATTCGGTATAACGGTTTCCGCCGAGTTCGAAGGAGATTTCACGTTCAAAGTATTGTTTGTTGCTGCCCGAAAATACTTCCGTCGTTTCCCCGATTTCATTGAGATCGAAGGTGATTTCGGCAGGTGCGATCCGATAGACCACTCCTTCCCAGCCGTCCCCGTCGGGATCCTGCGGCAACGCGTAGTTGGGAGTATCGAAGATCAGCCGAATGACATAATAACCGTCTTTCCGATACGTTGTCACGGTCGGATCGTATACGGGTTCTATGCCCGACGTGTATTCCGTCGTATATCCGATCAGCTCGATCCCGATTGCCGTCTCCGGCGGCAACCCGACAAACCAGCTAATTTTGGCTTCGGGCGGCTGTTCGGTTCCGTCATAAACCGCCGCCGTCAGTCCTCCCCTGCCGTCGTCGCCGACAAACTTGACCGATTGCGGCGTAACGGTATAACGATCCAGCGTCAGTGCGATCAAGCGATAATTGGGATTTCCACCGACCGTCACCGTTATTTTGGTGTAAACGCCGGCATCCGTCATCGAATCCACTCCTTCCACCGACACATCGTTGCGAAGATAACTGAATGTGATTGCGTCAAATGTTTCGTCTGCGGGCAAACCTTTTACCCCGATTTTACGGGCGATTCCGTTGTATTGCACCACGGTTCCCGTGGCAACGACGGCTCCGTCAATCGTCAAAGAGAGTCCCGTCAGGTTGGCTTGCGCAATGGTAAAGTCGAACCGTTTGATTTCGGGCGTATAGATTCCGTCCTCTTTCAGTGTAATTTCGAGGCGATACTCTCCCGCTTCATACGGGGGCAAGTCGAGCAACGTCTCCCCGCGGAAGTATCGCGCGGTGTATGCGGCGGATTGCAAAATCTGATTCTCTCCGTACATCAGCACGGGGCTGAACCGCTTGCCTTTTTGATACACGGTGCTTTCTGCGTTGGACAGGCGAACGTCGCGCGGAATGGTATTGACGGTCAGCGTGCCGTCTACGGTCGTGATCGTATAATTCTTGTGGAGCAATACGCCCGCACGGATCGCATAAGTCCCCGCCTTTCCGTTTGTTTCGTGTGCGGGAATATAATCACAAGTCGGCGCTTCTTGCTCCGGAACGTCTCCCGACAAAAATCCCGAGAGATCATAGCTGAAAACCGCTTCCTCTCCGTAATCGACCGTAACGTCGTTGACTTTGACCGTTACCGCACGCGGAAGAATAATCAGAACGGCGCGTAACGATTCCGTCGTATAATCGGAAGTATATCGAAAGACGGCTTCGATCTCGTAAGTTCCGGCATCGCGGAAGCCGACCGCCGCCCCGCCATCGAAGCGATATTCGACCCGATACGTTGCGGGAACGCCCGTCGCTTGCAACATATGGTCCTGCCCGTCATAGATAACGGAATCGCTGTCAAACGTAATTCCCGTCAGATCGAGCGTTGCGGGATTGAGGACAAACTCCGCCGTTCCGTCCGTGATGTCGTAATTGTTGTTAAGTTGAGGATTCAGCAGAACGTAGTATTTGATTTTACTTCCGTCCGAGCCGTAGACGGGCGCGGTTGCGCTGTAGGCGTCGTCCTTGAAGGAAAGCCACGACTTCAGCACGTCGACGCCGCCGAGTGCGGCGATGACGGCATTGTCGGGCGTACCGTCGGCAAACGTTGCCGACGCGATAATGTCTTCGGGTTGCGTCCCGAACAAATAAGCGGAATTTACCGACGGCGTAACCGTAACCGCTTTCCGTCGGACATAAAGATCGATATAGGAGGAGGCGATTTCTTCATAAAACGGCGAGGTTCCTTTGGCGATTACGCGATAGTGTCCCGCATCTTTGACGTCTTCAGGTACCGTCGTTGCCGAACCCGAAACGGGAAAGTACTCTTCGATCGAAACGCTTTGCGAAAATTGCGCATAATTAGGCAGCGGCAAGCGCAGTCCCGGCAGGTATACGGGATCTCCGTAAGTCAGGGCGTTGGGATCGTCATATCCCGTTGCCACACCTTTGAAATATCTTAAATCTTCCGTCGTGTACGAAAGTTGATAAACCCCTTTTGCAATCACAAATTCACCCGACGCCGAAGCGGCGACCGTATTCTCCGTCGCGGGAATCTCGACCGTCAGCCGATACGTTCCCGGGGTATAGATAAACTTCGTGGTGACGGCGATGCCTTCTTTTTGCCAGCTGTATTCGGCATACGCTCCGGCGGTATCTGCCATCCGCTCAACCAACAAAGCGAGGGAGTGACGCAGGATTTCTTCCGTTTGCGCCGTGACAAGAAACGCTCCGTCCGAATCGGTACGCACCGTTGCCGTCAGACGTCCCATCGTAATTGCATCCGTTGTGAGATCGGCAGTCAACGTATAAATCGCACCCGTCTGAACCGTAAGATCTTCGGTGGCGGAGCCGTCTTTTTGCCAGACTTCGCCCTGCATCCCGGGCGTATCGACGTATTGCGATCCGATCAGTCGCAAAAGTTCTTTAACGTCGGCAAGTTGAAGCTGTTTCGACGCCTGATAATAGTAACTCAGCCCGTCGCCCCCGTCGCGAATGGCAAATTCCGCCCCTGCCCCTTCGACGTCAGCCGCTGCATCGAATCGGCCGTCATCGACCCCGACCAGCCGCAGTGTGCGTATTTCCGATCGTGGCGCGGCAAAGGTCGCGCTTTGATCGAGAACGGACGGAACGGGCACCGTTTTATAGGTGACCCGATCGGAGGGAAAAACAAGACGCGGAATATCTTCGAGCGTTCCGCTCCGAAATCCCCATCCGTCCGAAGCCGTCCACTCCCAGTCGGCATCGCCGTTTTGGGCGGTAGCGCGCGACAGCGATCCCAACGGTAATTGCGCGTCGATTCTGCGGTAAACGCCGTCCGCCCCCAACGCAACCGCGCGAAAGGCGTTTTCCGGCGAAAGCCCGAGTTCGGCAATCGATCCCGAGCAATCCAAAATATCGACAAGCCCGTTGGAGTCGGTCGCCGCATAGGTTCTGATCAAGGGGAGTTCGCTGAAGTTGCGACTGAAGGTCAGCGATCCGTTTTGCGCATTGACGGCAACAACGTTATCGGGATAAGACGCGCCGCTCAGTCCGACGCGAATCGTCAAGCCGCTCACGCTCCCCGCGTTGACGCCAAGCACGGCGGAGCGATCGGTATTGGTTTCGGAAAGATCGCCGAGTTCGACAAACACCTCGACATTGTCGATCGAACCGTTGTTATTGGATGCAATCAATGCGCCCGTAGCCGGATTTCCGCGCAAAAAGAGGTTGGAAATTGCAGCGCCTTGCATCAGCGTCTTCATCAAACCGCCCTGCAATCCCGATATGGCATATCCCGCTCCGTCCAGAACGCCGTTAAAGCTTTGCCCCGTCTTAAGGAGATATTTGCCTCCCACGGTCAAATTCAGCGACCGCTCCAACCGATAGTAACGTGGGGTGTTGGCTTCTAAGGCATAGTTGAGTTCGTCAACCGAATCGATCCGATAAGGATTTTCCCGCGTTCCGCCGCCTTCGGGCATGACGGAAGGGACCACTTCGGGCGTCCCTTCGACAGAAGAAGTCTTGTTTTGCACCAGCCCTTCGGCAAGATAAAACCGCCCCTCTCCCGTCGGCAGATAAACATCGTCCGCCGAAAGCTTTCCGATCAGGGATGCGACATTGTATAGGGGTACGTCGACATTCTGTACCGCCGTACCGCCGCCCTGTTTCAAAAGCAGAACGAGATCGAAGTAGTCCTTGACTTCCGCAACGGGAAGCGGCGCACTGCCCGCCCCCGAAGCATCGTATACAACCGCCTCCCCGTCGGTCGGGATCAGCAAGCTGCTTTGCGGTTTGTTGCCGCTATCGCAAATTGCGTTGACTGCGCCTTCGGCACGAATCCCGGATACCGTCCCGTTGTTGACGGCAACCACGGCGACCGAATTTTTGACGTCTGCAAGATTGAGATCGGACACACTCGCGTCCGCGCTCAGCGTTCCGAACAAATCACCGCCCTGCCAACCGACCAGGGTATGCCCGTTTCCGACAAACGTACCGCCGAAAAACCGCACCGATCCGTAGCCTTCCGTCCTGCGGTCAAAATAAAGATCGGTTTCCAAAACTACCGTCCTGCCCGCATACGGAAAGCTCTCGATTTCGACCTCGGGATTATCGGGATCGACTGTTTCGATCATTGATACGCAGGAGTTGACAAAATACTCAAACGTCGCCTCGGAATCGATATAATACGGGTCGGTGTCGTCTGCTGCGAAGCTCGGCAAAGAATCCTGTCGGGGCGTTGCAACGCCCAGCCAAGCAGTCAATGCGATCAATGTCGCAACCACACACAAAAAACCGATTTTTCGTCTTGTCATAAACACCTCTGCGCGAGAACGCGCCGATTACAGCAGTAGCAAGAAACTACACCGCTTATATTATACATAAACGCGCGCGCGTTGTCAACGCTCCCCTCCGGCGTCCGAAGCGGAAAAAATTTGCAATTTTCATAAAAGAATTAAAACGACTGCTTCAGGATCCTTAAACGTGTTGTTTCGCATTCTGATTCATTATTTTTTTCGATTTCGCTTTCTCCCTTTCCGCAAAAGCGAACGAAACTATATTGCTGCTTGCATTTTCGGGCGTTTTGTGCTATACTGACATACGGATGATCTTTTTAACGGAGCGACCTATGAAAAAACGTATTGCAACTGCCATTTTGCTCATTTTATCCATCGTCACCGTCAGCACGCTGACCGTCGGTGTTGTCAAAATGATGTATCCTTCGGTTTCCGATCAAAAACCCATCGGACTCGACGATACCAACGAACGTCCTGCTTTTGAAGCGATTGTATCGGAACTCCCCCCGCTGCCCGCGCTTGACAACCAAACCGCCGCCATCGACTTTGTCATGACGCTTTACGATCGTGCGCAACTCAATTACAAGAATGCCGAAGCCGCCATGACCATGGTCAGCTCTGCCACCACGACGATGGGAGTCCCTGTTTACGGTCAGCGGTTCATCCTGAAAAACGGTACCGAGTATTGGTATTCGGAGTATTCCGAGGTATCCAAAGATTCGGGAACGCTCGGATTGATTGTCGGTGTTTTCGATCCCTACTCAACCGAATTTGCCAAGCTTAAATACGCGTCGACCGCGATGGACGAAATGTATGTACAGACCACGCTGAAACCGCAAATCAACGAAGAAGCACCCTTCGATCAACGCTATACCGTTGACTGGGACAACGCGAAAAATCTCCGACTGACGACCGAAAAAGTACCGATTTTCAATGCCGACCAAGAAGGTTCGTTCCGCCTGACCGATCATACCGTACTGAAAGAAACCATCCTCGAAGTCAAAGAACTGACCTATCATGCCGACCAAGGATATTACGATATCTTTTTCCTGCTCGACCATAGCAACCCCAAAACGACCGAAATCACCCGGCCCGTCCTGCAACAGAGTTCGGGAGCCGCCGATGCCGCCTATTATTACATGGAAATGCGGGTACAAATCTGGGACAACGGATACTTCAAATATGTACGCGAGATCAACAAATGGAGCGGTAATCGCAGCATCATTAAACTCGACTCGACCATTGATTTTGAAAGCGTCTATTATTACGATGCGCAGCATACCGATCCCGACGCGTATCAGTACTTCGATCTCGTCAAACAAAACGCAACTGCCTGATCGATCGCCTTGTCTTAAAAAACCCGCCCGACGGCGGGTTTTTTTATATCCTGAAGTCGGAACTGCTTTTCCCCTTCTTTGCACCTCCCGATTGTCTGCTTTACCCGCTCCTTTCTTCGCCCCCTGACCCCGAGGAGTCGGGCGGAGAGGATCGTGCGGTTTTTGCCGCGTCCGCAAACTTATACGCACGCATCCGCCCCGGTTTCTACAAAAAAAACGCCGCCCTTTCGGGCGACGTCCTTGGTCACAATCGGATTTAATATCCCTTTTTGTTTTGCGCTTCTTTTTGCGCGATCCGCCGATTGAGTCGAAAGATCAGGATCGCAATGCTTACCACAACGCCGAGGACAACGATGACCCACAAAGGATGCCACAAGCCCGTTACGGCACTGCTGATCAAAAAGATTTCAACCGATGTCATGATAACCGTAACCAGCGTCAAAAGCAACGGTACCTTTTTGTGCATCCACAAAAGGAAAACCAGAATGGAGGCAATCAGTCCCAAAACGGGGATGGCGGGGAATACGACCCACACAACCGAAAGCGGCAAACGCGCTCCAAATCCGAGGATAAAGAACAGTACCGTACAAATAATCGCCGCATAACTGAACAAAATCGGGAAGGTTGTCAGATGCTTCCGCCGCCCGATATTACGGCGCAAAACAAGCAAGGTCGCGGCAAAATACAGCAAGCCCGCCATTGTCGGGAACAGAATATACGCCGCCATTCCCCAGTGCTTGGTTGTAAACCCGATGATGATGTACAACACGACGCAAGCCAAAATAAACGACACCACCGTCAGAACGCTTCTTTGGAAGCGAGTATCGCGGATGACTTCGATCGGCGTTTTGGTGTACTTACCGATTGCCTCGGAATAATCGCCCAGCTGAGCGATGCACTGCTCGAAAATTTCGTCTTCCGACAAGCCCGATCCTTTGAGATCGGCGGCATGGGACATCAGATTGCCGAGCAACTCTTCCCGCAGATCGCGGACTTCTTTTTTATCCGGCGCGTTGCGGAACAACTTGTCCAGATAAGCACGAAAACGGTCAAGCAACATCTTAGTTTCCTCCGGTAATAAGATTGTTTAAAATTTTATCGATCAGCTTCCATTGCGCAAGCTTTTCATCATAATATTGTTGCCCTTTTTGAGTAATACGGTAATATTTGCGACGGGCGCCGCCGATTCCGTCCCCCCAATAAGTAGTCAACAACCCTTCCGCTTCCATCCGCTTGAACGCGGTATAGATGGTTGCGTCCTTAATATCGATTACGCCTTCCCCGGCATCGATGATTTTTTTGGCAATCTCATAGCCATAGCTGTCCCCTTCCGAGAGGATTCTTAAAATTATCGTATCGGTATGACCGCGTAAAACATCACTGCTGAGTGCCATATCATACTCCCGGGCGCCGGTATCTAAACAAGCGCACTACTTAATCTGATTACATACTCATTATAGCACACAATCAAAAAAAGTAAAGGGGTTTTTTCAATTTTTTTGAATTTTTTTCAATTCACCGTTACGACAGCTTTTGTTTACGCCAAAATCGACTGCGGGTAGTGCTCCCTGCGAGCGCAGGCAGGAAAAACAGTTGCACGAAGCATGCGATCACCCCTCCTCTTGCCATCAGCATCGCCATATCCTGCACGACCAGATTGGCGCTGACGAAATAAACGCTGAGCGTAACGGCAAGCAGTACGCAAAGAGAAGTTACAATCGGCTTCCAACGGCGACTGCGTTCCTCTTCCTCGGCAACCAAACGGGCGAGCATCCCTTCTTCCCCTTCGCGATTGCGTCGCGGCGCATACAATACAAACAGTGCGGAATCGACGGAATAGCCGAGCTGCACGGCGCCGATCAGAAGGTAAATAATAAAGTTGATATTCTCGCCGAGCAACGTGGAAATCGCAAGATTGACAAACAATGCCAACATCGACAGCAACGCGACGGCAATACCTTTGCGGAGCGATGCAAGCAACAAAACACACAAAATCACGCTGATCGCGGCAAGAATGCCCGAAACGATGGCAAAATCTCTCGGAGTACCGACGCGCATATCGTTGACGCCCACCATCATACCGAACTGGTAATTACTGTCGAAATACTCTTCCAGCAACGCGTTGAGGGCGTGATAAGTCTCTTCCCCTTTTTGATCTTCGGCAGAACCTTTGATTACGATATTATATAAGGTAAACCACTCCGCGCCGTTTTCGGTATCGACCTTGGCAAAATATCCGCTGATCGTGGGGTTCCCGGTAATAAGCTTGGTATTATCCAACAAAAGCACAATGGTTTTGGCGGGCAGTTTCAATGCCGAAAAGGCACCGAGCGCACGATCGACGCGTTCGAGTTTTTCGGCTTCTGCGATAAATTCCGTATGCGTTTTGCCGTCTTTGGGCATGACGGGAACGGCAACGATAAACTGATTGTCCAAGACTTCGGCAAGCTGCGCTTCGGGCGGAACGTTGTCGCCTTTGACAAAAACGTTAAAGTACGAAAAAGTAGCCTGAGAGGTCAAAAGAATCCCTGCCGTCAACAAAAGAACCGATACCGCGGCAACGGTTTTTCCGACATGCTTTTTCTGTGCCAAGCGAAACGGAAGGGATAATTTTTTGTGTTTACGACGTTGTTTGGTCGTTCGCTCCGCCATTTTGTCCGTCAACGTCAACAGGCACGGCGTAACGATCCATACGCTCAGTACGGACAAGACGATTCCTTTGATCACGACGTTTGCGATATCGGCGCCGATCGTAAAGCGCATTGCGTACAAGGCGCAAAAACCGCCCGCCGTAATCAACGCCCCGCGCAAAATCACGCCCGCAATCCGACTTGCCCCCGTGGCACTGTCAACGGGCGCCATGCCGAAGGTACGGCGGCGGCGATACTCATAGCAGTAATACAGCGCGTAATCGGTCGTGACGGCAAGCTGCAGAATGGCGCCTGCGGCAAAACTGACGATCGACACGCTCGGCAGCAACAAATTGCTGCCCATGTTCAACAGCAACGCTACCCCGACCGTAATCAGAACGATAAACGGATCGACAAGATTGTCGGATAACAGCAACAAAAGAATCACGACAACCGCCAAGCCGATCCCGAGATAGACGGGAAGTTCACCCATCGTTTCGTTCAGCACGCGTCTGCCCATTGCCGACATTCCCGCCGCATGAAGGGTACGCGGAGCAAGACGGCGTTCCATCTCGTTCAGCATGTCGTGCGCCTCCTGCGAAGCCGGCGAATACTCGATCATTGCAACGATCACATAGTGATAACGGTCAGTGCCCGGAATGGGCCGGCGTAAAAAGGAGGTCAATCCTTCGAGGTCAATAATCTGATCGGTCGGGAACCCGATTGCTTCCAACAAGTCAACCAAAGTTTTGAATTCATCCAACGCACCGTACCAAACCAACTGCGTCATGCCTTCAAAATCTTCAAACGATCGGATGATCTCATAGAGTTCGGGATCATCGGCATCCCCTTCGACGACCATCATCGCGTCACCGTTGATGTTGAAGTTTTCTTTCAGAAAATTCAGTCCCTGCGTGGTCGGAAATTCTTCCCCGATATAAACCAGCATATCGCTGTTCATACGATGATCGACCAACAAAAAAACCGTAGCGGCGACGGCAAGAAGCAACAACACCGCTACGATTGTCAGAATCAGTTTTTTGTTTTTCAGCAGAACTCCGGTAAAACGCTCCATCGATCTCCTTGCTTGCAATCGGGTTGCTTATTGAAATTCGGGATAAATGTCGAGCGTTGCAAAGTAATCGGAGGGCTTTTCGGCTCTGCGGATGAGATCGAACGTTCCGTCCGGATGCAACAATACCTCGGCGCTTCTCAGTTTCCCGTTGTAATTATATCCCATACTGTGCCCGTGCGCCCCCGCTTCGTGGATAAACAGAAGATCCCCTTTTTCGACGGGCGGCAACATACGGTCGACGGCAAATTTGTCGGAGTTTTCGCAAAGGGATCCGACAACGTCATAGCGATTGGTCTCGGGCTGATTCTCTTTGCCGAGTACCGTGATATGATGATACGCGCCGTAAATCGCGGGGCGCATCAAATGCGCCGCGCACGCGTCGACGCCGACGTACTCCTTGTAGGTATGTTTGAAGTGAATCACACGCGTCAGCAGTCCTCCGTAGGGAGCAAGCATATACCTGCCGAGTTCGGTGAAAATTTTGACGCCCTCGATTCCCGCCGCGGTCAGCGTTGCGGCATAAGCCTCTTTTACGCCTTGAGCGATTTTAAAAATATCGTTCTTTTTCTGATCGGGACGATACGGCACGCCTACGCCGCCGCTGAGGTTGGCAAAAACAAATTTGGCACCCGTCTTTTGATGCAATTCGACAATCTTCGAAAAAATAATTTCGGCAAGTTTGGGATAATAGCTTTCGCCGATCGTGTTGCTGGCAAGAAAAGCATGAATCCCGAATTCTTTGACGCCGAGCTTCATCAGACGTTCGACCGCTTCGTCCATTTGAGCAGAGGTCAGACCGTATTTTGCTTCTTCGGGTGTACCCATTACGGCATTGTTGATCTTGAATTCGCCGCCGGGATTGAACCGCAGACAGATTTTTTGCGGAATCCCCGCGGTTTCGTTCAGAAAATCGATGTGCGTAATGTCGTCCAGATTGATGATTGCGTCAAGCTTACGCGCCAGTACAAATTCTTCCGCCGCCGTTTCGTTGGACGAAAACATGATTTCGTCCCCTCTGAGCCCGAGACGCTCCGCCATCATCAGTTCGGTCAGCGACGAGCAGTCCACCCCGCAACCTTCTTTGGCGAGCAAGCGGATCAATGCGGGATTGGGCGTTGCCTTAACGGCAAAATACTCTTTGTATCCGGGATTCCACGAAAACGCGGAAAGCAATTCGCGCGCGTTGTCGACAATCCCCTTTTCGTCATAAACGTGAAGCGGCGTAGGATATTTCGCCACGATTTCTTCTGCTTTGGCTTTGGTCAAAAACGGTTGTTTCACTGTTAACTCCTTCGCGCTTCGCGCTTCTAATATATGAAAGGATCGTGCCCATTATACAACGGGTCTGGGCATATCGTCAAACGATTTGCGTTATCGGACCAATCCCTCGATTGCCGCTTTGAGGGTGGTGGTATCGCAACGGTAAAAGACCGAAAACTCCCCGTCTTTGCGCCCTTCGTCTTCAAAAACAAACATAATAAGCGTGTTGACCGGATCGGAACGGAACGTAAACGCGCGCACCGTGCCGTCCTCTTCGTAAATTTCGACCCAATAACTTTCGAGCATCTTGTCGTTGTCGAAGACGCTTCCTTCGCAGGTACTGTTTTTTGCAAGACGTTTGGCAAAGATACTGCCTCGTGCCGTAGCGGTTGTTTTTTCGATGGTTTTTTGCAGTTCGTCAAACCCTGAGTCGCCTTTTTTGATCTCGACCGCCGCTTCATAGGACCCCACGCGGAATTTTACGGGATCTTTCATCGTTACCGGGCGGTAAAACGCAACGGTCAGCGCAACGGCGATCAGCGCAAGCAGCAAAACGATCAATGCCGTCAATTTGAGAATTGCAGATTTCTTCATAAGAACCTCCGCGGCGATCGGGGCATTACCACCGACTCCGCATGTAATCCGATTATAACACAGTCCCGTCAAAAAATCAATTTTTACTTAAAGTCGAGAGATCCGCGACGGCATATTTTTTGATAATACGACATTTTGCTCTTGCCAAGGTCGGGCTTTGATGATATAATAGGCTAAAATACTATTGAAGGAGACAAACTCTATGACCAATAATCAATATGTTCTTGACTTTGTCGAGAAGTACCGCCAACTGATGCAACCCGATCAAGTGGTCTGGATCGACGGCAGCAAAGCACAGATCAAAGCGCTGACGGACGAAGCGGCAAGCACCGGCGAAGTTATCAAACTGAACAATAAGTTATTGCCCGGATGTCTTTATCACCGCACCGCAATCAACGACGTAGCCCGCGTCGAAGGCAGAACCTTTATCTGCTCCCGCCAACAAGAAAACGCAGGTCCCACCAACAACTGGATGGATCCGCAGGAAGCATACAAAAAACTCGACGCGATCGCCGAAGGTTGCATGAAAGGGCGCACCATGTATGTGATCCCCTTCAGCATGGGCAAAGTCGGATCCCCCTTTGCCAAGTACGGCATCGAACTGACCGACAGCATTTACGTCGTTCTCAATATGAATATTATGACGCGCGTGGGCGAAAAAGTGCTTAAAAAGCTCGGCGACAGCAACGATTTTGTCCGCGGCATTCACAGCAAGGTCAAGCTGGAAGAAGAAAACCGTTACATCTGCCAGTTCCCCGAAGACAACACCATTTATTCGCTCAACAGCGGATACGGCGGCAACGTTCTGCTCGGCAAAAAATGCTTTGCACTCCGCATCGCCTCCTATCAAGGCTGGAAGGAAGGCTGGATGGCAGAACACATGCTGATCCTCGGCGTACAAAAGCCCGACGGCGAAATCAAATACGTCTGCGCGGCATTTCCCTCGGCTTGCGGCAAGACCAACCTCGCCATGCTGATTCCGCCCGAAACCTACACCAAGAAGGGCTACAAAGTCTTTACGGTCGGCGACGACATCGCATGGTTGCGCAAAGGAAAAGGCGGCATGCTTTATGCCGTCAACCCCGAGAACGGTTTCTTCGGCGTTGCCCCCGGCACCAACGTCAAATCCAACCCCAACGCGCTTGCAAGCACCCAACGCGGCACGATTTTCACCAACGTCGTATATATTCCCAAGACCAAAACCGTCTGGTGGGAAGGACTTGACAAAAACCCGCCCCAAAACGCAATCGACTGGAAAGGCAACCCTTGGCACGGCGGTATGGTTGATGCCGACGGCAAAGTCATCAAAGGCGCTCATCCCAACAGCCGTTTCACGGCTCCTGCCAAAAACTGCCCCTGCATTTCTTCGGAATTTGAAAATCCCAAGGGCGTACCCGTCTCCGCAATCATTTTCGGCGGCAGACGCGCAAAAGCGGCACCGTTGGTCTACGAGTCCCGCGACTGGAAGCACGGTGTCTTTGTCGGCTCGATCATGGCAAGCGAAACGACGGCGGCGGCAGCCGGCGCAGTCGGTGTCGTCCGTCACGATCCGATGGCAATGCTCCCCTTCTGCGGCTATCACATGGGTGACTACTTCCAACACTGGCTCGATATGGGCAAGAAGATCAAAAACAAACCCAAGATCTTCAATGTCAACTGGTTCCGCACCGACGAACAGGGCAACTTCATTTGGCCGGGATTCGGCGACAATATGCGCGTACTCGAGTGGATTCTCGACCGTTGCGAAGGCACGGTAGACGCCGTCGAAACTCCGATCGGCTATCTGCCCAAACCCGAAGACATCAATCTCGAAGGACTGGATTTCAGCATCGATCAGCTCAAGAGCATCCTGGACGTCGACAAAAAGACCTGGCTGGCAGAAGCCGACGATATCGAACAATTCTTTGCCAAATTCGGCGACAAACTGCCCAAAGAACTTTCGATGGAACTCAAAAAGCTCCGCAAGAATCTGCGCAAACGCTCCTGATTCGACTCCGACAAATTATTCGAGGCTTGCCGCAAGGCAAGCCTTGTTTTTTGCAGTCTTGACAATCGGCGGTTTTTATGTTACACTGAGGCAAAAATTTTGGAGTTCACGATGTCGGATCTGCAGCGCTATGTTTCGGTACGCCCCAATTCCTGCCAAAAACGGCTGGAAACGATGGGGTTTTATTTATTTGTCCATTTCGGCGTAAATACCTTTACCGGTCGGGAGTGGGGCACGGGAAAAGAATCCCCTATCTGCTTCAATCCGACCGAACTCGACACCGATCAATGGTGTGCCGTCGCCTCCGAAATCGGCGCAAAGGGTATTATTCTGACCGCCAAACACCACGACGGATTTTGTCTTTGGCAGACCGAAACCACACCGCATTCGGTACGAAACAGCCCCTTCCGCAACGGAAAAGGAGACGTTTTAAAAGAGCTGGAACAGAGTTGCAAAAAATTCGGACTCGCGCTCGGCGTTTATCTGTCGCCTTGGGATCGCAACGCTCCTTCTTACGGGACCGAAGCATACAATGATTTTTATTGCCGACAGCTTGAAGAACTTCTGACCCGCTACGGCGATTTGTTCACGGTTTGGCTAGACGGCGCATGCGGTGCGCACATGGACGGAAAACCCGTCCAAACCTACGATTTTGCCCGCTATTTTGAGATGATACGCACTTTACAACCAGAGTGTGCGATCTCCAACTGCGGACCCGACGTCCGCTGGGTGGGCAACGAAGCGGGATTGTGCCGCGCGAGCGAATGGAATGTCGTTCCGCGCTTTTCCTTCGATCTTCAGAAGGTAGCGGAGCATTCTCAACAAGACGAATCGGGACTGAAAGTCGATTTTGACGTAGTCAGCGAAGATCTCGGAAGTCGCGCGGTATTATCTCAATTTGACGATTTCATCTGGTATCCTGCCGAAGTCGATGTGTCTATTCGAAAGGGCTGGTTTTATCATCCCCTTCAGCGCCCGAAACGCGTCGATCATCTCCTTAATATTTATTACGGAGCCGTCGGCGGTAATTGCATGCTACTCCTCAATATTCCCCCGGACAAGCGCGGGAAATTTGCCGAACGGGATGTCAAACGTTTAAAGCAATTTGCCAACCGCTTACAAAGTGCCTTTGCCAACCTCGTCACGCCCCACCGCATCGATGCACCGACCGGGAAACCCGGGATGTCCGCCGAAGACTTTGCCGACGAAAAAACTTACTCCCCAGCCCAAGTCGCCCCATCCTACCGCATTGCATTCGGCTGGGATGGTCCAAAGACCGTCGACAAAGTCGTTATCACAGAGAATATCGACTATTCGCAACGCGTGGAAGAATTTCGGATTTCAACCGTCACGTCCGACGGAAGCGAAACGCTTCTTTACCGCGGAACGACAATCGGGCACAAAAAAATAGCCCTGTTCCGCCCTACGCGCTGTGACAATCTGATTTTCACCATTACCGCCTGCCGATTGGAGCCCTATATCGAATCATTCCGAATTTACGAAGCCGACTTCCGTCAACCACGAAAACCCCTTTTTGCCGAACTGAAACGCCGATTACATCGATTATCATACCGAATGTTTGTCAAGCGAACGCAAAAGAACTAAATCGACCTTCCGACATCCAAAACGCCGATTCGATCGGCGTTTTGGCTACTCCCGCACCAAACCGTAATCCTTTTTCAAAAAGCTAACCCGACCGCGAAAAAGAGATTTTTCCCTTATTAAAGTCCTTACTAACAGATAATCACTTGAAGTGAAGTAGTTTGCGCCCGAGAAAGAGAGTTTTATCCACTCTATTTTCCTGCTAAACGGTAATTATTTGTCAAGGCGTAGTCAGCGCCCGAGAAAGAGAGATTTTGTCCGAGTTCCGAGGGTAGGAGCGTGAATTGCATTGTTGCATTAAGCGACGCTCCCGACGGAAATCGGGCAAAAGATCCTTTCGCAGGGCGGTAACGGTGGCGATCGTAAGCGATCGCAACCATCCTGATCATTTCGCAGGGTGGTAATGGTTAGCGATCGTAAGCGATCGCAACCATCCTGATCCTTTCGCAGGGCGGTAACGGTGGCGACCGCCAAGCGATCGCAACCAATAGCTATCACGCCTGGGCGGGTCAATGACGCACTGTGTCATTGACTATTCCGCCCGTTCGAATCCCCATATAGTACATAAAAACGAACAAAAAGACGCGCATTATGCGCGTCTTTTTCAACAAACCAAACCGAACAGAAGGGTTGCAGATTGTGTTCTTTCGAGTGCGAGGGCGACGGGCGCATACATCAACGTATGTAACCGAGCCTGAGACACGAACAAAAAAGGGCGCAAGATGCGCCCTTATCTTTGCAGGCCAAACCGAACAGAAGGGTTGCAGATTGTGTTCTTTCGAGTGCGAGGGCGACGGGCGCATACATCGACGTATGTAACCGAGCCCGAGACACGAAGAAAGGGCGCAAGATGCGCCCTTATGTTCGGTTTGGC
>DVOH01000037.1 GCA_018713745.1 Candidatus Stercoripulliclostridium merdipullorum | reverse complement strand
AATCTTAATTCCTTTGCGACGCTCGCGGAGCAATGCTTCCAGCTTGTGCTTTGCGTTGACGTCATATTTCATAAACAGTAGCGGAATCAGATACAGCAATGAGCCGAACGCCGGAGCCAACATATATACGGGGAAAATGAATTTGTTGAAGGTCTCGGATTGCGGCAGTCCGAGATCGAATTTGGTTGCGTCGAAATCCAATAGTTTCAGCGTCAAGCCTGTGAAAAAGATTGACAGTCCGCTTCCCATTTTTCCGACGAGATTCTGCATGCTGAATACGGCGCCTTCGTTGCGCACGCCTGTTCTCCACTCTTCATAATCGATACTGTCGCCCCAGATCGCCGTCGAAGCAATCCCTACCATTCCGTTGGGAATCCCGCAAATTGCAAGCAAAATTCCGGTATAGACAATCCGTATCCCTTCGTAACCCACAAAGAATGCGGCAATACGGCAGACGATATTGGCGACGGTAGCAATCAGTAGTACGTTTTTCATCCCGCCTACCCATTTGGAAAATCGTCCCGTGATCAGCATGGCAAGCGTACCCGGGAGGCCGACAAAAATACCGAAGACAAACATGACTTCCATCCCGTCAAACGTTCTGCCGAACAAATCGATGCTGACCATGTACTTAAAGAAATAAACTTGCTGTACCGTCAGCGTACAATACGACAGAATGTTTGCCAAAACCAGCAACATAACAATGCGGTTTCTTAACAACGATTTCAGGGATGCCAAAGGACTACCTTCCGTCTTTACAGCCGGTGCGCGTTCTTTTACCCGCGCGGCAAACATCGACAATACCATTCCGCCAAAGCACATAACGATGGCACACGCCATAAATATCTGCTTTTCGGTCGCTCCCAAAAGATCTTTGTTCGACAAAATAATCGGCAACAACCCGGGAAGCCACCCGCCGACCATTGCGCCGATTCTGCCAAACTGTGCGGCTTTGCTTCGCTCCTCGAAATTGGTTGCTATCATTGCCGTCAAGCCCCATTGCGCAATGTCCTGGAACGAGTACATCGTATCCCACACAAAATACAGTACGACGATATAAATGATTTCCTGCGTTTGCGTCAAGCCGAAATCCATAAACATCAAAGCCGCGCAAATACCGATCGGAATTGCCGACCAAAGAATATGTGGTCGCAGTTTGCCGTATTTACTGATTTTACTGTGATCGATAATAACACCGACCAAAGGATCGTTAATCGCGTCCCAGACCCTTGCAACGCCCAGGACGATCCCGATGATCATGGCGTCCATAAATAAAACGTCGGTGCAAAAATACAGAAACCAGTTTGCAACAATGTTGTACATATGGTTCTGCCCTGCGACTCCGACAGCAAACGACAGCATCTCTTTGTTGGGGACTTCCTGCCCGGGCTTATCCCGGAACAGGCGTTTGATCAAACCCATACGAACGCATTCCTCCCAAATTCCGATATAAAATTATTCTACCATAAAAGAGAACGCTTTTCAATACAGAATCCCTTTTATATAAAAAACGAACTCAATCGAGTTCGTCCAAAGTCAATCGGAATCCGGGCAAAAACACTTGCCGGAAGTATTCCGTTTCGGGCAAAGGATTTTGGTCGAGTTCTGCGCGAATGGTTGCTTCGGCTTTTTCAAACTCTTTGTTGCCGCTCTTCAGTTCTTCCAGGCATTTGATGTAAGCCGACAATTTGTCTGCCGCTTTGACAAGTTTCCACTCGTAAGAAGTTTCGTCCGGAACAATCAAACTGCGGTAGTCGTCGCGGAATGCCTCCGGAATCATAGAAAGCAATTTTTCGTTTGCGACTCCTTCCAATTTTTTGTAAGCCGTTCGGATTTCGGCATTAAAATATTTGATCGGCGTCGGAAGATCGCCCGTAATAACCTCGCTGCACTCATGAAACACCGCAAGAGAAGCACACCGATCGGGACTGACCGTTCCGTGACAAACGCGATTGTTAATCAATCCCAACGCATAGGCGATCTGCGCAACCTGTTCGCTATGCTCCATGATGTTTTCGGATGTCGTCGCGTGCATCAAGCTCCAACGCTTAATAAACTTCATCCGGTTGAGATAGGCAAAAAAATGAAATCCCATTACATTTTCACCAAAATCTTCAGCAACGTGTCCATCGCCTCATCGCCGATGTCGGCAGTCTGATTGAGATGGCGATAAATCTCGCGATACTTGAATATTTTGCTGTGATTGTCATCGTCAAAAAGGGTTGCCAAAGCACGGATATTGGAATCCCCTACTTTGTTTTCAAGCCCTTTGACATAAATTGCTTCGTCTCTTGCGATCGCACGGTGCCGCTCGATATTGCTGACGGCAAGAATAATATGCTCGGTCATTTCAACCAAGGTAGCGGTGATTTCGGTCATTTCCTGATCGGGAATCACACCGAAAAACCGGATTTCGTCTACCGAAGTTTTGGCATAATCCAAAATTTCGTCTAACTGCGCGGACAAGCGGAACAGATCTTCCCGATCGATCGGCGTAATAAACGTCTTGTTAATTTCGTCGATCAAAATTCTTCTGACCATATCGCCTTCGTCCTCCGCCTTGATCACCGCGTCGGCGATTTTCTCGTCGTGCGTCACACAGTATTCGTACAACAATTTCATCCCTTTGTTGACAACGACGGATTGCTGGGTCAGCAATTCGAAAAAGTTCGGTTCTTTGTTCCCTTTCAGTCTGTCAAGAAATTTCATATACTTCCTCCGCTATACGCCGAAAATCGCTTTTCCGATCAAAAGATAAAATAATGCGCCCATTCCCGCCGAACACGGCAAGGTCAGCAGCCAGCTGACAACAATGCGGATTGCCATATTCCAATGCACGCCGTTGGCGCGTTCCGCTGCACCTACCCCCATAATCGAAGAGGACATAATTTGCCCCGTGCTGAGCGAAATACCGAGGGATGTTGCCGTAATCATAACCAAGCTGGTCGTAAATTGTGCGATTACCGAGTGTACGGGCTGCAATTTGAAAATTTTGCGACCTACCGTATTGATCACGCGATAGCCGCCGAGCAGCAAACCAAGCGTCAAAGCCCCGGCAAACGATAAAACAATCCAGATCGGAATGTGCGCTTCGTTGTAAACCGTCAGTCCGACAGCACTGACCAAAAAGAACATACCGATCGACTTTTGTGCGTTATTGCTGCTGAATGCACCGGCAAGAATCATCAGATTCAAGCGCTGTAATCCTGTCAAAACGGCACTGATACTGCGGCTTGCCCGACGGGCAATTCGCCGTACCAATTTCATCAGAAAAAACCCCAACAATAATCCGATAACAGGAGCCAGTACGATCATCAGTACGACTTTGACCAAAACAAATTCTTTCCACTGGATGGCGCCGAATCCGAATGCTGCAATCCCTGCCCCGATAATACCGCCCAAAACAGTGTGTGAAGTACTGTTGGGGATCTTCAAGGCAAAGGTTGTTCCGCCCCAAACAATCGCTCCGAGGATTCCGCTGACGACAAAAGAAAATGCTTTTTCATCTGAAATCCCGTCAAAAAATTGGTTGTAAACCAACTTTGCGCTGATGTTGTCGGCAACCGATACGATGTCGAGAACAAAAATTATAACAGGGATTGCAAAATTGATCAGAGCCGCAATTACAATTGCCGTACGGGGCTGAACGGCACGGGTCGCAACGGTTGTCGCAATTGCGTTAGAGCCGTCGTTTACGCCCATATAAAAGGTGTAGAGCAAAATCAATATAAAAATAAAGATGGCGTAACCCGTCATTTGCCTACCCCTGTAACTGTAGTTTTCAATGGTGATTATATTATTATAATCACATTGCACGGGAAAGTCAAGAGAGAAATCCAAATATTCCTCCCGACTTCTTATAATAAAAAGCGTCCCGAGGAACGGGACGCTTTTGAAAATAACGCTGATTTTTACCAGTATCTTTGTTGCTGCTCGTATTGCTTCCGCTTTGCCGCCTGATACATCATTTGACTGTAACGGTTTTCGAATACAAGATTATCGTTTTCGGGATACGGCTTGGGTCCGCCGGCAGGCATCGTCGGTTGCTCGACAGGCTCATCCTTTTTAAAGCGTTTTTCTCTCAAGACACCGATTGCAAGACTGAGAACGGCTACGATTCCACCGAAATACAAGAAGATGTTGCGATCGGGGAAGAGCGAAACTACCATAAACAACAGGTTGTTGCTGTTCAGCCACGCCATGTGCATATAGTCCCACACACCGCGCGAATCACTTGTGGGCGTGATGTTAACGGCAAGACCGTCGTTGCGCATATCCAGTCCGATGTAGATCGGGGAGCCTGCCAGCGCAGGATCGGCAATCGCATCGTTCAGCGCGGTAAGAATATCAGGAGCATATGTCGCTACCAAGCCGCTGATAATCTGCATAAGCGGTTTGGGCATATCGGGCAACATACCACCGAGATCCAGGACCATCGTCCCCTGCTGCATATCCATAATGCTCCATTGAACGGTCTCCTGGCTGTCGCCACGCACCGTACCGTCATCGTATGTTCCTTCCGTCTCGTCGGTCAGAACGGGAATCGGTTTGCGTTCGAGAACCAAGGTATACGGGAGATCGGTCGTTTCACGTTCTGCAAGAATTAAGCTGACAATAACCGGAACGGTCAAACGGTTGTCGTTGCCTAACGGAAGCCAAGGTCCCTTAAAAGACTTGTATCCTGCGTCAAGGCTCTTAAAGTTGCTGTGCAAAAGTTCTTTGACTTCGGGATTGGCGTATCCTTGCGCCAGATAATCTTCCAACGTTAATTCGCCGGGGTTGACTTTGCTGTCCTTCGAGGGCAGGTTGCCGTTGGCGACGTTGAGTTCGATAAAGCGATCCAACAGGTTTTTGTGAACGTCTGCTTGGGCGTTATAGTTCTCTTTAATTTGTTCGTAAGTGATCGTACCGTCCGTTGCGTCTTCCAAAATAGGCGGCATCACCTTGTCGATGATCATCCAGAGCCCGGTGGTCAGGAAGACAGATACGACAACCAACGCAGCCGTCGCACCGCGAAGCCCTTTGACAGTCTTTGCTTTTTTGCTGATGTGACCCGTAATGCCTGCTACGACAAAATAAATCAAAGTGACGAGGACCACGATCGCAACACCGCCAAAGACCCAAAATCCGTAAGAAAGTCCGCTTTCGATCACGTGCATACTGTTGAGCGCAACCAACGCCGCCATCAGCGGGAATCCCAAGAGGTACAACAGGATTTTCAAAATAACGGTTCCTGCAGATTGTTTATATTGCTTTTTTTGCGTCTTGGATTCTTTATTCTTTTTTGCCATTATTGTTCACCTCCCGCATTGACGGCTTTGACATAATCGCTGAGTGCCATTTTTTCTCGTTGCGCGCAGAAGTATGCCGCAATAATTCCAAACGTGATCAGTCCCAAATTGTAAAGCAGATTGGTACGCAATGCAATATAAGGATAATATTTAGGCATATAGGACGTATCCGCTTCGATTTGCTCGATTCCGGCAAGAACGGTTTCGGGGGCTTGTCCGGGCGTTCCGCTTGCGCTGAGCGTTATTTCACCGACATTGCTATAGCCGGTGAACGTCCCTTTGTCATCGTATACTTCGGTCGACAGAAGCACCGAACCCATCTTTGCCCCGTGTACAAGACCGTAATACTGAGCGTATGCAAACGCTCTGAGTTCTTCGTCTTCGATGAATTCGAAAATCGGGTAGGTCGAAGGCGAAATATAGCTGCTGTACCCGGCAAGCAATTCCAGCACGTCCGCTTTGGTCAGTGCGTCAACCCCGAACGTAGGCAAAATGGCGTTTACGATATCCAGCAGATCGTCAAGGGAAGTGTTGGCGTCTACGCTCTGAATTGTTTCAAGCAACTGGTCATATGTTTCCGACGGAAGTTTCAAAAGACGTTCAAGAATAGCACGGTTATCTTTCAGCAGTTCGTAAAGTGCCTGCTTGGGAAAGTTTTTCATAATTGCCGCGACGATGGCGTCAAGGCGCTGTTCGGTCACATATTGCCCTTGCGCGGTGCCCGTCCCTTCGTCGTTGTAAGCAACCGAATATTCGTCGGGATCGCTGACATAATGGTCGCTCAATCCTTTTTTGTAGCGATTCCATTCGGAATTGGGATTGGTTTTGAGCTTCGCGATTTCCTGCGTGACCAGCTGTTCGATATTCTCTTCCTCCGCGGCATATTTCAGCTTGAGTCCGTAATATGTTTTCATGATTTCGGTCGCCTGCTTATATCCGAACAGGTAGCCGTCGGCATACATTCCGTTTGCGCTGTAATATGCGTCGTCTTCCGGGTCATAGGTATACGACGATAAATCCGCATTGGTCCCGCCGTAAACTTTGGACGTGTACTCGATATTGTACAATTCGCAAAACGCGTCGATGCGGCTGTTCAGATCGCTTGCCGAAGATTGATAATCTTTGAGTTGCACTTCGTAAGTCGATACTTTGATGTCGGTGTCTTTATATTCGTCGTAAACGGCACCGAGCTCTTTTTTGAGCGTCAGTTCGAGGTAAACAAGGGGACCTGCCGTCAGCACCAACGCGACGATCGCTACCACTAAGCCGCGGTGGAAATACTTTTGGCTGACGCCGTTTTGTGCGCGACGCAAATTTTTGCGGTCACTGCGCCGACCGATCAGACCTGCGATAATTTGAACCAATACGACGACCGCCCAAACAGCGAGGACGAACCATTTGGCATATCCCTCTCCCATTACCGTACCGCCGAGCGAACCGACATCCTGTCGGACGGCAAGGTAAAGGAGCGGAAAACCGAGCAGATAGAATGCGACTTTAAGCACGCGCCAAATCACCATTCTTGCTTTGGCCTTGCTGACACTCTTTCCCATAATGAAGCATCTCCTTAAAAAAATTACACCTAATGATCATCTAAAATTCACATTAGTACTTACATTATATATAAATGTAAGACGGCTGTCAATACCGAATTTGGCATAATTTTCTGAATTAGTATGTGCAACTCGGCGTTGACAATTTGGCGGCGGCGATTTATACTGAAAAAAAACGGTTGGTGAACATGCAACTGACGATTTTTAACGAATATTTTTCGCCCTCTGTGGGCGGAAAGCCCCCCAAAAACGCTCCCGAAAGCATACATACGTTGTTGGCAGGCTGTTTTGCGGAAGATACCGTCTGCGTCGCAACGCAGGAAATGCCCGAAAACGGACTGACGCAGGATATTCTGGACAAGACCGACGTTTTGATCTGGCGAAGCTCCGTACGCAACGAATATGTGCTTGACAGCATTGCCGAAAAGGTCGCGTCACGCGTCCTGCAGGGCATGGGAATCGTATTTCTCGGGCAAGGATATGCCTCAAAGCCCTTTGGGCTTCTGACGGGATACACGCCGCAAGCGGCAACGGACGACGGAAGCGAATCGCTGAAGCTGATCTGCATCGATCCCTTGCATCCCGTCGCATCGGGAATCCCCTCCTCTATACGGATCGAACACGATTTTATTGTCGCCGAACCGACTTCGGTCGCATTGCCCGAATGCTTAATCTATCTCGAAGGAAGTCGCGGCGGCGACGCCGCACGCGCGGTATTCACATACACCCGCGGCAAAGGAAAAATCGTTTGTATTGCCGCAGGCGGCGATCGTTCGGACGCCTACCGCAACCCTGCGTTTTTGCAACTGATCAAAAACGCCGTCGCATGGTCTATGCCGAGCGTCGCAGAACCCATCGTAACCGCCAAAGAAGAACCTGCGGTCAAAAAAAGTTTCTTCAAACGGTTTTATGGAAAATAATCTCAAAATGAATTGCGGCGTGCAGATGTTTACGCTGCGCGGCATGACGAAATCGGAGTCGGGACTTGCCGAAGCATTCCGCTTTGTCAAATCGGCAGGTGCCGACGACGTTCAGATTTCGTTTTTCTGCCTGCCGCCGATCCCCCCTGCCCGCATTGCGGCGATCGCACGCGATACCGGCGTTGCCGTCCGCCTGACGCACTGTCCCTTCGACCGCATCACGGCCGACCTCGAACGTTTAATCGAAGAACACCGGGAAATGGGGTGCGATATCATCGGATTGGGTTCGATGCCGCAAAAAGCTTTTCCGCCCAAAGATCCCGACGCCGTGCTGAAATTCTGCGACTATCTCAATATTGCCGCCACACGCCTCCACGAAGTCGGCATGCGGTTTTCTTATCACAATCACGCATTCGAATTCAAAAAAAGCGTAGACGGGCGAAGGCTTTTCGACGTCCTGATCGAAGAAACCGTACCCGAAGTTTCCTTTTGTTACGACGTTTATTGGAGCGCCGTCGGAAAATCCGATCCCTTTGCCGACATCGATCGTCTGGGTGTGAGAATCAACTCCTTGCATCTCAAAGATTTACGGCGCATATTGGGCATTCCGCTGATGTGCGCGCCCGGAAAAGGAAGCCTCGACCTTGCCGAAGCAATTCGCCGAGCCGATCGAAACGGCGTGCCGTATGCCTTTGTCGAAGTCGATATTGCGCGCGATCCGAAGCGCGCCGTTACGGACGGACTTGCATTTTTCCGCTCCGTTCGCTGATTCCGATATTACAAAAAAGACCCGCAGCTCGGGTCTTTTTTCGTTTCGGCAAACTCAACGTTTTGCAAGCAATCGCATATAGAATACGATCACTTTGTCAAAATTCTCGAGCCGGATGCGCTCGTCGTGTCCGTGAATGGTTTTTCTCTCCTCGCCGCTGAGCGCCATTGCCGAAAAGCGATACACCCGATCGCTGATCCGCGCATAATGACGGGCGTCCGAACACGCTATCATCAAATAAGGCGATACGATCGCGTCCTGCCAGGTTTCGGCAATCGTTTCTTTCAGCACTTTGTAACCCTCACTGTCGGTTCGGCTGGAGGGAGACGGATCGGTATCCTGCTCGGTACGATAGGAAATTTTCGGATTGCCGATCAGATTTCGGACACGATCGACGGTGCTTTTCACCGTTTCCCCTTCCACAATCCTGAAGTTGGCAACGACTTCGGCGTCCGAAGCCAGCACGTTGCGCTCATTGCTTCCCTTCATCATCGTGAACGCCCCCGTCGTACGAACCAAAGCGTTCAGTTCACCGCCCGTTTTCCGCGTCACGAGATCGAGGAGGGGCGCAAAACACCAAAGATTGGCAAACAAAATTTTGATCCCGAACCCCGAGTGCCGCGCAAGGGTCGTCAGCATCTCTTTTGCCGCGGGCGAAATCCGCATTTTTGCGGGACGGCGTTCGACCGCCACGACGGCTTTTGCCAATTCGCCGACCAGCGTATGAGGCGGAGGCGACGAGGCGTGCCCGCCCTTGGACTGCATTGACAGATACAGGTTGACAACGCCTTTTTCCGCCGTTCCGATCAGAGCGGCAGGACGCTTGACGCCCGGAAATACGTTTTCGACCACCGCGCCCCCTTCGTCCAATACCATGCCGATCGGAATGTTCCGCTCCCGGAAAACCTTGACCAGTGAGGGTGCGCTGTCGTCGCCGATCTCTTCTCCTCCCGAAAACGACAAGTAAACGTCATGCTCCGGGGTGAAGCCTTGCGCCATCATTGTTTCAACCGCTTCCAGGATTCCGCAGAAGGTACTTTTGGTATCCAAAGTTCCGCGTCCCCACATTACGCCGTCTTCTATAACCGCATCGAAAGGCGGTTTTGTCCATTGACTTTCGTCGCAAGGCACGACATCGTAGTGTGCCATCAGCACCGTACACTCTCCTGCCGATTTCCCTTGCCAACGAAACAACAAGCCTCTTCTCCCGTGCCGCTCCCTTTGGCAACCTGCATGCAGACGAGGATAGAATCGCTCTATCTTTTCGATCAGTTTTTCAAACTCGGCATCGTCCTCTCTTTCGTGCACCGAGCACGATACCGTTTTGCAACGGATCAGCTCTGCAAGGTGTTCGTGCGCAAGCTCTCGGTCAAACGAAACCGATTTCCCTTCTCTTTTTTCTTGCGGAAGGGGGCGGAACGTTGCCGCACGGATCAGGATCACGGCAAGCCACAGCACAAACGCCGCCGCCAGTGCGATCAAAATAATTGCATAAAGTTGCATATCGATATCTCCTTTGCAAACCGTCTCACGGTTTGCCGATGGTCAGAGTTGATCGAGGACGGCAAGCGCGGTACGGATTCCGTCGACCGCCGCCGAAGTAATACCGCCGGCATAGCCGGCGCCTTCGCCGCAAGGATACAATCCTTCCAGCACCGACATCCGCCGCTCGTCACGCAGAATTCGGACGGGAGAGGAAGATCGGGACTCGACCGCCGTCAGCACGGCGTCGTCGCAAAGGAATCCCCGCAGCTTTCGATCAAACAGACGGATCCCTTCCTGCAAAGCGCAGGTAATTGTATCGGGTAGGACTTCTCTGAGGTCCGCTCCCGTCACGCCGGGGCGATAGCTCGGCTTGACCGATCCGAATGTTGCTGTCCCCTTGCCGCGCAAAAAGTCCCCCATCCGACATGCAGGCGCGCAATAACCGCCTCCGCCCGACAGAAAGGCTTTTCGCTCGAGATTCCGTTGAAATTCGACGCCGCCCAGCACTCCCGCAGGGTAATCGGCAGGCGTTACGTTGACCAGCAACGCGCTGTTGGCATTGATCCCGTCCCGCGCATAGTAACTCATCCCGTTGGTGACAACGCCGCCCTCTTCGCTTGCCGCTGCCACCACTTCACCGCCCGGGCACATACAAAAAGTGTATACCGATCGGCTGTCGGTATGCGCCGCCAGTTTGTAATCGGCAGGCGGAAGTCCCGTTCCGTTCTTTCCGTATTGCGCCCGATTCAGCCATGCCTGCGGATGCTCAACCCGAACACCGACGGCAAAAGGCTTAGGCTGCATGGCAACCCCGCTTGCCGACAGCATCTCGAAGGTATCCCGCGCGCTGTGTCCGACGGCGAAAATGGCGTGTAAGCAATCGATGCCGTCTGTCTTTCCGCATGCACTCAACCCCGCCAGTTTTCCGTTTTGCACCTTCAGTCCCGTTACGCAGGTATCGAAATAAATTTCGGCACCGCGCGCAAGCAAATCGTTGCGGATCTGTTTGACAACTTTACGTAGATGATCGGTCCCGACATGCGGCTTTGCCGCATACAAAATTTCGGGCGGAGCACCGTGCGCAACCAATTCGCCCAGCACGACCGAGATCAAAGGATTGGAAATTCCGGTATTCAGCTTGCCATCCGAAAAGGTTCCTGCACCCCCTTCCCCGAACTGTACGTTACACGAAGGATCGAGGACGCCCGATAAACGCATTTTCTCCACAATGCAGATACGACGATCGACATCCGAACCGCGTTCCAAAATGACGGGCGTTACACCCGCGGCAAGCAATGTCAGTGCGGCAAACAATCCCGCAGGTCCCGCGCCGACAACGGCGACCCGACCTTTTTTTTGCGGCAGGTCGAGATCCGACATCCGTTCGGCGCGGCGCGGCAAATCCGGAAAGCAATCCTTCCCCTTTTCTCCCGCATCGACCTCGACGGTATAAACGTAATGCAAATCGTTTTTTTTGCGGGCATCGAGGGATTTACGCAAAATACGCCATGCGACGATTTCACCCCGATCGCAGCCGATTCGAGCGGCAATCAACGCGGGAAGTTCGCTCTCCGAGCGGTCAATCGGGAGCTTCAAGCCGTCCAGCCTGATCATACGTTGTTCCCCACCGTGAGCCCCGAAGCCCACGCCCAATAAAGATTAAAGCCGCCGCAAATTCCGTCGACGTCCAACGCTTCCCCCGCAAGATAAAGTCCCGGACAGGAACGGACTTCGAGGGTTACGGGATCGACGGCATCGACCGATATCCCGCCGCTGATCACCTGCGCCAGGTCGGGATGCCCCGCCCCTTTGATCGGAACGACATAATGCTTGATCCGCTCTGCGGTAGCACGCGGCGTTTGACCGGCAAGAAGCTGATACACCGCACGGTGCAACAGTGCGTCCCCGCACTCCCGAACCAGCGTTTCAACCTCTTCTACCGAGCACTCCGGCACAAAATCGAGATACAACACGGCGTTTTGCGGCGCGCCCCGCCGCGCATATTCAACCGAAAGGTCAAAAATCGCGCTACCCGAAATTCCGTTATCTTTGAAAATAATCTCGTTGCAAACTGAAGCTACGACGTTGCCGTCGATTGCCAAGGAGACTTTACAAGGCATCCGCACCCCTCTCAATCCGCGCACATAGCGCGCATCGGTCAGAATCGGCGCCAGAGAAGGCACGCGCTTTGCGGGCTGTAGTCCGAACGGCTGCAACAAAAACAGGCTGTCTTTTCCGCCCCCCGCCGCACTGCCGACTGCCACCAGCACGCGATGAGCCGCTACGGCGGATTGATGGGATCGAATCAAAAACGGGTTCCCTTTTTCGATTGATCGGACTCCGAAATCCGTCATTACGGTCACTCCTTCCGCATCCAAACCGCGCCTTAACACATTGACGACGGAAGACGCTTCGAGACTATAGGGATAAATTCTGCCCCCTTCCTCTCTCGTCGGCAACCCGATCGAACGGAAAAATCGCCGCACATCGCTCACGGAGTATGCACCGAGAACGGACTCGACAAAATCGGTGTTGTAGTCACCCTTGATCCTTGCCGCGGGCAGAAGATTGCATTTCCCGTTTCCGGTTGCAAGCAGTTTTTTGGCAATGCGGGGATTTTGTTCGAGGACGACCACGCGCTTTCCGCGCCGTGCCGCGGCAATCGCCGCGACCAATCCGCTCGCACCGCCGCCGACAACGGCAAAGTCATACGTTTGCATCGCCTAAGTCCTCCTTCAGCAAAATCGCGCGGACGTCGATTTCGCCGGAAGGTGCGACCTCGATGATCGTACCGCCCGTGCGGTCGGCAAGCCTTCTGTTGCCGTAATGATAGGATGTATGGCAGGTTTTTTGCCCGAAGCAGAGGCGAACCCCTTGATACATGACGTGAAAATCGTTGATGTGATCGTGCCCGACAAAGATTGCTTTGCATCCGCAATCCTTTGCCGCGGCAAACATACCGGTATCGACGGGCGGACAACAAACGCCGCCGGGCTCGTTTTCCCGACAATCGCCGTACAGAACGGTTCCGTTTTGTTTGGCTTCCCGATATCCGTCGACAAACTGCGGCAACGGAATATGAAAAAAACAGACATGCGGCAAGGCAGGTGCCGTGTCGTCGGGACGCACCATAGTGCGATAGCGTTCGATCTGTTCGGGCAAGATTGCGTCGTAAACCTTTTTTTTGCCGAAATAGCCGAATTGCTCGCCCAATTCCCGTGACAGATAATCGCCCGAATCCAACAGAATCAACGCAAAATAAGGTTTCCCTGTCGCGTCGCACAAATAAATCGGCATATCGCCGTAGCGGTGTTCGGCGTCGGCGTCTACACGCACCAGACAGTGATCGAGGCGGGCGCAATACTCCAAAAATTCTTTGCGATCGAAAAACATCGCCTGTTCGGCATCGTGATTGCCGAGTGTCAGCGTCCACAAAACGCCGTGATCGGCAAATACCCGATTGAGCAAATCGAGTTTGCGGCGAATCAGTCGGCAAGTAACGACGTCCCCGGTTATCACGACGAGATCGGGCATGGCTTTTTTGAGCAGTGCGTCAATTTCGGCAAGCGCTTTTTTCAGTCCTCTCGTACGCAGATGGGTATCCGTCAGCTGAAGGATACGGAATCGCTCCCCCTCTTCCGTTTTGGAAAGGAACAAACCGTTGCGCTCGATATATTGCAAGCGTTTTGAGACTTTTCCGCTCTTGGGTGCGGGAAAACCGCGCACGACAATTCCGATCCCTTCGATCACCAATTCTCCCGTCAGTTCAAATAGGGCTTCCAACAATTCTTCCATAGCTCTTTCGTAATCGGTCGGATCCGTTACCGGAAGGAGGGCAGCGTACTGCCGCCGTACGGCATGACATAAACGGTAGAATCATGTCCGCAAACCTCGGTTGCCGCGGCAAATGCCGCCTCTGCCGAGGCAAACGGCGTCAACGACATTGCGCGCACCGTATCGGGATCGATATCCGAAACAAAATAAATCGAGGCTTTTTGGAGCACCAAGGCGATTGCCGCGGCTTTATGCCCGCCCAATTTGAAATCGCGTTTGATCTCTTCGATCATTTGCGCGGGTGTTTTGGTCGTCATCCAGCTTTCGAACGTGGCACTGCCGAATCCCTCGGAGCATTGCGCAACCCAGACGATTACGCCCCCCGGTCTGACGGCGTGCTTGGCGTTGTCCAGAGCCTTTTGCGCCTGATACATGTTAAGATCTTTGGGATAGCCGCCCGCCGATACGACAACGATATCGGCCTGTCGATCCAGCTCGATTTTGTACAAGCGATCCAAAAAGCTGCATCCTTCGCGATGCGCTTCGATATAATGCCCCGCAACCGCTTTGATGACGGTTTTGGTTTCGTCCAACACGACATTGACGATGAAGTCGATGGGCTGAAAGCGGATACAGTCTTCGACGTCGCGGCGCACGGGACTGTCGACGTTGCCGGCATAGGCGCGTTCGTCCACCATCATCCTGTGATTCTGACGGATCGCGCGCGGCGTCGAAACCCCCGGCATCACCGCTTTTGCCCCTCCCGAGTATCCTGCAAAATAGTGATACTCCAGATTGCCGAGACATACGACGACGTCCGCCTCCGTCACGGGACGGAAAATATCGACGTCCGTCCCTTCTTCGGTAACGCCGAGATGAACGACGTCTTCGGGATCGCTGTCGATACAACGGATTTCGGCGGCAATTTCGGCACCGACCATCCGCTCGATCTCTTCGGGCGTATGGGATCGGTGCGAGCCGAGCGCAAAAACTACGGTGATATCGCTCTTTGCAATGCCCGCACGATACAACCGCTGCAAAACGGGCGGAAGTACGACTTTGGAGGGCATCGGGCGGGTAATATCGCTTGTAATTATGACAACCTTTTGTCCCGCCCGCACGATTTCTTCCAGCTTCGGCGTCCCGATGGGATGATCGAGCGCGTCCTCTACGGCGGCAGCTCCCGTCGCCGTCACTTCGACGGCATTGGGTTTCAGCACGCCGATCAGACGCGTATCCGCCACTTCAAATGCGATTTTTTCTTTTCCGTATCCGATCGGTATCATTGTTATCCTTTTGCGGCGCCGAGCATCGCTTCGATCAGCGGCAACTTTTTGCCGCTCAAAAACCGCACCATCGCGCCGCCCGCGGTACAGACATAATCGATTGCGGAAAGCCCGATCAGTTTGGCAGCCGCGCTGACGGTATCGCCTCCGCCGATGACGGTATATGCCGAAGTGTCGGCAAATGCCTGCCACACCCTGCGGGTTCCGTCCGCAAACAGAGGATTTTCGTATACGCCGACCGGACCGTTGCAGAACACCGTACCGGCGCACATGATTTCGTGTCGGAACGCAATTGCCGTCTGATCGCCGATGTCCAAAAACATTGCGTCGTCGACGGGGAGATCGCAAACGGAAATTTCTTTCCGCTTGCCGTCCGCGGCATAAGCCAAATCTTCGGGCAATACAAACCGATCCCCGTAGAGTCTCAGCAACTCTTTGGCAGGCTCGACGAAGCACCAAAGATCTTTGTCCTTCAGCCACTGCTCATATTGTTTACCGACCTTCCGTCCTTTTGCCAGCAACATGACGACTCCCGTTACGCCGCCGGCAAGAATCTTATCCGCCGCGCCGTCGGCAAGTACTTTGTCCATCATCCCGAAGGCATCCGAAATTTTGGCGCCGCCCAACACAAATACGACGGGCTTTGCCGCACCGTGCATCACTTTGTACAGTGCTTCGTATTCTTTGAAAAACAGCGGTCCCGCATAGGACGGCATCCGTTGCTGAAACGCAACCATACTCGGCGCGTTGCGATGCGCCGCGCTGAATGCGTCGTTGACGTAAATATCAAAGAGGGGCGCAAGCCGACGCACCAGATATGTGTTTTGCATCTCGTCGGGCGTAAGTTTGACGTCCTTTTCGAAGGTTGACACTTCTTCGGTCAAATACCGAAGATTGCCGAGCAAAACGATTTCGCCTTCCTGCAAGGCTTCGATTGCTTGCAGCGCCGCATCTCCGCAGACGTCGTCAAGATACTTTACGGGCTTTCCCATCAGTTGCGAAAGCCGCTCCGCATGCGGAGCAAGCGGCATCAGATTCTGATAGTCCAGCGTATCGCCCTGATGGGCAATGATAGCGACCTTGGCACCGTTTTCGGTCAAATAACGTAGCGTGGGCAACGTTTTTACGATGCGATTGTCATTAACGATCGCGCCCGACGCGTCGACGGGCGAATTGATGTCGGGACGAAACAGAACGCGCTTTCCTTTGACGTCCACCCCGATGATACTTTTGATTTTTATTTCCATTTTCCGATTCCGAGATATTGATTGGTTTTGGCAGTCGCTTCGGCAGAAGTGTCTTGGAGGTGCATAACGGCACGGATCCCGTCCATCGTTTCGGGAATCGTGACGGCTTCTTGCGGAATATTGATTGCGTACATAATGCTGTCGCCGCTTTCTACAATGCTGTCTTCCCACAGCGCGATTTCGTACATGTCGCCGCGCGGATTGCCGAGGTCGCGCGCATAACGGAAGAGAGAAGCATTGCCGAGGAAGCCCTGATCGATCCGAACAAGACGGATCCGCGGATGCTTGGAAAATGCTTCGAGTGCCATTTGCTTGGTGATTTTTTGTTTGCCGGTTGCAACGACCGTGATGATATGTCCGTGCGTAATCGGCGTATGCACAAGAATTCCCGTCGCTTCGACGTGCGGCATAATCGTCATCAGATCGACCGCCTGATGCGAAGGCGCTTTGTCAATCTGCAGGGCATTGGTCAGTCCGCGGTGATAATCGCCGGGATCGGCAACGCGGCGGATGATCGTAATCGCAACGCGATCGATCCCGAATGCGCGATCGAGACAGTCGACGCTACGGATCAAGCCTGTCGTATTGCAGGAGGTCAGTTTGAGAAAGTCTTTGTCAAGACCTTTTTCGTAATTGGCATAGCCGTGGAAAAAGACGTCGGCGACGCTGTTTTTTTCGCCGCCCTGGAAGATGGCTTTCTTGCCGAGGCGTTGATACAGCTCTTTGTTTTTGGCGCCGATTCCGCCCGGCGAAGAATCCAGTACGACGTCGCATTGCCGCACCATATCTTCCATCGAACCCGCAACGGGAATCCCGAGGGCATCGAACTCGGCTTTGCGATCGTCCGAAGCAAGATACAGGGCATAGGGCATCCCTTTTTCTTTCAACGCGCGGACGGCAAGCGTCGGTGCGACGTCCGCAACACCGACCAGCTCCATATCTTCCTGCCGCGCGACGCCGTCAGCCAAACGCTGTCCGATGACGCCGTAACCTGCTACACCAACTTTGACTTTTTTCATAAATTACTCCTGTAAATTGTTATTTGAGATCCCTCGACGGGATCGGAATCGTGTCTGACGCCTTGCTTCCGAAAAGCGCGATTCAGCCGATCCGCGCAATCAGCGCGTCGATCCGAGCCAGAATTTTGGATACTTTCTTCACAAAAATTTCGGCTTCCGCCTGCCGCTCGGCAACGAAACCGCCCATAAAATTCGCTTCCGATCCCAAAATAGCACCGGTATAGCGGGGTTCTCCCTCTTTGCTGTCCAGGATCTTTTGCAGTGCGTTCAGTTCGTCCGCGCCGCCCTCCGGCAGCTCGCCGATCAGGTCGGTCAGACGCTGAAACCATTCATTTGCGGCAATCTTGTCTTCTTCGATCGACAGCGGGTTGCTTTGGGTCAAAGTCTCGCCCTCTTCCCGCAACGCTTTGAGTTGCATCGTCATTTGTTGTTTGTCGTAATCTGCCATAAAAGATCACCTCACTTTGGTTTTGAAAAAGACGGGTCGGAGATCGCTCCGTCGGGCGATATGCCTTATTCGTCCGACACAAAACGCTACCCCATTATTACTTAAATATAATAGCATAATCTTAATAGAAGATTCAAGTATTTCGATTTGTTTCCCGTCGAAAGAAAATTCCTATTTGCGCCCTGCAAACCGCTTGCCGATCTCCGATTTGCTTGACATTTCGCCGCTTACCCGATACAATTTGGGTATGAAACGATCGAGAAAAATGTTGTTTCCGACCAAAAATCTGACGCTCTCCGCCGTATTCGTCGCGTTGGGATTGGTTTTGCCCTTTTTGACGGGACAAATTCCTACCGTCGGCAATATGCTTTTGCCGATGCATCTTCCTGTTTTGCTCTGCGGATTTGTTTGCGGTTGGCAGTACGGTCTTGTTGTCGGATTAATTACCCCCATTTTGCGCAGCGCCGCCTTCGGGATGCCCGTCATGCTTCCCACCGCTCTCGCTATGGCATTCGAACTCGCCGCATACGGCGCAATGACAGGACTCTTTTATCGCATTCTGCCCAAACGTCACTACTTCGTCCCCGTTGCGCTGATTCTTGCAATGCTGGTCGGCAGAGGAATCTGGGGGCTTGCCGCATGGGGATTCTTTACGCTTGCAAAGCAGCCTTTCAGCCTTGAAATATTTTTAGCAGGAGCTTTTATAAACGCGTTCCCCGGGATGCTGATTCAGCTGATCCTGGTACCCGTTATCGTCGCTTCATTGCAACGCGCGCGATTGATTCCCAGCGAATATTATCTGACCCCGAGTATTTATAAACGCTACGCCGCGTTGTTTGACTACGTCGACGCCGCCGTCAAAGAATCCGATCGTACCGTCATTGCCATCGACGGAATGTCGGCAGCCGGCAAGACTTCGCTTGCCAATATTCTTGCCGCACAATACAACGCCAACGTCATCCGTATGGACGACTTCTTCCTTCCCGTTGACGAACGCGAGGAGGACGGAATCCATCGGATCGGCGGCAACATCGATCTCGAACGACTGAAAGAAACGTTAGACAGCATCGATCGTCCCTATTCCTATATCCCCTACAGTTGCAAGCTGAATCGGATGCTGCAAGAACGTATCGTGACGCCCCGGCCGCTGACGATTGTCGAAGGAACCTACTCGATGCTCCCCGAACTCCTGGACCGTTACGATCTTAAAGTTTTTCTGAAAGTCAAACGGGATTTACAAGGCTTCCGCATCGTTTTGCGCAACGGCATCAATGCAAAAGCCTTTTTCGGGCTGTGGCTGCCGAAGGAGCGCGAATATTTTACCGTCAACAATCCCGAGGCAGAAGCCGATATGGTCTTTCCTGTACGCAGAAAACAGCCGAAGTCGGCAGAATAATCTGAATCTTCCAACACAAAAGCGACCGGAAATCCCGGTCGCTTTTTGCTGTCGAAGGTATTATTTGCGGCGCTGATACATTGCGTCGACCAAGATGGCGAGCGCAATCATAAAGGCAGGGTCGATCCGCGCCATAATTTCGAGGGTATAGGTATCGCGCACTTTGAGAATATGCTTGTTGATCACAGCGAGCATTTCGTCTCCGCGCTTAATTTCGAAATCCCAGTTCATCACGTTGCCGGTGATCAGAATATCGCCGAATCGATCGCTTTGAACCTCGACTTTGGCGCGAAAAAAACGGAACCTTGCACGGACATTGGCAACGACTTCTTCGCCCTGATAAATTTCGTAATGGGGCATCAAATGAAACAGTTTTTGCCGCATAAAATACAAATTGTTGCCGTCGACGGTATTGACCCAGAACTTATTGCCTACCGTAACCAACTTATCTGCAATCTCGTAGCAATCGTACCCTCTCTCGTCCTTAATGAAAAAGCGGTCTTTTAAGGTGAAGAATTTTTGCTGAATCAAAAATCTCATGGCAAGTCTCCTATTGCTGTCATTATAATTGATTATAACACGGTTTATGACGCGCTTCAAGAGGAATTTTTGCAAAACGGTTTGCATACCGCTCGAATTATAGTATACTGACGATATGGAAAATACACTTCTCCGTACCGCAATCGAACGCGAACGAAAATATCTGATCGAATATCCTTCCGACGCATTGCTTGCCGGGCTGGAATCGGCAAACATCGAACAAACTTATCTGCTGAATCCCCCCGACACCCGTATCCGCGCCATTCTGCGAGGGGATTCCGCCCGGTTCGTTATGACGCAGAAAACCAATCTGCCCGACGATCCCGCCGCAAGACTGGAAACAGAACGTACCCTTTCGCCCGGCGAATACCATACGCTTCTCGCTCAACGCGACCCCCGCCGAAAAACCATTCGGAAAACGCGATACTTCTTTCCGCACTGCGGACTGACGTTTGAAATCGATGTGTTTGAAGGATGGAAGGCATATGCCGTCATGGAAGTCGAATACGAAAGCGGCGACACGATAGTTTTGCCGCCCCGATTCAACGTTTTAGCCGACGTCACGGGCGACCCCGCTTACGAAAATTATGCTTTGTCGATCTCTTTCCCCGCTTTCCCGCGATAGCGGTAAGAGTCGCGCAGTTTCTGACGCGCCATTTTTTGAATTTCGGGATCGGCGGCTTCCAGAACGGGTAACGCGTCCTCTTCGGATTCGATCATCGCTTTGCTGATACACCAAGCAACCGCCATTTTGACATAATAACCGGGATGCCGCACCGTTGCGACGGCATCGAGCGCGCGCTTAAGCCACGCTTCGTCCAAATAATAACACAAAATCAATACCACCCCGAAGCGTACTTCGTACTCTTTGTCCGAAGCAAGCAGGTTGCCGATTGCGGCAAACGTTTTTTCTTTGTAGCGTCTAATCCATTTGCAGGTTGCGGCAACGGTATCGCACTCCGCCCAGTTTTCGATCGTTGCGGCAAAGTCGCAAATGCGTGCAATCCGCTCCTCCGTCGAACCCTTCCGCATCGCGGCAACCAGTCCCCGCAACAGTCGGATTTCGTAATATGTTCCGTCCGCACATCGGAGGATTTCGGTGTTTTCCTCCGCGACCAATGTCTTGGCAAGCGAGCGCAGCACGGGGATCCGCACGCCGTACAAAAGCGTACCGCGCGGCAACAGCTTTGCATGAAATCTGCGATAATCCGAATCGGAATTCTTCTGCAAAAAATCAATCAGTTCTATCGTTGAGTTCACGAAACTCCACCTTTTGGTTGCCGAATAGCGCGGTCAGCTCCTGTTCCGTTCCGGTGCGATCGTATGTTTGCACCTGGACGGACAACCGATCGCCGGCATGCAATTTTTTGTCGCCGCTTTTGACCATTTTTCCTTGACGGACGTCTTTGCCTTCTCTTGCAATCCGACCAATCAAACTGTTGGGAGGCATCAAGAGATCGCGCACCGCTTTCCCTACCACAAACGAATGTGCCTGAACCGTCAGATCGCAACACAAAATCTCGGGCGTTTTTTCGCCGTCGCGACTGCGAAGCATCCGACTTAAAAGGACTTCGCTGAGCGACTCCGAACAAACAAACTGCGTGGCGGTATAAGATAAAAACGATACGATGACGACATACAAAAGATTCAGCCCCGTCAGGTTGGCAGTGACTTCCAACGTAAACACGATTGCCGTTACGGGCGCGCGCATACATCCGCCCAAAAATCCGCACACGGCAAAGACAAGGATCATCGACCGGTAAGCCGGATCGACGCCTGCAAGAATCAGCAATTCCGCCGTCAACGCCCCGATCAGCGCGCCGATCACGAGCGTCGGGATAAACATCCCGCCCGAAGCCCCCGAAGAAGAAGACACCAACACCAAAACGCCGCGCAGCGCAAGCAATGCAAGCAAGAGATACCAAGGGAAAGCTTGAGAAGCAAGCGTCTCGATCAGATGGCTGCCCGAACCGCGGGCTTCTTTGACAAACAAGCCGATCAATCCGACCGCTGCAAACAAAATCGGAAGCTTGATAAATCCCGAAATCCTGCCCAGTTGTTTGGCGTTGATTGTTCCGACGGCAAGCGCGATGCGATTAAACAGACCTGCCGCGACCCCTGTCACGATCCCGACGACGGCGGGAATCCAGATGGCGGAAAAAGGCAAAGACGCTACCGTACCGAACTGAATCAGCGTCACATCGACTTTGAACGTCAGTCCCAACGCGACATTGGCGATCGAAGCGCAAAGCACGCCCGAAGTGGCGACCAACAGAATCATCGGCGAAAATTTGCGGTGGGTTTCTTCGAGGGCAAACAAAACGCCTGCCAGCGGCGCACCCGTCGCGACGGCAAAACCGGCGGCGCCTCCCGCCGTCAGCGTGTATCTGCGCCAAGCGCGCTTGCCGGGTGCAAGTCGATTGAACATTCCGCCGAGGGAAGTGCCGATCAAAACGGAAGGACCTTCGCTGCCCAACGGAAGTCCGCCCAAAAACCCCGTCATACTTGCGCCGATCGCGCCGAAAAAAGTCGGAAAAACCCGAATCGGAAACAATCCGCGCATCACGCCTTCGGCGCGAGCGATTCCGCCTCCTGCGACGGCGGGCTCCCATTTTATAATCAGATTCATCAGGCAAGCCAAAGCAATCAGCCCCAGCAAAAACAACGGCAGATAGACAAGATGCGCCCTGACACTTTCGTAAAGCTGATCGCTGATCCGATGCAATGCGTCGGCGCCCCATTTATAGAAAAAAACGCACACCCCGACGGCAAGCCCCGTCAAGCCGCTGACGGCAACACCCGGAATCAACGTATTGACAATCGAGTCGCGCACCGATGACTTGTGATGCAATCTTCCCATGGAAAAACTCCCGCGTTTTTTAGTTATCCCGCTATATTATAGCGAAACCGCGGCGACAATTCAACGGTTTGGGCGCAAAAAGAAGGGTCAACGACGCTTTGTTTCCGCCGCGCTCCCGACAAATCCGCAGAACACGGGATGGGGACGGTTGGGACGGCTTTTGAACTCGGGATGAAACTGCACCCCGAGGAAAAAGTTACGGTCGGACAACTCGACGGTTTCGACGATTCTGCCGTCGGGCGAAGTCCCGCCGATGACAAGCCCTGCCGCCTGCAACACATCGGCATAATCGTCATTGAATTCGTAACGATGGCGATGCCGCTCGCCGATTTCACTGAGCCCGTAAAGTTTGTGCATCAGCGTCCCTTCCCGTATCATACAAGGGTACCGCCCGAGGCGCATCGTACCGCCTTTGGGCAATCCTCTCTGATCGGGCATCAGGTCGATCACAAGATGCTCTCCGTCGGGGCAGAACTCCCGACTCGTCGCTCCTTTCAGACCCGCGACGTTGCGGGCAAACTCCATGACCGCTATCTGCATCCCGAGACAAATCCCGAGGTACGCAACATTGTGCTCCCGCGCGTACCGACATGCTTCGATCTTTCCTTCGATCCCGCGATCGCCGAATCCGCCCGGCACCAGCACACCGTCGACGTCGCCTAACCGCTCGCCCACCGTGTCGGGCGTCAGGTCTTCGGCGTCCACCCACTTAATTTCGACACCGACCCCGAGGGCATTGCCCGCGTGCTTCAATGCCTCCACCACCGAAAGATACGCGTCGTGAAGTTTGACATACTTACCGACCATCGCAATCGTCGTTCTACGATGCGTTTTGCCGATTTTTTTGACCATGGCACGCCATTCTTTCAGGTCGGGACGACCTGTTTTCAGCCGCAATTCCCGACAAGCAACCCGATCCAGTCTTTGTTCGTGCAACATCAGCGGGGCGGCATACAGCGTATCGACCGTGGTATTGACGATAACACAATCGCGTTTGACATTGCAAAACAACGCGATTTTCTGTTTGACGTCCTCTCCGGGATCGCCGTCGGCGCGCAACACGATGATATCGGGGTGAATCCCCATGCCCTGCAGTTCCTTGACCGAGTGCTGGACGGGCTTACTTTTGTACTCGTTGCTGCCCGAAATATACGGGACAAGACAAACATGGATGAACAGACAGTTCCTTCTTCCGACTTCGAGCGGAATCTGTCGGATCGCTTCCAAAAAAGGCTGACTTTCGATATCGCCCGTCGTTCCGCCGATTTCGGTAATCGCAACGTCGGCTCCCGTACTTTGGGCATTGGCGTAAATATAAGATTTGATCTCGTTGGTAACGTGCGGGATGATCTGCACCGTACTGCCGAGATAATCGCCGTTACGTTCCTTATTCAGAACCGACCAGTAAACTTTACCCGTCGTCAGATTGGAATAACGGTTAAGATCTTCATCGATAAACCGTTCGTAATGTCCGAGATCGAGATCGGTTTCGGCACCGTCTTCGGTAACAAAAACTTCGCCGTGCTGCAACGGACTCATCGTTCCGGGATCGACGTTGATGTAGGGATCGAGTTTTTGTGCGGCAACTTTAAGCCCCCGCGCCTTGAACAGTCTTCCGAGCGACGCCGCCGTAATCCCTTTGCCGAGTCCCGAAACGACGCCGCCTGTCACAAATACGAATTTTGTCATATCACGCCTCCCGTTTGCAATAAAAAACGTCGCCAAAGGACTGCCTTGCGGCACCGTCACCTTTGACGACGTTAAATATTGTTCAAATTGGTTTTACAATAACGCAAAACCCGCGGATTGTCAACGGATTTCGACAAGCTCAAAAAATTTATTGTACCGCGTCCGCAAGTTCTGCCGCATACGCGACAAATTCGGCGCAGGAGCGTGCGCGATAATATTCTGCCGTACGCGCCGAAGGGACGGGAGAATCGTCTTTTCCCGCTTCGCCCAGTAAATCGCGGCAAACAATCGATCCGAATTTTTGGCGGAATCGGTCCGATAATTGCTGAATCAACGCGTAATGCGCACCCTTTACCGTGTTGTCCCCGGGTAAGGCATAGCCCTTCCGCCATCCCGCAATCATCGACATTGCAACGACCGCGCCGCAAAGCTCGCGCTGTCTGCCCAGCCCTCCGCCAAACGAGGACGCTAGCCGTGCCGCTTCCTCTTTCGTCAGTCCGAGCTCGTCGGCAAACGCACAGAGCACCGACTGCGCACAGTTGTAACCCTGTTCAAAATTCCGTCTTGCCCGCTCCGAACGCTCAGACATTCCGCACCCCCGAGAAATCGTAATCGGTCGTGACATAATCGACGCCGAGCGCTGCCAATCGACCGACCTCCTCGATCGTGTTGACCGTCCATACGCCTACTTCTCTCCCTTTGCGATGCGCCGACCGGATCAAAGCGGCGTTGACCGCGCCTTTGGAAAGGGAAACATTGTACCCTTGCAACAAAGACATTCTGCCCGTCGAAGGATTGCCGCTCAAGTGTTGGGTCACAACGGAAGCGTCCGTCTGCTCCGCCATTTTAACTTGTTGCAACGAAAACGATATCAAGACAAACCGATCGTTACAATAATACTTTGCAAGTTTGATCAACGTCTTGATCTGTTCGGAATCGATCGAAGGTTGTTTCAGTTCGATCACCGCCACTTTGTCGTATTGTCTGCAAATTGACAAATAGGTTGCAAATGTGCATATTTCGGAACCCGAAAAACCGTATGAGCTTTCTTTCAGCGGTAGGTTTTCGATTTCGGCGTAAATCGACCCGGTGATCCGAACGGAGTCGTCTTGAAAGGCATTGTCGTCGTGTGCGCAGACCGCGACGTCGTCCGTCGTAAAATAAACGTCCGTTTCGATTCCGTAAAAAAACGGACTCTTTGCCGCAGCAAGAAAAGCCGCTTCGGTATTTTCGGCATATTGGCTGCTCAGTCCGCGGTGCGCAATGAACCGAAGGGGCAGATTCTCGCGGTAATCCGCGGGCTGCTTTGCGCCAAGCGCCGCCATCGTGCCGAACGTGATGCCGAGCGTTATGCCGATCACGCCAAGTACGGCGCCGACGATCACCCAAAGTTTTTTCGATTTCCGTTTCATAGGATCATTCTACTCTTCCCATCCTTGTTTGTCAAGGCGACGATCGCTTGCTTTTTTGTTCCGCTTCCGATATAATATTAAAAATGTATGGAGGCGCCAATGCGGTTCTACGGAGATTATCACACCCACACCCGTTACAGCGACGGTCTCGGCACCGTTGCCGACAATGCCGCCGCCGCACGCGCAGCCGGACTCAATGCCCTTGCCATCTCCGATCACGGGTACAACAACCCCAACCCCTTTTCTTTAACGCGCAGAAAACAACGCAAGCAAGCTGCAGAAATCGCTTCCGTCCGCCCTGCCTTCCCCGATCTCACGATTTATACCGCCATCGAAGCGGATATCATTGCTTCGGACGGCAGCGTCGATCTCGACCAAGACGATCTCGGGCTGTTTGACTTCATCACCGTCGGCTATCACCGTTGGGCTCGCCCGCGCTCGTTTGCCGATTTCAGAAAGTTCTATCTCAACGCCTATCTGTCACCCTTCCGCCGCCCTTCGGCAAGCGAAATCGTCCGCAATACCGACACCTTCGTCCGCTGTATCGAACGCTACCCCGTCGCCATCCTCGCGCATATCAACAACTACTCGATCGTGGACTGCAAAACCGTCGCCGAATGTTGCGCGCACTACAATACTCTGATCGAACTCAACGGCAAACACATCGATCTTGCCCGCGCCGATTTCGAAATCATGCTCGGTACCGATTGCCGCTTTATCGCAAACACCGACGCCCACAAACCCGGCGCCGTCGGAAAATTCGATCTGATCGATCAATATCTCAAACCTTATCCGGAAGCGTACGATCGCATCGTCAACACCCGACCCGACCCCGTCACCTTCCGAACCCCGAACAAGGAGGCGTTATGAGCCAAGTATTCTGCAAATTTCCTCTTTACAAAGTGACCCGCGACCTTTCCGCCGTCGCAATGGGACTATCCCCTGCCGAAACCGTTATCGTCAATGCCCGTCTTGTCAATGTTGCCACGCGGGAAATCGAAGAAAACGCCGGCGTAGCCGTTGTCAAAGGACGGATTGCCGCCGTCGGTGACGTCCGCCATTGCATCGGCCCCGAAACGCGGGTAATCGACGCTTGCGGCAGATATCTTGCTCCGGGACTGATCGACGGACATATCCATATCGAGTCGTCCATGCTGACCCCTTGCGAATATGCGCGCGCCGTCATCCCGCACGGAACGACAGCCATCATGCCCGACCCCCACGAAATCTGCAACCTGCTGGGGATAGAGGGCGTAAAGTTTATGATCGAGGACAGCAAGCGCACGCCGCTGAAAGCGATGTTTACCTTCCCTTCCTGCGTCCCTGCGGTAGAAGATTTTGAAGACACGGGAGCAGAAATTACGGCAGAAGACGTTAAGCAGGCGATGCAATGGGAGGAAGTCGTGGGACTGGGCGAAATGATGAACTTCCCGGGCATCCAATACGGAGCCGAAGGACCGCACGCCATCGTCGCCGAAACTTTGAAAGCGGGCAAAACCGTGACGGGACACTATCCTTCCGAAGACGCACGGGGACTGAACGCCTATTTATGTTCGGGTGCCGCCAACTGCCACGAATCGGTAACGGCGGAACAGGCGTTGCTGAAAATGCGCCGCGGAATGCTGGCGTTTTTCCGCGAAGGGTCGGCATGGCGGGATCTGAAAGAAACGGCAAACGTTCTCAAAGAAAATCCGACGATCGATACGCGCTACGCATCCCTGTGTTCGGACGACACCCATCCCGAAACGCTCTGCAGCAAAGGACACATGGATCACATCCTGCGCCGTGCCGTCGAAGAAGGAATCGATCCGCTGACCGCCATTCAGATGACGACGCTGAACGTCAGCGCAAACTACCACCTCGACCGCGAAATGGGTATCGTTGCGCCGGGACGCGTGGCTGATCTGATCCTGATTGACGATCTCAAACAATTCAACGTAAGCCTTGTCTTGATCGACGGCGAAATCGTTGCCGAAAACGGTCGGCTGCTTGCCGAAGTCGAGCCGCCCCGCTACGAGCGCGCGGCAGTCCGCGTCATGAATCTCGACCCCGTCAAGGGGGAAGACTTCCGGATTGCGTGCGACAAACCCGTCCAAACCGTACGCGTGATCGAAGTGATCGGCGGAAAATCCGTTACACGCGCAAAGACCGCCGACCTGACCGCGCGCGACGGACTGTTACACGCCGATCCCGCACGCGATATTCTGAAAGTCGGAGTGTTCGACCGACACCACAACAGCGGCCGCAATTCCTTCGGCTTTGTCAAAGGCTTCGGCATCGGCGAAGGTGCCATGGCATCCACCGTATCCCACGACGCCCACAATCTGATCGTCGTCGGAACCAATGACGAAGATATGGCGCTTGCCGCCAACACCCTGATCGAATGCGGCGGCGGAATGGCTGCCGTCAAAGACGGCAAAGTGCTTGCCGTCGTACCCTTGCCGATTGCAGGGCTGATGAGCGACCGAACCGCCCCCGAAATGGCTAAAGTCGTTGCGGCACTGGACCGTGCGTGGCACGACATCGGATGCAATCTTCCTTCTCCTTTCATCACGATGGCGCTTCTCGCCCTTGCCTGCATCCCCGAACTCCGACTGACCAACCGCGGACTGGTGGACTGCGTCCGATTCTGCTTTACCGATCTGTTTGTCGGCAAAACAGATCCCCAAAATTAACCATATAGGAGCCTGAACGATGGATCAACTCTTCAACAACTTCAAATCGAGTTTGCAGACGTTCCTCAACGATACGTTGTATCGGGTCGTTGTCGCAATTCTGTTTCTCTTGGTTTTCTTCCTGCTGTATACACTGATTTCCAAGGGGCTCAAAAAAGTTTTGTACCGCAAAAAAAAGCCTACGCTTTTGGTCAAATTCATTGCAACCGCTTTGAAATGCGGAGCCGTCTTTTTCGGCATTCTGATCGCGGCGGATATCCTCGGTATTCCCAACGCTTCGATCATCGCGCTGCTTTCTACCGCAGCGCTTGCCATCGGGCTGACGCTGCAGGGCGTTGCAAGCAACCTGATGAGCGGCGTCATAATGCTCAACGGATCCTTGTTCAAAGAAGGAGACTACATTGCATTGTCCGGCGTTGAGGGCTCGGTCTTATCCATCACGATCACGCATGTCGAAATCGTCACTTCGTCGGGTCTTCGCGTAACCATTCCCAACAGCAAGGTAACAAGCGATATCGTCACCAATTATACCGTGCTCGGCAAACGCAGAATCGCAATGGACGTTTCGGTTTCTTACGACTCCGATATGGGCCGTGTTGCCGAAGTACTCCGTGCGATGATCGAACGGCATCCTAACGTTATGAAAGAAGAAGAACAGCTCGTTCGGATCAAAGAACACGGGGACAGCGCCGTAATATTTGTCGTACGTTGCTGGACGCCGACCGATCAATATTGGAGCACCTACTACGACTTTAAGGAGCAAATCTTAAGCGACTTCAAAGAAAACGGAATCGAAATCCCCTATCCTCACATCGTGACCGTCCCCGCAAAACAGGATTGATCGCCAAAACGCTCCGCCACTCGGGGCGTTTTTTACGATAGTTTTCTCCCTTCCGATTGCAAGGATTCTCGCAAATGTACTTGTATTCGATTGCAATTTTCGGAGAAAAGAATATAATACAGAGTAATATGAAAGATATGACCGTAGGGAAACCTTCGCGCGTACTGTGGCTGTTTGCTTTGCCGCTTCTGGTCAGCGTTGTGTTTCAACAACTGTATAATATTGCAGACAGCGTGATCGCCGGTCAATTCATCGGCGAATCCGCCCTTGCCGCCGTCGGCGCCTCTTATCCCATTACGATGATTTATATGGCGATCTGTTTCGGCAGCAATATCGGCTGTTCGGTTGTGATCGCCCAACTCTTCGGCGCCAAGCAACTGCAAAAAGTCAAAACCGCAGTCACAACCTCTTTTCTTTCCGCCGTTGTCGTCAGCCTGATTTTGATCGTCGTCGGCATCTTTACCGCCGCGCCTTTGATGCGCCTGATCAAAACCCCTGCCGATATCTTCGACGACGGCGTCTTGTATCTCTCAATCTACGTCGGCGGCATCCTGTTCCTGTTTCTTTACAATATCGGAACGGGTGTTTTTACCGCACTCGGAGACTCCAAAACGCCCCTTTACTTCCTGATTGTCTCTTCCCTCGGCAATATCGGACTCGATATTCTGTTTGTCGTCCCCCTCAAAATGGGCGTCGCAGGCGTTGCGTGGGCAACCTTCCTTGCCCAAGGACTTTCCGCCGTCGCAACATGGATTGTGCTGTTTGTCAAAATCAAGCGCATTTACCCGCAAAAAGCCCCCCTTTTCAGTCCTCATATGTTCGGCAACATCTGCCGCTACGCCGTCCCCAGCATTTTGCAACAGAGCTTTGTTTCCGTCGGAAATTTCATGATTCAGGGATTGATCAACCGCTATGGCTCCGCCGTCATCGCGGGTTATTCCGCCGCCCTTAAGCTCAATACCTTTGCCGTAACCTGTATCGTGACCGTCGCCAACAGTCTGTCGACGTTCACCGCCCAAAATAAAGGCGCCGATCAGCCCGAACGCATCAAACAAGGCTATCGCGCCGGAATGCTGATGGGGCTGATGTTTGCCGTCCCCTTTTCGATTGCCTATGCGGTATTCGGCGATGCGTTTGTCCGCATCTTCCTCAGCGACCCCTCCGCCGTCGCATCGGATACCGGCAAAATGTTTTTGCTTTTGGTCGCACCCTTCTATGCCGTATGCGCGCTTAAAGTCATCACCGACAGTCTGCTGCGCGGCGCGGGGGCGGTCAACTTGTTTGTCATTACGACGTTTCTCGATCTGATTCTGCGCGTCGCACTCAGCTATCTGCTTTCTCCCGTCTGGCAAACCAACGGCATCTGGGCGTCCTGGGGAATCGGCTGGGCGATTTCGGCGTTGCTTTCCTTCGGGCTCTACCTCTCCGGCATCTGGAAAAAAGCAAACGCGCACATCGATTGACGGCGCGTTCTTTCCTTTGACGGAAGCGGTTTTGTTTTAATCCAAATATATCGGGTTGGTCATTGCCCTTAAAAACGGCGGGACAGGAAGCTTGGCTTCGGACGGAATCATCACCGACATCACCAACTTATGGAGCAATAAGCTCAGCCCTTTTTTGCGATAACGGATTTCGGCACGGACATAGCCTCTCTCCTCTATCGTTGCCGACAATTCGACACGCCCCGTCCGTTTTGCCGTCCTTTCCGCAATCGTCCGTCCGTTGGCGATCAGGCGGAGCGTTTCGCCTTTTTTCAGTTTTTCGGCGACCGCCTTCACCGCCATTCCTTGTTGCCAAGCCACGGTATCCCCCGTCGTCGCTTCGCCTGCCGCAAGCGTCAATCGCGCACGATCGGGGCGATCGTAAATCGTCACCTTGCCTTCCTTGACCGCTTGTAAAATAGAGTCCGCGGACAAACGTTCCGCCTCAACCTCGACACACGGAGCGCCGAGCATTTTCAGCACGAAATAATCGCGGTGATAATCGCTTCCGCCCAAAGCGACGATCTTTTTCCCCTTTTGCAAAAGTCCGTCCCAGAGTTCGACTGCCTGTAAATTGTTGATGCGCATGGGTCCGTTCCATACTTCCATCCCGTCGAAATCAAACGCTTCGACGTCGAAGCGGAAGGGACAATAACAACATGTCGGATGATTGACCGATACCATCGCTCCCCGCTCTTTCGCCTGACGGCAATAGCGCAACAGTTCTTGCGGAGTATCGATGGCATAGGTGCCGTCAAACGGTGCATCGACGCCTAAAAAATTGACATGCCCGTGATAATTGGTCCACTCGTATCCTGCAATCAGCAATGCCCGACGAGATTGTGGAAGCGAAATATCGGTAAGCTTCTGATTGTGGTCGGTGATAAAGCCGAACTGCAATCGACGTTTTTGCAACAAACGCGGGATCTGCCATAATTTTTTCACACCGTCCGAACGCGTGGTATGAATATGCGTATCCCCGCGGAAATACGATTTGCTCCCCGACGTTACGGTGATGGTGATTTCGACTTCCACCCCCTCTTGCCGTACCAGATACGCCCCTAACAAAACCTGATACGTTCCGGGTCTGAGATCGCACGTCCGAAAACCGTCCGTACTGTAGCTCGGAGAAATATATGCGTAATGCACACTTGACCCTCTGCCGCCGAGATCGCTGCCGTCCGGAGCAATGACACCGAGATCGATACAGTTCTTTTCGGCATTGGGCAACGATCCTCCGTCGTCCCCCTCGTATCGATAACCGATCGCAATCGAAGCCGTATTCGACGGCACTTCGAACGGAAGGTAAAGGTAGGTTTTTTCTTGCTCTTTCGGGATAAACCGACGGATAATGGTTTGCATTAGTCGCCCTTCTTATAATAGCAATAATATCGGCATTCCAACTGCGCGTTGTAAAGTTTGCGGGTTTTGTCTGCCTTTTTGCCGAAATAGCGTTCAAAACGAGGATACGGCGTAATGACAAAAAGACTCCAATCGTCCAGACGACGCATCATTTTGCCGAAATCGCGATACAATGTCTGCAATTCGGGTTCTTTGAGAAGGCGCTCCCCGTACGGCGGATTTGTAACGACCGTTCCGCCCCGATACCGCGACGAAACTTCCCGCATATCCTGTGTGCCGAAATGAATCAAATGTCTGACCCCCGCCGCTTCGGCATGACGGACGGCAAGCGAAATCGCTTTGGGATTGATGTCGAATCCCTGAATCCGCGCTTTGCAGGAGCGATCGATCCCATCCAGTGCTTGTTCTTTTTGTCGACGATACGCGTCGCTGAGCCAACCGAACCCTTCAAACGCAAACGAGCGGAACAACCCCGGTGCCGTATCGGATGCCATCATCGCCGCTTCGACGGGCAACGTTCCCGATCCCGCAAAAGGATCGATCAATGCGCGTTCGCGCGTCCAGTCGCTGAGCAAAAGCATTGCCGCGGCAAGATTCTCGGCAATCGGTGCTTCACCCACCATCGTGCGATACCCGCGTTTATGAAGCCCCGCACCCGTTGTGTCGAGCAACACCGTTGCAACGTCTTCAATCAAGGCGATCCGCAAACGAAAAACAGCCCCCGTTTCGGGGAACACAACCGCCTTTTTGCGATCCGTCATCTTTTGCAGGACGGCTTTTTTGGCAACAGAAGCAATGGCGGCATGCGCATACAACTTGCTTTTGATCGTCTGCGCCTCAACCGGAAGGGCGGCATCGGCGGGGAGAAAGCGCTCCCACTCGGCGGCGTAAACGCCGTCAAACAATTCATCGAAGGACTGACAGGAAAATTCGGCAATCGTCAAAAAAACACGATCCGCCGTTCTGAGATGCAAATTAAGCCGTGCGATATCGCCAAGAGATGCTTGAACCGGAATTCTGCCGTAAACGGCTCCGCCCGGATCGAACCCGAGATGCTTCAGTTCCCGTTTGGTCACCGCCTCGATACCGCTCGCGGCGGTGACCGACAATTCTACCGCAATTTCATCCATCATCCGGTGATCACTGCTGTCACCATCGGACGAACGGATACAAAATTGGTATTGCTCCAGTGCGTGGTCTGTCCGCATTTTCCGTCGAAATAAACGATGGAGTTGCAACGCGGCTTATGTCCCGGCGAACGAAGCCAATAAACGGACTTCCCGAATCCGTCTCCCTGCCGTTTGTCGATCCAGCTGTTTTGGATACGAGCGTAGTCCGTCGTAATTGCGGTGCGTGCGGCGTCCGCTGTAAAGAAATCGGAAGAAAACCCGTATGCCGTATTGACCATATCGGCATAACTCGGGACATAAACCTTGTCTTCCGTCGTCGTATCTGTTGCGTACGTCTCGTAAAACGCATTACTGCCGCTGTCGTAATTGGACACTGTTTGCAACACGTTCTGCTCTTCCGCCGAAAACGCACGGCGGAGGAATGTGCCGTTCAACGTTGCGCGGAGCTTACTTTTGGACCAGTTGTTGGGGTGATAGATCAATCCGCTTTGGGTTATCGTATCAGTGCGGTCGCTGTACTGCTCGCACAGCAAAAGTTTTTCGGACAACAAAACGCTTTTTCCGCTCGCGTCCGAACTCAAAATCTTCCACTTGATCGGTTCGACCAGAAAATAATAAGTCGTAGCGTTTTCGATCAATTCTCCGTTGTCAAAGCGGTAATGCGCGTCGAGAACATAGCCGCTTGCGGGGAATACCTTGACGCTCTTGCTTTCTTCCCCGATCGTCAGATTGACGGTGAAATAGCCGTTTGCATCGGGGGTTTTGCCTTTGATCTGTTCGGCAACCGAAGCCGATTGTTCGAGATTCAGCGCGGTCTGCGGAAAGGTCCCGTAATAGACATAACGGTCTCCGTTTTCTTCAAACGGAGCATAGTCGATCGTGACGCTTTCCCACTTTGCATACAAACCTTCTGTTTCGACAACCGACAACGAAAAAAGCGGCTCTCCCGAAAAATCAGGGCTTGTATACCAACCGCCGAATTTGAAATACGTTCCGTCCGACTCCGAAGGCGCGGGGACTTCTTCGGGCGACTCGGGGGATCCGCCTTCTTCGGGGGACGCAGCGTCCCCACCCCCAAGATCGGCTCCGACGTCAGGCGTTGCGTCCGGGCGCACGTCGGGTGTTGCAGGAGCGCGCGAACATCCGATCAAACAAGCGGCGCATACCGATACCGCCATCAAAACGGTCAGAATCACCAAGATAAATTTTCTCATAACAAACTCCTTATCGCACGATTTCAAACCGTGCAGGGTTCTACCCTATTATTTTACATGAAAACCGCTGCTTCGTCAATAGTCTGTCCTTCTGTCGCGCGCGCAACGATGCGATAGGCTTCGACCAAAGACTCCGTCGGCATTGCGCAATTTGCAGGGCTCGTGGAGGGAAGCCGCACGGAATCGCGCCCCGTCAGCTTTTTCAGCAACCGATGCGCCGTACCGCCCGCGGTAAAAACTACTGAAATTGCCGCAACCGAAAAAATTCTGTCCAGATCGTTGGGGACGGGATTGCGGATGGAGGTATCGGAAGCGCCTTCGATCTCGCAAGAAGCAAGCACGTCCCACATAGCAATCCGATGCGACAATAAAAATTGCTTTTTCTCTTCAACCGTGACGGGCAACGGGCTTTCAAACACCGCGGCAAGCACCCTCCACATTCTGTTTTGAGGATGGGCATAATAAAAACGTTCGGCACGGGATCGAGGCGACGGCATCGTACCCAACAGCAACACGCGGCTGTCGGCGTCGAATACGGGTTCGATCGCTTCGTGCGTGACGCAAGCGCGGGTCATCGTCCCGTTGACCCAAACCCGCCGTTTCGTACGCCGAAGGCGTCGTCGTCCGCGGTAATACCGAAAGGAAGAAAGATTCCCTGCACAAATGCCTTGCCTGCAGACAAGCTGAACGTTGTGTCGGATTTTGCGTCACAGGTCAGCTTTACCATAATATGACCTTCGTTGTCGGAATTATAATAATCTTGATCGATAATGCCGACCGTGTTGTCCAGTTGCAAACGGAAGCGGAAACCGAGCCCGCTTTTGGGGAAAATCTGCAACACCCACCCCTCTTCGATTTTCGCCCGGATCCCGGTCGGAATCAACGCCGACTGACCGGGTTGCAATCTGATTGCGACCGGCGTGACAAAGTCATAACCGGCAGAGCCTACGGTCGCCCGTGTCGGAATCCGTATGACCCCATAAGCCGCCCCCGCGACTTCGGGGTCGTCGAAATGATGAGAAAACTCTTCAAACGAAACTTTTTGGAAACATGCAACCGCTTTCATATAATACCTACATAAACCGATAAACAATTCGGTTTGCCAGATTGATCGGAATCAGCGAAAACCGAAGTCTGAACCAAGCGTCCGACCATTTGGAGCCCTTCGCCGGTGCAATCGCCAACGACCGCGCCGATACGTTGATCGCTTTACTGCCGGAGCGCACCGTCACGGTTTTGATTTCGCCCGGCATCAGATCGAAGCAATTATCCGAAAAAACCGCATCCTGTGCGTCTGCATCCAATCGGACATAGCGTTGATAGCAATCCGACGTCAAGCGGACTTCAACGGCGTCGCCTTGCATTTCGGCTGCGAGCGTAATGGGCGCGACGGGAAGATCGAGATCTTTTTCCGCCGCAAACAAACACGTCGAACGGGATACCGAACATTGTTGTTTGTCATACAAATCGACACAAAGCACACAGTTGTTGCGATATTGTTTCAGTTGAGATTCATAGTCGAACCAGCCCAACGAAACGGCTGTCAGAGCAGGCACCGATACTTGCAGTTTGTCTGAAGTAAGCGTTTTGCCGTCGAACGTCATCAAACGGATCGACGCGGATCCTTCAAACGGAGCGGCAAGATCGTTGACGGCAAACACCTCGGCTTTTTGTCCCGATTCGGCAATCGACACGGCGACGGGACTGAAAAACCGTTTTGCCGCAAAATGCAACGCTTTTTTGCGACCGAAGCAATCGATCCCCGACCACGAAGCGACGGGCCAGCAGTCGTTGAACTGCCAATACATCGAACCGTTGCAGCGACCGCGGTTTCGACGCCAATGTTCGGTGGCATAGCGGACGCACTCTGCCTGTACAATCTGCGTTAAGCCGACCAAGTCTTCAAAACGGCGCGGAATCCGAAAACGAGTGGATACGTAATATAACATTTTCCCGTTGCCGCTCATACATTTCTGATGCGCCTGCATTGCCGGAGAGCGAAGGTCGAGCTCGTCCTCTTTCGCAAAATAGCGGATGGTGTTGAGATCGGGCAAAGACTCCAGCCCGAATTCCGAGCAGAATCTCGTATACCGCTCCCGATAATAAGAAAGCGGTCGCTGCCCGTGCCAGACCTGCCACAGGTGCGTGTCGCCGCTATGGTCGGCACCGACATCTTTCATAAACGTACCGGAAACGGGCGACCCTTCGGTGTACGGCACCGCGCTTTCCAGTCCCGCCAAACGATCGGGAAGAATGTGATAGAAAAACTTCTCGGTCCAGTCGATCAACTTTCTGCAGTTAAACCATCCTGCGCTCATCGCTTCGATCTCGTTGTTGCCGCACCAAACGGCAAGAGAGGGATGGGTTTCGAGGCGATCGACGTTGTAGTCGACTTCACTAAGAACGTTTTGCAAAAACGATTCCCGATAAAAAGGATACGGAGCGCAGGCAAAAGCAAAATCCTGCCATACCAAAAGTCCTTTGCGGTCACAAAGATCATAAAACGCTTCGGACTCGTAATATCCGCCGCCCCACACGCGTAGCATATTGAAGTTTGCATCCAACGCATCGCCGATCATGGCTTCCAAGCGCGCCCCGTCGACACGGGTAACAAAGGAATCGGCGGGAATCCAGTTGGCACCTTTGATAAACAACGGAATCCCGTTGAGCAAAAAGCGAAATTGCTTGCCGTAACGGTCGGGGGCACGATCGAGCGTAACGGTGCGCAAACCGATCTTCCGAACAATGACGTCACCGCCCTCCTGCGTCGTAGCGACGGTTACCCGATATAGCGGCTGCTCCCGTTGTCCCGACAATTCCGCCGTCCACCAAAGCGAAGGATGATCGATCACTATGGTTGCGGATTCCCCGGCATTTGCCGCAGCTTCCGACACCGAACCGTCGGGCGATTGGACGCTGACCACAAAATCAACCTTTGCGTTGCGCGGCGCAACGGTCAACGTCACCCGACCGTCCTCATGAGATTGGCGGATTTTGATCCCGCCAAGCGCCGATCCGTTGTAAGCACGCAAGCCGACCGAACGCGTCAATCCCGCAATCGGCAACGTCGGACCCCAGTCCCAGCCGAAATGACATTGCGGCTTGCGCAAATGCGGGATCCCCGTAGTCCCCATCATATTGCGGGGCATCGGGTCTTCGCGCTGCAACTCGTCGAGATAAGGAAAAGGCGAACGGAATTTGACTTCCAACAGGTTGTCGCCTTCCGCCAAAAACGGCTTGACGTCAACGCGATAGCCGATATGAGCGTTGTCGCATTGCAGAATCGATTTGCCGTTCAAAAGGATTTCGGCAAGGGTATCGACCGCGTCGAAGCAAAGATCGATATGTTCGTATGCCGTCAGGGTATGATCCACCGAAAAAGTTTTGCGATAAGTCCAGTCCCGCTCGGCGACCCACTGCACCTTCGATTCGTTGCAAGCGGCGAACGGATCGGGAATCTTACCTGCGGCAAGAAGGTCGGTATATTGACATCCCGGCACGGTGGCCGGGATGGTAAAGTCGTTGCCGATCAGCGTCCAGGATCCGTCCAGCAAAATATGCTTCATCAGACGACTTCCTCCCATTTTGCGGTATAAACTTCGTCTTTCGAAATCCGGATGCTGGCGGAGGTCCCGAACTTTGCAAGCAAGCCTTCTCCGTCCTCGTTGTACCAATCCACCAGTCTGTAACCGCTACGGCTGACTTTTGGAATCATATTGCTATAGAACAAATAGCCTTTGTTACCTTCGCGGGTGGCGTGGAAAGACAGATCTTCGGTTGCGCCCGTCGCATTGACTTTCCCGCCGTTCAGGCGAAGCGTAACGGTATAAAAATCACCGATTCTTTCCCATTTTGCAAAAAAGTTAACCACTTCTTTCCGAACCGTATAAGGGAACGTAACGGGTTGGCGGCATTCCTGATCGACATACCAGCCTTGAAAGGTGTAATACGGACTGGTAGGCGTAGCAATCTTATCTGCGGATTCGATCACCGAACCGTAATCGACAACCATATTGGAGACAGCCGAACCTTCGCCCGTGATAAAACGAACGGTACAGACCGTCACTTCGGTTTTGTCCCCGGAGCCGACAAGATCCGTATTGGCACAGGATGCGGCAAACACGGAGCAAACCAGCACCGAAACGATCAAAAGCAGGATAGAAAGACGTTTTTTCATATACCACCTATAAGCGCGCAATTAAGGCATATATTATTATAATATAACAAAAGCGGTGTTTTGTCAACACCGCCTCTTTTTTCTATTGATGCAAGGCCCGGAATCGTTCCTCGACGATCAGATTGTATTTTGCGCTGTATTTGCCGTCGCGGAAATAAAAGCGATGAATGTCTTCGCCGATGGTCAGATCGACGGCTTCTTTCATCTTCTGTACAATCGTATTAAGGTTTTTGAGCGAACACTCCAGCACAACATCGTTTCCGTCAAAATCCTTGCCGACAAAGCCGATGCGTTCGCGATCGATATACAATTCCCCTTCCCCGCATTCTTCGTAGCGGTTTACGCTTGCAAGGTTGCGCTCCCAAACGACAGGATAGGATAAACGGAAGTCGTCATGTGCGGTTTCTTGACGGATTGCTTCTTTCTCGAAGTCGTACCAACGATCCAGCCGATCATAAGGGCAGATGTCCGACGCTGTTGCCGGGCGCAGCACACCGTACTCGTCCATCGTGACACGATTGCCGCAAGCAGTACACGCCAAGGTGGTCGCGTCGGACTCCATTTGATATTCCGCCCCGCACTTAGGGCACTTGTAAAGTATATAATGGAGCCCCAAAGCCGGTTCTTTGGTGCGATAGCGCAAATGATTGCGTTCGCGGTAATCGTGATCGTTAAAGGTAAATTCCTTCACCAGAATTTGTTGAATTTCGTCGACCGACAGCTTTGACAGCTCCTCTTTGGTCAAGAGGACTTTGGCGGCGTGCACGATTTTTCCTTTTCGCCAACGCCCCCATCTGGGCTTACTGGAATAGCCGCCGAAGTTGTGGCACAGCACAACGTTGGCGTTGAGGAATCGGAGGAGCTTCGCCAGCCCCGCATTGGGGAAAGGAAGGTTCCTTCCGTCAATGGAGATTTTGCCTTCGGGGAAGAGCGCAAGGCTGCAACCGTTATCCACCGCTTGCTTCATCTGTTTGATGCTTTTGAGATCGACGGCAAACTGACTGGTCGGAATCAAACCTGCCGCTTTGCGAATGGGCTTGATGGGCGTCCAGGTAAAAACATCCCTTCCGCAAACGACGTTCAGGCGCCGCGGGAATTGCGACAGAATCATCATTGCGACATCCAAAACAAAGGAGTGCGTTCCGATGCAGATGACAGGCCCGCGGAGAGAGCGGATTCTTTTGTCTTTTACAATGGTAAATCCGAATTTGAGCTTAAAAATCAGATAAGCGATCGGTACCAGCAACCAGTACAGCAAAAGAGACGGCCTTTGGACAGCCGCTGTTAGCTTCGATGTATTTTGTGTCATTTGAGAAACTCCGGATTCAGACATTGCAATTCGGGAAGGACAAACCTGCCGTCTTTTCGGATCAGGACGTCGTCGAAATAGATTTCGCCCCCGCCGTAGGCAGGTGTTTGGATCAGAACTAAATCCCAATGGACGGCACTTTTGTTGCCGTTGTTGACCTCGTCATAACACGCCCCCGGCGTAAAATGAATGCTGCCCGATATTTTTTCGTCGAACAGAATATCTCCCATGGGTTCGGTAATATAAGGATTAACCCCGAACGCAAACTCACCCACATAGCGTGCGCCTTCGTCGGTATCGAAAATTCCGTTGGCGGCAACGGTGTCATTCGCCGTAGCGCAAACGATTTTTCCGTCCTTGAACTCCAGACGGACGTCTTTGAATTCGATTCCGTTTTCGATCGAAGGCGTATTGTAATGAATGTAGCCGTTGACCGAATCCCGCACGGGCGCGGTATAAATCTCGCCGTCGGGTATATTGCGCAGTCCGCTGCACTTTTCGCTGCCCATGCCTTTGATGCTGAATGTCAGGTCGGTATCCTTTGCCGTAATCCGCACACGATCGGTCCTTGCGATCAAAGACTGAAGCGCATCCATCGCTTTGTCCATCTTGCTGTAATCCAAGGTACAGACGTCAAAATAAAAATCTTCAAACTGCGCCGTGCTTTTTTTGGCTTGCGCCGCCATTCCCTCGGTCGGATAGCGCAAGACCACCCACTTTGTCTTGGCAACCCGCAGATCGTGATGCACGGGATGAGAATAATACTTATCGTAAATCTGCATTTTTTCGACGGGAACGTCGCTCAACTCAAAACTGTTGTTGCCGCCGCGGATGCCGATATAAGCATCCATCTCCCGCATACGCGCCGAAGCATATCGCGCCATCATTGTCGCATGTTCGGCGGTAATCCCCATCAGCAATTCACGCTGGGCGCGCAGGTCGAAGTATTCGACAAAGGGATATCCTCCTGCCTGATACGCTTTGCGGATCAGCGCGGAAACCAACTGATAATCTACCCCTCTCGCTTCGATCAAAACCTTTTCGCCCCGCTGCAGTTTGCAGGAATAGTTGATCAGCACATCGGCTAACCGTTCGATTCTCGGATCCATAATTCACTCCTTCGCGTCGCTCTTTTTGGCACGCGGTTTCCGTTTGACGGGATAATGGAGATTTTCTTTTTTGGGATTGATGATGACGTTATAATACATTGCCGCATCGTTTTTGGCAGCGGCAAGATCCATATCAACGCAATATCCGCACTCTTTGGGCGTAGCCCCTGGAATTTCGCCCTCGTATTCGGCGGCAAAATCAAACGTGCGTTCGATCAGCGGCAGAATATCTTCCGCCTCGAGATCGGCTGCCATCAGCAAATAAAACCCCGTCCGGCATCCCATCGGTCCGAAATACAACACTTTGTTGCCCCACAACGGATCGTTGCGCAGATACGTTGCGATCAGATGTTCCAGCGCGTGCACCGAGCCCGTCTCCATCACTTCATCGTGATACGGGCGCTTCATTCTGATGTCAAATGTCGTGACACAGCTGGTTCCGATATAGTCTTTGCGCGAAACAAACAATCCGCATTTCAGTTTGGTGTGATCGATGGTAAAACTCGGAATCGTCTCCATACATACCTCTTATAGATTGATACCCTTTTATTGTAATACAAAACCCCGCATTTATCAAGCGAAACAATAAGCGAAAAAAACCGCAGGTATCTGCGGCTTTTTCGTAGGAAAGAGATTGGGAGTAGATTATTGAGCGGCTTTTTCGAGCACTTCCCGGCACTTTTCGAGAATATCGGCAGGGATTTGGTCGGTATCGGCGATTTCGCGGATCCCTTCGTCATAATAGCGATACATCGTCTCGAACATTTCGTAATCCTTGGGCGTGCCGTAAATCGCTACGGTATGCGTAATACGATTGCGGAACGTGCTGAGCGCAAGCTGCATATAAGGCGGATATTTGATCGATCCCGACAAGAACATTCCTTCTACGTCAACACCGTTGAATTTCATTTTTTGATCGTCAACGATCCCGATGTTACTGATGCCGATCAAAGGATTTTTGAAAAACGTTCCGATCAGGAAATGCGCGAGCGCATACGGCGCATATTGAAACACCTTACGAAGCAGCGGGATTCCGTGCAAGCCGGGATAATAGGCTTTGAGTTGGTCCATGTTGACTTTGCTGCGGACAACGGTTTCAAACACGCTGTCCCCGATCTCATTCCCGAGATTGGGCACGACCATCGAAGTCAGATTGCACATGCCGGCACTTTGTCCGCCTTTGATATAGCGGCGAAGATCGACCATATTCGGAATCCCCAGCGTCTCCCCCTCTTTGACTTCGACCATCTTGAGCGTCGCACGATAGAAGCAGCCCAAAATAATATCGTTGATCGAAACGCCCAGCTTTTTGCCGTTCTGTTTAAGCTTAACAAAGGTTTCGGGATCGATGTCATATTTGACAAATTTGGGTTTGGTGTGACGCAGGCTACGGGTTTCGAACGGGTAATGAATTTTTGCCTTGGTCTTTTTGGAGTAGCTGATCAGCCGGAACGCTTCGTCGCGTTGCTCGGGCGTGAAATCCTTATAGAGTTGCATTTCGCTGCGCGTGCCGCTCTTGACGTTGACCGCGCCGTCCCCGCCTGCAAGCAGGCTGTTGTAGCTTTGCGCTATATAGTACAAGAACCACTTGAGATCGGCTCCGTCGAAGCATTGATGATTGATCAAAAAGTTAAGAGTGTCCTTTCCGTCGTGACGCACCAACAGAACTTTGATTTGCGCTTCGCGGGTTTCGCGGATTTTTTGCACGAGAAACGCTTCGCTGATCTCCTGCGGATCGCCCTCTACAATGCGAAACTCAAAAATATCATCGATCCCGATCTCCTCGATCGTTACCCACTCGGCTTGCAGAATGCCGGGAATAAATACCGATTTCAGCACGGGAATCTTGTCAACGATGTTCCAGACCGCTTTTTTGATCAAGTCGACGTCCAGCATACCGTCAAATCGGATATTGACGTGCACCATGTGATCGTTATAGTTCTCCATAATGTGTTGCATTTTGTCCCACATTTCGGATGAGTAGCGCATTTAGTGTACCTCTCTAATTAAGTATCTAATCACATTATATACATAACGTAACGCACTGTCAAGAGGTTTTACCAAATTTTTCAGATTTTTTTAAGATTACGTTTGTGGGTTCGTCCGGAATCAATTTGGCGGAAAACGATGCAAACTGACGCACAAAAGGCAACAAAAACACCGTCGAAACAAGATTGAATACGACATGAAAATACGCGATCAGGCTTGCAGGCGACATTGATTGCAGCAATTTAGACCCGATCCATTCTCCGCCCCATACAATTAAGGGCAAGAAAATCAAAACGCCGAAGGCATTGAACAACAGATGAATCAGTGCGGCACGTTTGGTATCGCGATCGAGCCCCACCGCGGCAAGCATCGCGGTAAAGCAAGTGCCGACGTTACCGCCCATAATGACGGCAAACGTAGCCGTGACATCCATCAGTCCGAGGGAGGCAAGCGTAATGACAATCCCTGTCGTTGCGGTACTGGACTGTATGATTGCGGTAAACGCCATGCCGGCAAGAACCAACAGAACGGGACTGCGAAGGGAGGGCAACACGCGTTGGAAAAACGGGATTTCCGCAAGACTTCCCGCCGCGATCGACATGACCTTCAACCCGACAAACAGAAGCCCCGTTCCCGCGACAAACCATCCCATCGTTTTGACGCGCGGCGCCTTGGCGGTCATAACGATCAAAGCGCCCGCGAGCGCCATGACCCCGAACAACTCTCCGATCGGCAGCGTCCCCACCGAAATCAGAACCGCCGTAATCGTCGTACCGATGTTGGCGCCCATAATAATGCAGGTAGCCTGCACGAGATCGACGACTCCGGCATTGACAAATCCGAGCAGAATCACCGTGGTTGCCGAAGAACTTTGCAAGAGTGCCGCCGCCCCCGCCCCCAATCCGACGGCGGGAAGTCGGCGATGGGACAAGCGCCCGAACATCGAACGAACACGGTCGATGTTAAGCCCCGACATACTCTCCGCAATCAGTTTCATCCCGACTAAAAATACGCCTAAGCCCCCCGCGAGCAACAACAAAGCGGTATTCATCCACCCTCCTATCATACAATTTATGCCGATCTTATCCCCCCCATACCAACAAAAACGGCGCGGATTTCCGCGCCGTTTCGATGATTTCCCCTGTTTCGGGTTCCGATTTATTTGGAACGCACTTTGTTGATCTTATAGCCGGGATAAAGTTTGATGTCGTAGCCGAAGGTGTCTTCGTTGGCACGGACTTCATACTTCAACTCGGTATCGATATACCAACCGACAAACTCGAAGTAATAAGTATAATCACCCTTGACCATCGTAAAGGAAGTTCCGACACCCGTCGTATTCCGCGGCTGAGCGGGAAGTCTTGCGGGATTGTCGCTCTCCCCTTGGGTCGGGGTCAGCCAGCCGTTGGTCCCTTGTCCGCCGCCTCTCCACTCGGGCAGGGAGATATACTCGTCGCTCTGATAAGTATCCTGCTGTCCGGCGGTATATTGGGTCGGGCGAGTCTTGGCGTCTTTACTGAGCGTACCGGGCGTCCCGTTGGGTCCCGCGATATGCGAATATCCGCTTGCTTCTACCGTAGCAACATCATAGTCGCTGACATCGACTTTCTGATAGCTGATTTCGACCTGCCCCGCCGCATGACGGAATACTTTGTCGTGATTGTTCAGAAGACGCGAAATCTTACAGCTGGTATCGTACTCTTCGCTACAGTTCAGGTGTCCGTTTTCGTTCTTGCACTCCTTGTCGGTACCGCCGCAGGACCATTTCTTTTTGATCAGGTTCTTTTCGAAATATTCGTCGACGTACACGGCGTTGGCGCCTTGATTCTTCTGGTGGTAGGTCTCATAATCGATGGCAAGCGCCGCTTTCATTTCACTCTCGATCGTAGCACCCGTCGTGCTGCTTTCGCTCTTCCACTCGACGCTATTGGCACTCGTCATTTGAGAGTCAATGTTTGCGGCAGTCCAGTTGTCAGTCAAGTTGGGAAGCATCGCGCGGTTTCTGCCGATTTCTTCCAATTTTTCGTCATACTCCGCATCCCCCGCTTTCAGTCCGTCGGCGGCAAGGCGCTTGAGTTCTTCGTTGAGAATGACGTCTTCTTTTTTGTAGGACTGGATGGCGCGGATATAGTCACCGCTGTAAGACTTGATCTGATATTTCAGCGCGTTGGAGAGATCCGCCGAAGAAATCGTTTCATGGGTGATCGTATAGTACTGACTGCTCAGTTGCTCTTTTTCGTAACGGACGATCTTGATTTTGTCCGCGACCGCACTGCTGCGGTTCTGATAGTCGTTGTAATATTTGTTATACCGCGTCACGTTGGCGTCGACGCCGGTGTACTCGTAGTTGACGTCGCTGATCTTCAGCGTCGCAGCCATCCCGACTTGAAGACCTTGCATCATTTCGGAACTGTAAGTGATCGAATTGCCGACGATCGCGTTGCCGATCCCGTTGGCATAAATTTCTTTGCCGCTGATCACGCTGCCGCCGGTGTAGACGGTTTTGTCATACTTCTCTTGACGCGCTTGGAACTGGAAGTGCTCGGTATAGTATCTCTCGTAACATTTTGAGCTATAGCGATAAGCCTTTGCGTAGTGCGTGCGGTCGTACTCGGTATACTTCAACGCTTCGGCATCGGTCTTTTCGTCTTTCGTCGAAAGCTTGAGGTACTCTTTGTATTGAGCGTCCGTCATGCACTCGTAATCGGCTTTTTCGTACTGATAGTAATAACCGTACAAGGTCGTGATATTTTTGCGGTTGGTAGCGGCAAAGGTCGATTTGTTCAGCGCGACCGTCTCGTCAAAAGCAAGGAAGTACACAAGCGTTTCGTAATCGAAGAAAACCGTCTTGAAGTAGTTTTTGAAATCGTAATCGGTTTCGTTGTCGACGTTGTGTTTCTCGACCATTTCTTCGACGACTTGATAGGCATACGAAAGTTCTTCGGTAGCGGTACGGGCAAATGCCGCGCCGTCGTCACCGAAAATTTTGACGACTTCGCCGATTACTTTGCGCTTTTTCAGCTGCAATTTTTCATAATAGAAATCTTCATTTTCTTCGTCGGCTTCGTCATAAAGCTCATAAAGTTTGTCCAGCTCCTCATAGTCGCGGATGGCGCTCGTCGTGCCGATCTCATAACCGAACTGCGCGGGATCGGAAGGCATTGCACCACTGTCTTTACGGGTAATATAGCCGACCAACTCGATCATCATATCTTTTGCAAGCCCGGCTACGCTCATCCGATCGATGATCGTTTCGGGATCGGACGCGCAGAAAATCTTGGTGAAGGTCGTGATGTCTTCGTCGGCGTTGTCCAACACGTCGTTTTTGCCGTCGTCGTCGGTATCGATGCCCTTTTCAGCGATTTCTTCCGTTTGTTTTTCGGCAAGCTTTTCGGCTTGCGTCGCTTTGTCGGCGCCGTAATTTGCGACAGGGACGTTGTAATTGGAAGAATTGTCGCCGTATGCCACCATATCGGGCAGGACGTTTACGATACCGTTGTTTGTGGTACCGCCACCGCCGCCACCGCCGCCACCGCCGCCCCC
>DVOH01000036.1 GCA_018713745.1 Candidatus Stercoripulliclostridium merdipullorum | reverse complement strand
GACAAAGCGGCTTACAAGCAAGCAGTCCTCAACCGGGAAGCCGAAGGCACAACCGGCATCGGCGAAGGGATTGCCATTCCGCACGCCAAGACCCCTGCCGTCTCGCGCCCCGCTCTTGCGGCGATGGTTGTCCCTGCGGGTGTCGACTATCAGTCGCTGGACGGCGAACCGGCAAAGCTGTTCTTTTTGATCGCCGCGCCCGACAGCAAGGAGAACGTCCACCTCGAAGTCCTCGGCAGACTGTCCACACTCTTAATGGACGAGCAATTCTTTGCCGATCTGACCGCCGCCCGAAGCGTCGAAGATTTTCTCGCGATCGTCGATCGTGCCGAACGGGCAAGATTTCCGGAACAAGCGATTTCGGAGTCCGCCACAAAAGCACAAGAATCCCAAACAGACAAAATTCGTGTTCTTTGCGTGACCGCATGTCCCACGGGAATCGCGCATACATATATGGCAGCCGAAGCGCTTGAACTCAAAGCCAAAGAGCTCGGCATCCGCATCAAGGTCGAAACCAACGGCTCCGGCGGCGTCAAAAACAAGCTGACTCCCGCCGAAATCGCCGACTGCGACTGCATCGTCGTAGCCGCAGACAAAAAAGTCGACACCGCCCGCTTCGACGGCAAACCCGTTATTTTTACCAAAGTGGCAGACGGCATTCACAAACCCAAAGAGCTGTTACAGCACGCGTTGGACGGCACGGTACCCGTATTCCGCTCGACCGAAAAAACCGAACAAGCTTCCGCCTCCGAAAAAGAAAGTGTCTGGCGCGTAATTTACAAGCACCTGATGAACGGCGTTTCGCACATGCTCCCCTTTGTCATCGGCGGCGGCATCCTGATTGCCCTTGCCTTTTTGATCGACGGACTTGCGGGCATGCCGCAGGACGGCAACTTCGGCACGCATACCGGTGCCGCCAAGTTCTTCAAAACCATCGGCGGCTACGCTTTCAACTTCATGTTGCCCGTATTGGCGGGATATATCGCCTATTCCATTGCCGATCGTCCCGGGCTTGCCGTCGGATTTGTCGGCGGCATCATGGCAACGATGGCGGATGCCAACTTCGCCGTTATGTTCAACCTGATCGACACCTCGAGCTTTGCGGCTCCCGGATTCCTCGGCGCAATGGCCGCGGGTTTTGTCGGCGGCTACTTTACCCTTGCACTGAAAAAACTGACTTCTCGCCTCCCGATGAGCATGGAAGGTCTGCGCCCCACTTTGATTTACCCGTTGATCGGCATCCTCGGTATTGCCGCCATTATGTGGGTACTTAACGTCCCCTTCGGTTATATCTCTTACGGAATCCAGAAAGGTCTTCTCGCAATGGCGCAAAACACTTCGCTCAATATCCTGACCGGCATCCTCGTTGCAGGCATGATGGCAATCGATATGGGCGGTCCCATCAACAAAGCCGCTTATATTACGGGCATTGCCACCATCGAAATCAACCCGATGATCATGGCGTCGGTTATGATCGGCGGCATGGTTCCCCCGATCGCCATTGCACTCGCAACCACGTTCTTCCCCAAAAAGTTCACCCGCAAAGAACGCGGCGACGGCAAAGTCAATTACGTCATGGGTCTTTGCTTCATTACCGAAGGCGCCATCCCCTACGCCGCAAGCGATCCCCTGCGCGTGATCCCCGCTTGTGTCGCGGGATCGGCTGTCGCAGGCGGTATCAGCGCGGCATTCAAATGTACTTTGCTTGCACCCCACGGCGGCGTCTGCGTAATCCCCGTCGTCGGCAACCCCGGATTCTATCTGCTGGCGTTGGTGGTAGGCTCGCTCGTCGGCATGTTGTTGCTGGGCGTTCTGCGCAAAACCGTAGATCCCTCGGAATTCCCTCAGGGTGAGCGCGGCGCCGCACTGAAAAAACTGTTTGCAAAATTCAAAAAAGCTTAACCGCAAGGAGGTTTGTTATGATTCAGTTCCAATACACCATTACCGATCCCGAAGGCATCCATGCCCGCCCCGCAGGATTTCTCGTTGCCGAAGCAAAGCAACACCCCTGTTCGATCACGCTCCGCAAAGACGACAAAGTCGGCGACGCCAAACGAATCTTCGGCATTATGAGCCTGATTGCCAAGCAAGGCGACACCGTAACGGTGACCTGTGACGGGGAAGGTGAAGCCGAAGCCGCCGAAAAGATGAAAGAAGTCCTGAAAAACCATCTCTAAACCGATTCAAATCACAAAAAGCGGAGGACGACCATGTTGCAATTAAAAGGGAAAAGCGTTTTTGAAGGCATTGCCGTCGGAACGCTCAAAGTGATCATTCATCAGACCATCGACATCAGCGCCGCAAAAGACTTTGCGCCCGAAGCCGAACGGCAACGGTTTTTCTCCGCCCGTGAGCAAACGACGACTTATCTCGATACACTGTACCGCCGCGCGATTGCGGGCAACGTCGGGGGCGCCGAAGCCGAAATCTTCCGGATGCACCGGATGATGGCAGAAGATCTGGATTTCGAGGACGGCGTAACGGCGGCAATCGCCGAAGGGCACTGTGCCGAATATGCCGTCAAGCAAACGGGCGAAACGCTTGCGGCAATGTTTGCCGCAATGGATGACGAATACATGAAAGCGCGTGCGGCAGACGTCGAAGACGTCGCGCGGCAGATGCTGCGCAATCTTAAAGGACTGCCCAGCGAAACGGTAGTCATCGAAGAGCCGTGCATTCTGGCATCCGATGACTTCTCCCCCAGCGAAATCGTCAAGCTTGACTCGGCAAAGCTATTGGGCTTTATCACGGCAAACGGCTCGGCAAACTCGCATACGGCGATTCTTGCACGCACCCTCGGCATTCCCGCCATCGTTGCCACAGGAGAACAGATCCCCTCGGATTACGACGGCAAAACCGTTGTCATCGACTGCGACCGTCAGCAGGTTCTGGTCGATCCGCCCAAACGGGAAGCCGATCGGTATATTGCCCTGGCAAAACAACAAGCCGCCAAAAAGGAAGCCCTTACCGCTTTGATCGGAAAGCCAAACGAAACTCTTGACGGAAAAAGCATTGACGTATTCTGCAACGTCGGCAACAGCAAAGACGTTCCCCTTGTCCTCAAAAACGACGGGGGCGGTATCGGATTGTTCCGCAGCGAATTTCTGTATCTCGAAAGCCGCGACTATCCGACCGAAGAAGAACAGTTCCGTCAATACCGCGCCACGGTCGAAGCCATGAATCCTCGCCCCGTCGTCATCCGCACAATGGATATCGGAGCGGACAAACAAGCAGATTACTTCCGTCTGGATCCCGAAGAAAACCCCGCGCTGGGGTATCGCTCCCTTCGCATCTGTTTCGACCGCCCCGAAATCATGGAAACACAGCTCAGCGCCCTGTACCGTGCAAGCGCCTTCGGCAATTTGATGGTAATGATCCCGATGATCATCAGCGAAAAAGAACTGGACTGGGTGCTTGACGCGGCGGAGCGCGTGCGCAAGAATCTTGCCGAACGAGGCGTTGCATTCAATCCCGACATGCCGATCGGCATTATGATCGAAACCCCTGCCGCGGCATTGATCAGCGATGTTTTAGCCAAAAAAGCGGCGTTCTTCAGCATCGGAACCAACGATCTGACGCAATACACGCTGGCGATCGATCGTCAGAACGCAAAGCTCGAGCCCTTGCTTGACCGACATCATCCCGCCCTTCTGCGCCTGATCGAAATGACGGTCGCCAACGCCCACAAAGAAGGGAAGTGGGTCGGAATTTGCGGCGAACTGGCAAGAGACCTCGATCTGACCGATTTTTTCCTGAAAATCGGCGTGGACGAACTCAGTGTGTCCCCCGCATACGTCCTGCCTCTGCGCGAAAAGATCCGCTCGCTTAATCTTAAAAAAGCGCGTTAAGGGGGCTTGATTCAAAAGGCGGCACCAAAATGCCGCCTTTTCTTTAGACAAGACAGGCTGCGAAATTCGCATCCTGTCTTTCAGTTTTTCCCCTTCAATCGTCGGACTCGTTATTTCTCATCCGATCGGAATCGTTTTCCTCTCCGCTTCCGCTTTTCTCGGACGAATGATCGGACGCCCCTCCCGGTTCTTCCCGCCGTGTCTTAGTCTTCTTTTTCTTCCGGGGGCAAAGCCACCGGGCGCAACCGCCTTCTATCGATTCTCCTTTTTTATACATTGCTTCGTAATCGTAATCGGTACCGAGTTCCTCGTTGATAATATCCAGCATCCGAATGCGCTGTTTTTTGGAAAACAAGTAGATATCCAACCACTTGGTACGACCGTTTGCCAACGTAAACTCAAAGTAGGTGATCGGTGCACTGCAAGCTAAAATCGGATTCGGCTTTTTGTTAGAATTGTAATGAGATTTTATCACTCTGATCGCCGTGATATCTTTAATTCTGATTTGGAGTTTAAATTGAAACCGACTCTGCGGCGGCATAAATCGATGTCCCTTCGTCTTGATCATCCCGTCTTCAAAATCCACATAATATGTCCATCTCGAAATAATTTCTCTGATCGACATCAACAAAACAATGATCAATCCCACTCCCAACAGCCAATTCGGAACAGGAAGTCCTGTTCGGTATATCCTGACATAAGTAATATCCTGACTGACAAAAACAATTCCCCATATCAACCACGACAACCCCAATAAATAAATACCGGCGTATGCAGAAACACCCAGTTTATGTAATTGAAAAAAACGTACCATTCCTGTTTTCAATTGATACCCTCCAACAATGTAGCCAAAGAATTTGCATATAATTCATAACCGAACATTTTGCAAAAAGTTTTCGGTGTAATTCGTTTGATCAACCCTCTCTGAAACTTTGTAACGATTTGTTTCGAAATTGCCAAATAGCTACCTCTGCCTGCCGTTAAACCATCGATCTGAATTTCGGGCACGATACCGACAGATACTACAGAACAACCGTCTGCTCTCGGCGATTCAAACGAAATTTTACCAACTAATCATTCACTTGCATCAAAAAGTTAGCGTGTTGTTCATAAAAAATCGAACGATACGGATTCAATATATCAACCTCCCCTCAAAACTCCTGTTTTTATTGTAACATGGCGGTAGTTTTTTGCAATCCCCAATTATAAGGACGGACCGAGATGACATGGTTTACGGACGGCGCAAAAAATGCAAGCTTTGTTGATTCCTTTTGAAGAAAGCTACCGACGGAAGCGGATCATTTTTTGCCGTAATCGGATATATTTTCAGGCTTGCGATGTGTTATACTGATAATGTTATACTGATAATAAGTTTAGGAGGAAATCATGAAAGCAGAGTTTATCACACCGGTCGCACTCGACACCAAGCAAGGCGAAACCTGTGCCGCTCGGATTGCGGAGCGGGAAACGGGAGAAAGCGTATCTTCCGTCCGATATTTAGGGGGAGGATCGTTCGGCAAAGCCTATCGCGTGACGCACCGAAACGGCAATCGCATTGTCGTCAAATTTTTACGCGCCCCCGACATGCTGAAAAAGGAAGTATTCGACCTATCCCTTCTTGCCGAACACTGCTCGACCAAAATACCCGCTGTTTTGTTTTCGCACACGGCGGACGACCGGATTCCGTTCGATTGCTACGGGATGGAAGAGATCGAAGGAAAAACCGTGCTGAAGTCCCGCGGAATGTGGCTTTGCTCCAAGCAAAAAAAACGTGATTTTGCCCTTGCCGTAACCCGCCATCAACACAGCATACACCAATGCGTCTCCGACCGGTTCGGCGATACCATGAATCCGACCTTCGATACCTGGCAAGCGTGTTACCGCCCTTTTGCCGAAGCAATTCTGAACCATGCCGAACGGTTTCGGAAAGACGGAAAGCTGTCCTCAAAAATCTTTTCGGTTCTCTCTTCGGCGTGGGAAAAATTCGATCTCATTTTCTCGGAACCCGTCAAGCAAGCCGTTCTGATTCACGGCGATCTGAACATCGGCAACATCATGGTCGACCACAAAAAACAGTTGAGCGGCTTCATCGACCCGCTGAATTGCATGTATGCCGACGTCGAATACGATCTGTTTCAGTTCGACAATTTCGGCAAATGTTTCGGGCTTAGCAATACGTACGCCGCACAATACGGCGTAAGCAGACTTTGGCGTGAAAAACTTGCCTTTTACGGTCTGTGGAATGAGGTATACTGCTACATGAAGTCCGGGGTTTATGTCCCTGTCATCATGAACCCGTTGCTGAAAAACATGCAAAAAATTCTTTGCCGATTATGATTTCATCGGGTGCAAAAATCGTCAAAGCACTGATTCGTGCCTATACCTATCGCTATCGCAAACGGCAGCTTTCGCTGTCCCGCTCCTTGCGTTTCAAAAACACTCTTTACAAAGCACCCAAAAGCTATATTTATCGCGTTTTGACCTTTGACGGGATTCGCGCTGAAATCCTCTCCCGCAAACTTTGCTCTCACGAGCGAACGATCGTACACTTTCACGGGGGAGGGGCAACCGTCGGAATGAACAATTTTTATCGCAGAATCGCTCGAAAAATCTGCGATTTAACGGGCTACCCCGTCATCAGCATCGACTATCGGACGGGCAAGGATCTGGTACACCCCGCTCTGCTCGACGATTGCTACCGGGCATACAAAGGGATGATCGAAGCGGGACTTGGCCCCGCAAACGTCATTATGATCGGGGACAGTATGGGTGCCAATCTGATGTTTTCGGTATGTTTTCGCCTGCGGGACGAAGGCGTCGCACTGCCTGTCGGAACGATTGCCGTATCGCCCTATGTCGACCTGTCGGCAAGCGGAGACTCTTATCGCAAAAACTGCTATGCCGACCCGTCCTACTCCCTGCCCAAGAATCAAAAATTCGAGGAGCGCGAGCAGGCAATCCGTCGAATTTCCCCCTACTGCGGAAATACCGATCGGCAAAATCCTTACCTGTCACCCGCCTTCGGCGACTATACGGGGTTTCCTGCCGCTCTGATTCAGGTCGGCAGTTGCGAGCTGTCCGAAAGCGACAGCGATATGTTATACGACCGGATGCTACGGGCGGGCGTCCCGGTAACCCTGCATAAATACGACGGAATGTTTCACGATTTCCAGTACTTCGCACCTTTTCTGAAGGAAAGTAACGTCGCATGGTCGGAAATCCGACGGTTCGTAAAAAAACTTTAGCGTTTTGCCCCGACAAAAAAATTCCTTCGGTTGAAAATTTTTGCAATCGACTGCCAATCGGGACAAATTATGCTATAATAAACATAATTTTTCCGAAAGCAATTACCATCCACAGGATCAATCGCAAATTTTCGGGAGATAAGGAGAACGCATGTCCAAATCCGTCCGCGCCATTTCCGTATCGCTTCTGATATTGACCCTGCTGTCAACGCTTTTTGCTTGCGGGACAATGTCCGCTGCCGCCGCGTCCCGCGAGCTTTCCGCCGCCCGACAAGTCCTCTCAGACGGTGATTCCGTCCTGAAAGCGGGCAGTCCTCAAACGGGAGCGACAAACGACCAGCCCTTTCCGGAGGGGGCGGGCGGAAGCCGTAATTTCAGAATCCCCGCATTTACCGTCTTGCAAGACGGCTCTCTGTTTGCCGCGGCGGACGCACGGTATGCAACAACGGGCGACGGCGGAGGCCTGGATATTATTACGGCAGTATCAAACGACAACGGGAAAACCTGGAACCAAAACTTCGCAATTTGGTATCCCGACAGCGAAGGTTATGCCGGAAACCAAGCAACCACCGCAATCGACTCCCTCGTCGTACAAGGGAAGGACGGCACTATCTTTGTCATCGCCGATATGAACCCGACCGGCGTCACGACAATGGGCGGATTTACCATGCCCGGCTATGGCACGGGATATATGGAGATCGACGGGATCGAACGCCTTGCGTTAACCGACGATTACGCCGAAACAAACGACAATCCCGACCAAACCGCATATCCGTATTATATGGGAGATTTTTCAGAGGGCTATGCCCGCGTTTATCGCACGGCAGACCGCACCCCTTCCGATTGGGTATTGGATGTGTGGTGGAATCTTTATCGTATCACGCCGTCGGGAGACTATCAGCCTTTGCGGCAAACGCAAGTCAACAATCCCGCACAAACGATTCAGCAGAACGTCTTCTACAAAGACTCCGTATTGCATGTGTACAATACGGGATATTTGATGCTGACCGTCTCACGCGACGGCGGCAGGACCTGGCACCCCGAAGTGCTGAATCCCGCCATCAAACGCGATGACGAGAGCGCCCTGCTGGTCTCGCCCGGCAAAGGTACCGTGACAAAGGACGGCACCATTCTGATCCCCTTTTACAACTGGTATACCGATCAAACGACGCTGACGCAAAACGCAAGCTTTATCTGGTCGAAAGACAACGGCAAGACTTGGCACCGCACCGCCGACACCCACAACGCAAACGATGTCAACTGGGTCAGCGAAAGCGAAATCGTCGAGCTATATAACGGGACGCTTCGCATGTTTGTCCGCAACGAAACAGGATATCTCACCTATATCGACGCCACCTGGAGCGAACGAGACGACAATTATATCTGGAGTGATCCACAAATTACAAGCGTAAAAATTACCTCCGAGTGCAAATTGACTGCGATCACCCATTCCCAAACGATCGACGGCAAGCTTGCCGTTATGATAGCGGCGCCCACCCTGTTTCGGCGCGAAAACGGTATGATCTTTACATTTTTGGTCGACAAGGACAATTCGATGAAACCCGCATACCGCTATCGCATCAATCGTGGAGTATTTGGTTATTCCTGCATGGACGAACTGCCGGACGGCTCGATCGGCATCTTATACGAAACCGAACCGGGCAAAATGCTTTATCGAAGCATCGCCTTGGAGGACGTCATCGCCCGTCGGTATATCGATATGATGATGGTCATCATCCTGTGTCCTACAATCGGCGGAATTGTGTTGATTGCCGGTATCACGCTGATCGCGATCAAGATTTACAAAAAGAAAAAGCGCATCACTACGCTTTAACCATGCGCTTGCAAACCCCCGAAGTTTGCTGAACCCGCGCGTAACCATTTGAGCATCATGCATATTTTACCGATATTTTCGTATCGGACATTGCATCGTCGGAGAAACGGCATGATAAAGCAAATCCAAACTTTCGGGATTGCCTTTTTTGACGCCTTTCAGGTAAAGATTGATTGCTTCTTTTGTTGACTGTTCCATATCGATACCGCTCCCACTATTTTTATCTTATCATATCAAACGACAAAATGCTACTCCTGATTTCCATAATCCGACTTTGACCTATGCCGCATTTCTTCAACATATACATTCTATATAAATTCAACCTGCATATTACGTTTCCACAAACATAACTTATCAATTAAAACAAT
>DVOH01000035.1 GCA_018713745.1 Candidatus Stercoripulliclostridium merdipullorum | reverse complement strand
GCTTCAACTTTCGGTAACGGTCGCTATACAAGGGTATTCAGGATCCCGAACACAAAAATTGACATGGAAGCGCTGGGCGAAATGCTGGGCGCATACATCCGCGGGATGGACGCCGTAATGCAACGCTACTTTGCATCGCTCGATCGTTTACCCGACGCCCTGCCGGCATTGGAGCAATTATATCTTAAGCAACTCGAAAGCACAATCCTGTTATAAGGAGGTAAAATATGAACACCCAAAAACTGACCCAAAAATCTCTGGAGGCATTACAAGCCGCCCAGGCAAAAGCAACCGAATACGGCAACAACGAGGTGCGCCCCGAACACTTGGTCGTAGCTTTAATCGAACAAGACGAAGGCTTAATCCCCAATCTTTTCGATAAGCTCAACGTCGCGCCCTTCAACGTAAAAGAAGACGTCGAACGCGAAATCGCCAACTTCCCCAAAGTCAAAGGAAGCACCAATCAATATCTGTCGCAAGAACTCAACGCAGCCCTGATCGAAGCCGAACGCGAAAGTGCGTCGATGAAAGACGACTTCGTATCGGTCGAGCATTTGATGCTTGGGATCTTTGCCAAACAGACGCCCTCCCTCAAGCGAATTTTTACGCGTTACGGGCTAACCAAAGAGAGTTTTCTGAAAGCCCTGACCGAAGTCCGCGGGAACGTCCGCGTAACAACCGACAATCCCGAAGGCACCTACGACGTCCTCAACAAATACGGGAGCGATCTTGTAGAACGTGCGCGCAAGCATCAGCTCGATCCCGTCATCGGACGGGACAACGAAATCCGCAACGTAATCCGCATCCTCTCCCGAAAAACCAAAAACAACCCCGTGTTGATCGGGGAAGCGGGTGTCGGCAAGACGGCGATTGCCGAAGGGCTTGCCATCCGGATCATGCGCGGGGACGTCCCCTCTTCGCTGAAGGATCGCAAATTGTTTTCGCTGGACATCGGCGCGCTGATCGCAGGCGCGAAATACCGCGGCGAATTTGAAGAACGTTTGAAAGCCGTACTCGGTGAAGTCAAGAAAAGCGAAGGCAAGATCATCCTGTTTATCGACGAACTGCATACCATTGTCGGCGCGGGCAAAACCGACGGCGCAATGGATGCGGGCAACCTTCTCAAACCGATGCTTGCTCGCGGCGAACTGCACTGTATCGGTGCAACGACGCTGGACGAATACCGCAAGTACATCGAAAAGGACCCCGCACTCGAACGAAGATTCCAGCCCGTTTTGGTCGACGAACCGACGGTGGAAGATACGATCAGTATTCTGCGCGGTCTGAAAGAGCGTTACGAAGTCTTTCACGGCGTCAAGATTCAGGACGGCGCGCTGATTGCGGCGGCGGTGTTGTCGGACCGCTATATTTCCGATCGGTTTTTGCCGGACAAAGCAATCGACCTGGTGGACGAAGCCTGCGCGATGATCCGCACCGAAATGGACTCGATGCCGAGCGAAATGGACGATATTTCGCGCAAGATCATGCAACTGGAAATCGAAGAAGCCGCTCTTAAAAAGGAGACGGACAAGCTGTCGATCGAGCATCTGAAAGAAATCGGTGCCGAACTTGCCGAACTGCGCACGACCTTTGCTTCGATGAAGGCAAAATGGCAGAACGAAAAAGAACAAATCGGCAAAGTACAAAAGCTCAGGGAAGAGCTGGAACGCATCAACGCCGAGATCGACCGTGCCGAACGGACGTACGATCTCAACAAAGCCGCCGAACTGAAGTACGGCAAGCGCCCTGCCCTGCAAAAGGAATTGGAGGAAGCCGAAGCCCACGGGGACGGCAGCGAAAACAAACTGCTCCGCGACCGTGTGACCGAAGAAGAAATCGCAAAAATCATCGGCAGATGGACGGGGATTCCCGTTTCGCGGCTGATGGAAAGCGAACGGGAAAAACTTTTGCATCTCCCCGATGTCCTGCATCGAAGAGTGATCGGACAGGACGAAGCGGTCCAAAAGGTATCGGACGCCATATTGCGTTCGAGAGCGGGGATTCAGGATCCCGACCGACCGATCGGCTCTTTCCTCTTCCTCGGACCGACGGGGGTTGGCAAAACCGAACTTGCCAAGGCGCTTGCACAATGCCTGTTTGACGATGAAAAAAATCTGATCCGCATCGATATGAGCGAATATATGGAAAAGTTTTCGGTCTCCCGACTGGTCGGCGCGCCTCCGGGATACGTCGGATTCGAGGATGGCGGACAGCTGACCGAAGCGGTACGGCGCAAACCCTATTCCGTCGTCCTGTTCGACGAAATCGAAAAAGCCCATCCCGACGTCTTCAATATTTTGCTCCAGGTGCTGGACGACGGCAGAATCACCGACTCGCAAGGCAGGACGGTGGACTTCAAAAACACCATCCTGATCCTGACTTCCAACTTAGGCTCCAACGCAATCCTCGAAGGAATCGAAGGGGACGGCAACCTTGCGGAATCGGCAAAAGAAGAAGTCAACGCCCTGCTGAAGCAACATTTCCGTCCCGAGTTCCTCAACCGTCTCGACGAAATCGTCTTCTACAAACCGCTCAGCAAAGGCGAAATCGTCAAGATCGTCGACTTGATGCTCGAAGATCTCCGCAAGCGACTTGCCGACAAACAGCTGGGGCTGGAAGTGACGGACGCAGCGAAAAACGCCATCATCGAACACGGCTACGACGTCGTATACGGAGCAAGACCCCTGCGCCGCTACATTCAGCACACGGTGGAAACCATGGTGGCAAAAGAAATCGTCACCAAGGATCTTGCCCCCCGCTCGGTGATCCGCATCGACGCAAAGGACGGAGAGCCCTGCCTCGCCTGACCCGAATCGATCAAAAAAAACGCCTCTTAACCAAGAGGCGTTTTTTCGTTATCGATTTGTTATAACGATCGGATGCTTTCGACGGGCTTTTTGCGTGCAATATTGTAGACGGGCAGGAAGGTCGCAATCAGTGAGGTCAGAACCGAAATTCCGACAATCATCAGCACCGACATGGGACCGAAGACGAAAATCGACGCACCGAGATCGGTTCCGATCCGATTGTTAAGGACGGAGCAAATGACAAATCCCGCCACGATCGAAAGCACCATGCAAATCAACGTAATAATTGCCGATTCGGCATAGAAAATCTTGAACACATCCGCGCTTCTTGCACCGACCGCGCGCAAAATGCCGATTTCCTTCTTCTTCTGCGCAATCGAAACGCTGATGAAGTTAAACATCAACAGCATCGAAAAGACAGCAAACGTGATCCCGACCCACAAAAAGACCTGTTCGAGGATGGTGACCATCGAGTTGACCATCTCGAGAGAATCTCCCGCGGAGAAGTGGATGGCGTAAGAAGTATCGTCGGTGGGATTGACGATGCCTGCTCCTTTTACAAATTCCGCCACCGTCGCCCGATCGGCAGGAAACTGCATCACGATACGATCGTAAACGGCATCGGCTTCAAACCGATATTTTGTAGATTCGACCGAATAATACGGCTCCTTTGCGCGCATTTCCGCCGCATATCGGTCAAAATCGTTTTGACTGAGATAGACATAGGAATCCGCTCCGAATCCTGCCGTACAGAACATCAACCCGACAATCGTGACCGGAGTTTCCGCCTGATCGACAAAAGCGGCTTTTTCCAGTTGAAATCCCGCGGCATCGAACTGTGCTTTCAGGCGGCGGAACGCGGCAAGGCGCTCTGCAACCGATTTTTCGAAATCGCGCGCCGTGCGATAATCGGAATAGCAATCATATTCGCTTGACATGGCGGAATAAATCATGTCGATCAGAAAATCGGAGTTGACAACGATTTCTCCGTCGGCAAGGGTCGTCTTGCCCTCGTCGAAAAATGCCGATTGAAAGATCGAAGACCGATCGGAATACGCCGCAAAATTGTAGAATCGCTGGGTGCTTTCGGCAATGCGTTCTGCCCCGCGCACGACCGAAAACGTCGTGTCCTGCTCGTTGTTGAAACTCGCAAATTCGCCACGCGTGTCGATCGTATAGGACCGGAAGGTTTCGGCATGCTCCTGATAGAATTCGGGTCCGACCAACGGCACCATATACATTCCGTACGTTACTTCTTTGATCAGACGGCTGACTTCGGTGGGATCACCTTTTTCGCTTGCGGCAATCTCTGCATACTTTTGGGGAAGATCGCACCGATATACGCCTTTTACGACAAGCTTGGCTCTGCCGCCCGAATAGTTAAAAATCGTAAGATTCTTGCCGACAATACTGTTGTAGTCCGTCAAAAGTACGGGCGATCCCGACGCGTTGGTCAAGCGAACCTGCTTGATGCGATCAAACAAGTAGGACGGAATGACGATCCCGTTTTTGCCCAATGCCGAAAGATCGGTTGCCGTCAGCAATTTGTCGGCAAAAGCGGTCGAGTCGGCACCGATTTCGGCAAACCGCAGGATCGAGGGCTGCACAAAGCCCGAATCTTTCCCAAGCCCTTCGATACTGAACCCGTCGTTCGTGCTTGCATAATCGGAAGGAATCGCATAGGAGAACGTCGCAAACGTATCGGCACCGTATTTTGCCTGATAGGCTTTCAGGTCTTCGGGCGTGAACAAGGTCGGCGACGTATACGTCATGCTGTAGGAAAGTTCGCCGTTTTCGTACTGCTCGGACGTGATGGTATAGGACTTTTTAAGCTGAAGATATTCCGCTTTCTGTTGCATCAGCGTTTCGGTCATGACTTCGTTTTTGTTGTAGAACATCAATGTCGAAAACAATCCGAACATCGTAAACGCGACAAATGCCAAAAAGATCGTAAACATCAGGCGGACCGGTTTTACCTTCAACCCGCTTGCACCGATCCGGATTGCGTGCCGCGCGGGCAACTTGGAACGGATAAACTTGCTGTCCTCTGGACGATAGTCGCGTTTCAAAATTTCGGCTTCGTCGGTCGTGCGGAAGGATTCTCTCGCATTGTCTGCGTCGATGCGCGCTGCTTTGCGGAACTCTCCGATCTCCTTTTCGCCGCTTGCGATCAGCACTTCGCCGTCCGACTTTTTGAGAAAGGCGCGGATTGCGGCAAAGTCGGCTTCATCGAGCGCGGCGCCGTCGCGGACGGCAATCGTATGTTCGCCGACCTGCGTGATGCGCTCGCTCTTGATTTGGGGCTGAATGCGCGTCTTAACGACGTCGTCAATGACTTTTCCGTCTTTCAGTTCGATGATACGATCGCCGTAAATTTCCGCAAACTCCCTGTCATGGGAAACCACTATGACGAGTTTGTCTTGCGAAAGTTTCTTTAATGTATCAAACACCTGCTTGCCGGTATTGGAGTCCAATGCGCCCGTCGGCTCGTCTGCCATGATGATTTCGGGATCTTTGACCAAAGCTCTCGCAATGGCAACGCGCTGCTTCTGTCCCCCGGACAACGTGTTGGGTTTGCGCTTGGCAAAGTTTGCAAGATCGACCTTTTCGAGAATCTCGGCGACTTTTTTGCGGTCTTTGTTTTTGCCTTGCAGTTCGAGCGCCAACGCAATGTTTTCTTCCACGCTGAACTCGTCCAGAATGTTGTATTCCTGAAAGACAAATCCTACAAACGTGTTGCGGTAGCTGTCGAAGTCGGACTGACTGAACGCCTTGCTGCTCTTGCCTTTGATAATGATTTCGCCGCCGTCGGGTGCGTCCAGTCCCCCGCAAAGATTGAGGAGCGTCGACTTGCCACTCCCCGACTTGCCGAGCAGAAAGACCATCCCCTTTTCGGCAAACCGAACGGATACGCCGTCCAGTGCGCGCACTTCCGCCCCGCCCTTGGGGTGGTAGATTTTGGTTAGATTTTTAATTTCCAGCATAAATATCCAAATCAATAATTTTAACTTAGGCGGTTTCCGCCGCCGGCTATCCTAACGTAAGAGGATATAAATTTTCCGTTCGGCGTCTAAGGGGATAAAACCGTATCCGAATTCTTTGATGTTCAGCGTGGTCCGGATCTCCAGCATATCACAATCGGATGCAGCAAACAGCCCGAGGACATAACCCCTTTCTTCCGTCGTATTGATCATCAGGTCGTAAATCTTGGTCACTCCGCCTGCCGCCGAAACCGTCATCTTCGTCTCGGAATAATAGTCGTAATTGGTTCCGTTTGCCGCAGGATACGATCGATCCGCCGATTGCCGATGGGTCTTTGCCATCGTCTGATCGTTGATCATAAAGTAATTGTGCACCGGGGTCTGATACCTCGTTCCGTTTTTAACTGTAAAGATCGGTGAACCGCTGGTCGCGTCAACCACATACCACTGTTTGTCGATTCTGATTTTGTTCCAGGCGTGCGCCGTCCCCGGCGTTTCGGCAACGCCGTCCCCGTCCATATCCTTAAGAATGTTGCCGCTTACGCGGATTGCCGTGATCTCCATCATATTGCACATCAACGAATACGCCTTGGCAATCCCGTCGCAAACCGACTTCTCGTCAACCAACGCGCCTTCGAGATAGAATCCGCGATATTTCTTCAAAACGCTCGCGTTGCCGTCCACCGAATTGAAAATATCCAAGAGTTCGGTATCGTATACGACGGTGCGCGTCAGATAATCGTAAATCGCGTGCGCCTGATCGACCTTGGTCATGCCGGGTTTGATAATTTCGGCAAGCGCCCTCCGCGCCGACCAATACACTTCGTATGCGGGGTTAAATTCCCCGGGGAAAATGGGTTTATACCCGTGTTCGACGGCATACAGCATCTGTTCGCTCGTTTCGACCGACCGTCTGGGATTGTCCTCGATCGGCAGCGTCTCATCGACAAAGGACGAGTCGTCATAATGTCGTTCGACCACATAAGGCTTCATAATCGTCTGACGATTGCCCCCCGCCGTCGTTTCGGTCGCCATGATATAAGGAGCTTTTTCAAACGTGAAGTCCAGCGTCAAAATTCCGTTTTTCAGCGATGCCCTAACTGCCCAACTGAGATTGACGCAATCGTAATCGAAATCGGAAAGATAGGTTTTGGCTTTTGCGTTTTCTTCCGAGACAAATCGATTCAATGCCTCGTCGGAGGTGATTTCGGGCGCATAGTCAAGGGTCACCGTTGCCGATTCCAACCCGTAAAACAAGGCATAAGCAACCAGCGTAACGTAGTCGTCGGAGTCATACAAAACTTCTCCGACAAAGGTATCTCCCAACACGCCGTAACGCTCAAATACGACTTCTTGGGCACCGAAAACATCTTTGATGGAATCCCGTTCCGAAAATCCGATGCGGATTTTTTTGCCGTTATCAAACGCGTCCGCAGCGCAGGTCGTAAGCTCGGAGCCGATACCGAACGTGATTTCGGCATTGCAGGAGCGGAACGCCCTTGCCCCGATCGTACGGACAGAATACGGCAGGTAAATCCGATTGAGATCCGCGTTTTCGAAAACGGCGGTACCGATCTCCGTCACCTTTTTGCCGTCAATGATGTCGGGGATGTACAAATCGATGTCGGTCGAACCGTCGTAACGCACGATCGTCAGCGTGCCGTCGCTGTTCTCGACGGTTCCGAAATCGCTGTCATCCTTCCATACCGCAATCAGTGTAATATCTTTGGTGACGATAAAGGTATAGACCTGCTCGGACGAATACAGCGTATTGTCGGCAAACCAGCCGCTGAACTCTCTCGTTCCGCCTGTCAGCGTAACACGGACGGTGACGGTGGTACCGTACTTCAGCCCCGTCCCGCCGCCCTCCAGTACGGCGTTGCGGTCGGTCGATTTCAGCGTCACGGTATAGGTCGCTTCCGCCCAGTGCGCATACAGCGTGATCGAGCCGCTTTGCCACACTTGGAGCAGTTGCCCCGCGGCATTGGTCATCTGCGTTCCGCCTTCCGACTGCGTATACCAACCGACAAACCGATATCCGCCCTCCTTCTCGGGGACGGGGAGCGTCGCCTGCTTGCCGTCTGCCACTTCAACCGTCGCAACGGACAACGCCTTGCCGCCGTTGACATCCAGCGTCACCACCGACACCGTGCCGGCTGCCGTCCACTTGGCATACAGCGTTACCGACGCCTTCAGGGGATTCTGGGCAAAATAATCGGTTCCGTCCACCCGGGTTTTGTAGTCGCGCCCGAGATACCAACCCGCGAATTCATAGTCCTTCCGGGTCGGAGTCGGCCACTCGATTTTGGTCAGCCCCTCGACTTTGATCGCTTCGACCTCACTCCCGCCCTGTGCGTCAAATCGGATATAGATATCCTTTTCGCCCGGTGTTTCGGTCGTAACGCATGCCGTCAGCGCGAGTGCCGCAACCAGTACCAACGCAAGGATTGCGGTCAAACGGATTGTCTTGTGTTGCATCATTGTTTCCCTCCCTCCGCTCTGATTCCTTCCAAAAAGGCGGCTGCGTCGCGCATGACGGCGCGGCTGTCCTTGAGAAACGGAAACAGATGCGTACAATGTCTGTCGTGTTTGCCGGACGCGATTTTGACGGTGTACTTGACACCGCATGCGGCAAGTGCGTCCGCCATGCCCTCCACCTGCCCCCCGCAGAACGAATCCTTTTCGGCGGCTTCGAGATAGCATTCGCACCAATCGGAATTGACGTTGGGCAGAACGCTGACGTCTTCGTCCGCAAACGGAAAATCGTCTCCTTTCCGCGGTGTTTTCAGTCTTGTACCGAACACACAGTTGGCGACGTCGAGCGAAACGTCAAGGGGGGACGGTACCAAGAAGCATTTGAGCATGTCGAACGGGGCGCAAAAGGTCATCAGGGCACGGATGCCGTTGCCTTGATATGCGGGCAAGCCGAGTCGCGCGCGCAGATCGGAGCTGTAAATTGCCGCCGTTGCTATGGCGGCATAATATCCGCCCGCAGAGTCACCGGTCAGCACCAGTCGATCGAGGTCAAACCGATACCGATCGGCAAGGGTTCGAATAAAATTGAGGGCGTGAATCGTGTCTTCGATTGCGGCGGGATAGGTCGTACCGGGGGCAAGGCGGTAATTGATGTTGACGACAACCCAACCGCGTGCGGCAAAATAGCGGGCAAATCCGCTGCGAAAGCGCTTGTCTCCACGGACGAATCCGCCGCCGTGCACGTTGACCAAAACGGGGCGCAGGTCGGCGTCGGAATCGGTATAATAGACGTCCAAAGCCGTTTCGTTGCCGTATCGCTCGTCATAAACCAGTCCGCGATCGCATCGAACCGTCGGAAACCGTTGATAGTTGCGAAGAGGATGATTGAACACGTCGCTCAACCCGAAAAACAAGACAGATCTGCGCATAACCGCTCCCTGATCATAAGATGATAGAATTAAATTTATTTTACTATATATAATAGCGATTTGTCAACACGCGCGGCGCCCGGCTACGGCGACGGATCGGAGAAAACGTCGAATAAAACGGGATCGGTCTTGCAATCGATCGTCCGAGCGGTTATAATGGAAACGGAGGTATCTATGATTGTTTTATATTGTATTTTAGGATTGCTCGGCGCGCTGATTCTGTTTATGGTCGTGCGCACCCTTGTTACGCGCCCCCGTGCCACACAAATTTCGACTTATCAGGCTCCGCCTGTCGATCGCGACAAACTCGTTGCCGAACTGCAAGGCGCCGTCCGAATCCCGACCGTAACGCTCGAACACAACGACGAAGACGGGAGCGTATTTTTTGAATATCAGAATTATCTCGAAACGACCTATCCCGCCCTTTTGGGGTCTGCTCAAAAGATCAACGTCAACCGCTACGCCGTGATTTATATTGTCAAGGGAACGGATCCCGCCCTGCTGCCCGTTGCCGTCCTTGCCCATCAGGATGTCGTACCGGCACCCGAAGAGGGATGGGAAGTTCCGCCGTTCTCGGGCGAGGTCAAAGACGGTTGCGTTTACGGCAGAGGGTCGCAGGACATGAAATCGCAGATGATTGCCGCGCTCCATGCCCTCAACGTATTGATAGCGGAAGGCAAGCCGCCCAAACGCACCGTTTATTTCTGTTTCGGGCACGACGAAGAACGCCAGGGCTACGAAGGGGCAAGGCATATCGTCGCTTACCTCAAAGAAAAAGGCGTACGCTTCGAGTCCGTAATCGACGAAGGCGGAACCATTCTGGACGGCAGTATTCTCGGCATCCCCAACAAAGTCGCACTGATCGGCACATGCGAAAAGGGCTATGCCGACATTACCCTCGAAGTGGAAAAATTAGGCGGACACGCCTCGACGCCGACGCGGCGCACTGCCGTCGGAATGCTGTCCGAAGCGATTGCCGACATCGAGCACACCCCGATGCCAACGCACTGGACGGTGCCGACCAAACAAATGATCAAAACGCTGGCGCCCTATATGAAGTTCCCCTTCCGACTGATATTTGTCAACCGCGACGTCCTTTCGCCCTTACTGAAACGTTTGTTGAGTATCGTCAATCCGTTTACCAACTGCCTCGTTCGCACGACCTTTGCCCCGACACAGACGGCAGGATCGACCGCCCCCAACGTATTGCCGCCGCGCGCGAAAGCCAACATCAACGTCCGCATCAATACCGGCGAAACCGTCGAAGACGTCTGCCGCCACATCCGCAACGTCGTCGGCAAAAAAGTCAAAGTCGAACCGGTCACGGGCTACTTTGACCCCTCTCCCGTCTCCTCCGTAACATCCGACGCGTACCAAAAGCTGACAAAAACCATTGCCGAGGTATTCAACGGTTATATTGCCGCGCCCTATCCGTTTATCGCGGCGTCGGACGCCAAATATTACTATGCCTTATCCGACAACGTCTATCGCTTTACGCCGTTTGAAAAAACCGTCGAGGACGCCAATCGCATCCACGCCTGCAACGAGCGGCAAAACATCGACAGTCTGGTAGTGGGTACGCAGTTCTTCCTGCGCTACTTCGAAAACACCTGTTACTGAGGCGCGCCGTAAGGGGCAACGATTTCGAATTTTGCCGTCCGTTCGGGGAACCCGAACAGCCCCGAAACCGTGTCGGAAATTGTCGAAAATCGGGTAGTGGAAAGATATCCACAACACCACTATATGTTGTAGTTACAACCGCGGTTTCGGGAGAAATCGCGGTTTACTTTTGTTCTTCGGACGTCGGGCGTCCCGTCGTTGTGCTATAATGAGCAACATAGACGAAAGGACAAGGGAAATGATTCACGACGAAGGTACCAACAACAAATTACTGATTCTGTTTATCCTCGACAAACTGGAGATGCCGATCAACGAGGAATTGCTGCTGCAGATCTGCAGTATCGATAACGTCTGGATTCCGTATTTTTACTGCGCCCAGGCGATCGAAGAGCTGGTCAGCGGCGGGCTGCTGAGCAAATCCACGGGACCCAACCGCAACCTGATCTCGTTGACGACGGACGGCAGAACGTGCTTGTCGCACTTCTACAACGATATTGCCGCCTCTCTGCGCGAGCAAATCACCGAGTTTGTCAAAGCTCATCGCATCAATTACCGCAAAAAACAGGAGTTTGTCGCCGATTATTTCCGCAATCCCGACGGCTCCTTCACGGTCACGCTCAAAATTCTCGAAGTGACAAAACCCCTCTTCGAACTCAAATTCAACGTCGCAACCCGCTCCCTTGCCACTTCGATCTATAATTCCTGGAACGAAAAGGCGCCCGACGTATACTGCGCCATCTACGAAACGTTGATCGAAAACTGATCGTCTGCTTTTTTCTTAACGCAAAAAACGCCGTGCATTATCGCACGGCGTTTGCTTTTGTGTGACATCCTATCGAATCAAGCTTTTTGCAGACGGACGACAATCGCTTTGCCCTGCACTTCGACGGTTTTTTCGGCGTCGGGGGCGTCAACAACGTCCAAGCGGTCGGCAAGAATATCCGCCGCGATGCGAGCGGCGTACGCTTTGATTGCGCCTTCCGCCACGGCGTCGTCGGTCTTGAGATCGGCTACGATACGCTGTTCGACGGCAAATCCCGCGTCTTTGCGCAAAACCTGAATCTGACGGATCAATTCGCGCACGATGCCTTCGGCAATCAGTTCGTCCGTCAAACGAACGTCGAGCGCCAGCGTCGTCCCGTTTTCGGCAGAAACGACAAAGCCTTCTTTGGGACGGAAATGACGGTCAAACAGATTGGCTTGCAGTCCCTCGAATTTGCCGATCGAAACCGCGCCCGCCTGTACCATCCGATCGAGCGCCGCCTGTCCCGCCGCATCCAACGCGTCGACGGTCTTTTTGAGAAGCTGTGCTTCGCCTTTGAGCGCTTGCCCCGCCACACGGAAATTGACGGTATAGTATACGTCGTTATAGACCGAGCCGTCGCCGGTGAAAATCAACTCTTTGACGTTGAGTTCGTCTTTGATGACCGCGGCAAGCGGCAACGCGGCATCCCGCACCGCATCCCCTGCCGTCACATACAAGGCGGCAAGCGGTTGTTTGACTTTGATCTGCGCTTCGTTCCGCATCCGCTGCGCCTGTGCGATGATGGCACGGGCGGCATCGGTCTCGGTCAACACGGCGTCGTCTTGCGGGATGGCAATCTCGTCGGGATAACGGGAGAGATGCACCGAGATCGGAGCATCCTTTTCGATTTCGCGCACGGTATTTTGCCAGATATATTCGGTCATAAAGGGGATGATCGGCGCCATAATGCCGAGCGTCGCCTTCATCGCACGATACAGACAATCGTAGGCGTTCATCTGATCGTCCTTGTCCGTCGACTTCCAGAAGCGTTTCCGGTTGATGCGGATATACCAGTTGCTGACTTCGTCGACGTAAAGTTCGAACTCTTTGATCAGCGAAGAAGGACGATAGCTTTCCATCGCCGCGCGCGCCGCACGGATAAACGCATTGGTACGCGTGAGGAGCCAGCGATCGCTGTGTCCGAGTTTGGCATAATCGAGCTTGTGCGAAGCGATATCGGGATTGTCGATTGCGGCATACAGATTGAAGAATACATAAATATTCCAGAATCCCAACATTTTGCGGCGGGCTTCGTCGGTCAAGTTGTAGCCGAACCGCACGTCCCCCGCGATCGGTGCCGCGGCAAACAGATAGCGGATGGGATCGGCGCCCATCTTTTCGGCAGCTTCGTCAAAGCGGATCATATACCCGGTTTTGCTGAACTTGCCGCCCTCTTCGTTGACGACGCTGCTGTGCGCGACAACTTGTTTGTACGGCGCTTTCCCTTCGAGGGTAACCGACATAAACAAGAGGCTGTAGAACCAAAGGCGCAGCTGCTCTTTCATCTCGATCACGAGGTCGGAGGGGAAATTGTCCTCGAAGTACGCTTTGTCTTCGAAATACTTCTTCGTCGAGAACGGCGTGATGCCCGCGTCCAGCCAACAGTCGCCGACTTCGGGGATCCGTTCGACCAACTCGCCGCAATGCTCGCAGCGAATTTTGACGGTGTCGATATACGGACGGTGGAGATGCGGCACTCCGTCGAGGTTTCCGTGCTCACTGCGTTCGATCAGCTCTTCTTTGCTGCCGATGACCGTCAGATGTCCGCACTTCTTGCAGATGTAAAACGGAAGCGGCAATCCGTAAAAACGCTTGCGGCTGATGTTCCAGTCGCCCATATTGTTCAGCCAGTCCAGCATCCTCTTTCCGGCAAATTCGGGTTCCCATTTGACGGTGTTGGCGGCTTCGATCATCAGCGGACGAATTTCGTCGGTTTTGATATACCACTCGTCGACCAGCTTGAATACGACGGGCGTCTTGCATCGCCAGCACTTGGGATAGCTGTGGGTATAGAGTTCGGTTTTGTAAAGCTTACCTTGCTTGTCGAGCGCTTCGACCACGGCGTCGACGACCTCGGTCGTCTTTTTGCCGCTGAATGCGCCGAAGCCCTCCGTAATGACGCCTTCGTCGTCGATCGGGCAGATGGTCTCCAGTCCGAGGGACTTGCCGAGTTCGAAGTCCTCGGCGCCGCATCCCGGGGCGATATGCACGACACCAGTCCCTTCGGTCGCGTCAACGTCGCTCCACGCTACGATGCGATGGGTAAACTTCTGACATTCGAAGTCCTCGAAGCAGGTCTTGTATTCTTTGCCGACCAGTTCGCTCCCCTTGAACGGCTCGCTGACTTCGACGATGTCGCCTTTCAGCTTGCCGAGAGCGTTTTTGCCGACGATCAAAGTACAATCGTCCGACTTGACTTTGACGCGGACATACTCGATCTCGGGATTGACGGCAAGGGCTACGTTGGAAGTCAACGTCCACGGCGTCGTCGTCCACAAAACGATTTTGTCCGTCGTACCGACGATCGGGAGTTTGGCAAAGATCGACAGATGCTCCATTTCGGCATACGATCCGCTCATCTCGTGATCGCTCAGACTTGTCCCGCAACGCGGACACCAGGGCATGGGACGATGCGATTTGACCAACCACCCCTTTTCGTGACATTTTTTGAGGAAGTGCCAGATCGACGTGATGTTGAGATCGGTATTGGTGAAATAGCTGTGCTCCCAATCCATCCATTGTCCGAGACGCTTGCTCTGTTCGGTGATGACGGCGGCAAACTTCTGCACGCGCGCCATGCACTTGTCGGTGAATTTATCCAGTCCGTAACGGATGATATCGCTTTTGACTTTGATGCCGAGATCCTTTTCGGTTTCGACTTCGACCCAGAGGCCCTGGGAGTCGAACCCGTTTTGATACTGACAGCTTTTGCCGAGCATGGCGTTGTAGCGGATGTACATATCCTTCATGCTCCGCCCCCAGGCGTGGTGAATGCCCATCGGGTTGTTGGCGGTAATCGGGCCGTCCAAAAAGCGGAAACGCGGACCGTTTTTGTTTTGGTCGACCAGTTTTTCGAAGCAGTGTTCGTCCTGCCAGAACTTAAGAATCTGTTTTTCGTAAGCGACGAAATCCGGGGTGGGATTTTCTTTTCTCATCGAAGACCTCCGATTGCGGCTCTGCCGCGTATATCAGTTGGTATTATAGCATAAAAGAATCAAAGGATTCAATCGATTGAAGCCCAATTTCATCAAATCGCAAGGATTCAATCGATTGAAGCCCAATTTCACAAATCGCTCGGGCATTTTGTCCCGTATCGAAAGAAAGGACGCCGCGCGGCGTCCTTTCTGCGATTAAGAGAAACGGGATCGTTATTTGACCTTTACGTTGTGGAAGAAATTCTGCGCGATTCCGTCGATCTCGAGATCGTAAGTCACTTTGTACGTTCCCGCCGTCGTAAACGCGCCGTCCGCCAGAACGGAAGCGGTCACGTCCTCTTCGCCGTTGAATACTTTTACCGTGACGTCATAGACTTTGGTATCGGTATCTTTGAGATAGATTCCGAATCCGGCACCGCCGTATTTGAATTCGAGTTCGGCGATCTGCCCGTCTTCCGTTCTGTATTCGATCTTATTTACATAGCTGATCGCTCCGTCCAGCCGATCTCCGACACTCAAAGAGGAGAGCCACGAAGTCTTGTCGCTTACGCTCAGCTCGTAAACCGTAAACGAACCGTCAAACCGATACCCGTCAAACGTCAACACATAATAAATCTTTGCGTAGCGACTTCCGGATTTGTTTTCGTTGGGGTAGCGGGCAATTCTGCCTTTTTCGTTGAACTGCACCGTATCGCCGCTGCCTTCCTTCCCCCATTCAAATACGATTTCCGCCGATTTGACTTTGCCGTCTGCAGACTTCAACACCCATTTGCCCGATTCGTACTGCAGGAGATATTGCGTACCGTCGGAAGTCAACGTCAAATAACCGTTAAGCGAAGTTCCGAAATACTGTACGGAAGATCCTTTTTTCAATTCCGGTCCCGTTACGGGAATTTCGACTGTAAACTCCCGCTTGCCGCCTGCCGTCTGCACGCTATAAACAATCGAAAACTTCTTCCCGATGAAGTCAAGGTTGCGTTTTAAGGTATAAACTCCGTCTTTGATATCGAAAATTTCTTCCAACTTCATGGTTTTATATCCGATCTTATAAACGGGTTCGGCCGTCAGTTCGCTACGTTTCCCGTTACTGTCGACCATAACAACGGTATAGTCGGCAAGCTGATATTCGTCTCCGAGCGTCAGAATCGTCGGTTCGCTCCCGCCGTCATTGCGTTCAAGATATACCGCATCCACAAAGAAGGTGTACTCTGTGCTGCGATACTTCCCGATCCCGACCGTAACGGTATAGGTTCCGGCAACGTTCATTCCGTCGGCAAACACCTGTTGGGTAACGTCGGTTCCGTCTTTAAGAATACGGGCATCCGACTCCGTCAGCTTGAAGGACGACTCTTTCAATTTCAGAACGATATCGGAATAAGAACTTTTCTTGACTTTTCCAAACCAGGATTTGGCTTCCGAGGTATCCATCCGGATTTCTTTTGTTTCGGCAAGATTGGTAATGCCGATCTCGGCACTCTCGTCATAACCCGATACGGTCAGAGTCGCGGTGTACTTCAGCACGCCGTTGAGCGGCAGGAGGTCGGACAGCTTGATGTCCGCCACGATCGAAGCCAGATTGATCGTGGATACAAGATCGGTGCCGATTGCGATATAGAAGGTAACTTCCTGTTCCCCGGGTGTGTTAACGTCCAACCCTTCATACGCCATAATATAACCCGATGTGGCAACCGTTTCGCCCTTCAGATTTTTGCCGGTGATGGCAAAACATTTGCCCGCCTCATAGGAGCCGGAAAGGTAACGCTTCAAATTGCTGTCGCCTTCCAGGATTTGATATTTCAGCGCGTCAAGCGAAACAACCTCTTTGATGATGTCTTTGCCGCTTCTGAATGCGCTTGCGGTGCGGATGCCGCTTTCTACGGTGTCGGTGCCGACTTGCACACAGGTTCCGAAGGCGGGAGTCTGCAGTTTGATGTTGACGGTATCGCAATCCAGTACCTGCGCGAGTACGTCATTCAGTTTGCCTTCCAGCCGCACCCCGAACGTTTCGAGGGCTTTGACGATCAACGACTGCAACTCAACCGTTACGCCGTCGGCTTTGAAATTGTCAGCGTGTACAAACTGCAACAATTCCTTTACGATTCCGAGTACATCGGGCTTTTGTCCTGACTCTTTGTCGGAAGCTCCGTTGCCGCTTAATGCGGGTTTGTTGCTGACTGCGGCATTTGCACTTGCTGCGCCATCGGCGTTTTTAAGCATGCCGATCACATCGATCAGCCCTTCGAATTCATATACGCCACCCAGTCCGATCGGAAGAGAAATTAACATTTGCGCGTCATTGAGATTGGCGTTGACCACGAAAAATCCTTCGTCGAATTTGCTGTGCACGGTCAGAATATTGACCAGCTTTTGACCGTTGTTGTCGACTTCGTTGATTTCCAGGTGGAAGTATCCGAGCTTTTTCAATGTGGAAACGATGTTGGCTTTGTCGGTATTGTTGACCAAAGCCAGCAGTTCGAACGCATCCAGATCGGACTGAACTTCGATGCCGTAGCGATGCGCGATCTCTTCGCCTTTATAGCTGACGGCATTGCCTTTCAAAGAGAAGTTAAGCAGGTTAAGGGCATCTTGCTTGCGGACTTCTTCCGTTAAGCCCGAACCTTCGAATACGTTCAACGTTCCCGTAGAAATTCGCGCACGATTGACCGTTAAGGTATAATCGGAGTGCGGTTCGCCGGCTGTGCCGTTGTTCTTGTTGTAGTTGACCTGAACTTCGGCATTGACAAACTTTTTGTCAGCGTCAAAACGGAAAAAACAGGTGGCTTTGGTATATTTCAATACCGTTGAAAGTTCGGTACAAAGCGTTTGGAAACCGACGATCTTATCTTTCCCCAATCTCTTTGCTATCTCCTGTATTGCCGCGTTGGCTTGCGCAGGCTCGATACCGAGTTGTGCGAAAATTTTATCACTCGGCAAAACAGCCAGATTTTTGAATACTTGGGCGGGATTCATATTGAGAACGTATGTATTACCCTCGTCCGTCAGTTTGCCTTTCGATTCAAACAATCCCGTCACGGAAACTAATAAATTGAACAGAGTTTTCGGACGATCGCCTTTGAAAATCTCAGAATTCTGCGGCTGCAACGTCGTGATTAATTGTGCCAGAGAATAACCGTTGAATTTTCGATATCCTTTTCCGAGAATATTGATATATACATACGGCTCTTTGCGATCCTCGGTCGATTCGATATCGCAGGCAAGACCGAACAAAACGCGTTGCTTTTGCGCAACCGTCTCGACCAATTCGATCAACATTTTGCCGTCTTGCTTTTCTCCCGCGTCAACGTCGGCTCTGACAACAAATTTATATTGCGCATTTTCCTTTCCTTCGATATGACGGTCGACTTTCACCAAGGCATCAAAGTCTGCAATAAACTTTTTCTCTTCTCCGATTGTTACATCGGCAGCCATACGATCCCACAAAGTATTGATAATTTCGGTAGTGGAAACTGTTTTGTCTTGCCACGCCGGAACTTCGGGTTGCGTTTGTGTTGTTCCGGGAGTGGTCGGTTGGGGCTTTTTCTTTTTGCAGGCAACAAAGCTTAACCCGCAAATCATAACCACAGTAAGCACAAAAATGAACCAAGCAAATATTCTCCGTTTCATAATGCTTCTCCTTTGTAAAGATTAGGCGCTTTGCCCGGAAACATTATATTAACAGAAACTATCACCAAAATTAAATTAAACTTAACTGCATAGATATTGCGATATTTTCCTATAATATTCACAAAATTTTCACATTTTTCAAATATGAAAATTAAATTTGACTATCATATATTTTTGATAACCGTCCCACATAAATATCCCACGTGACAACGATGTTTACCTGATAATCTCCTTCTGCACGCAGGCGAATGCGATAATACCCGGAATCCGAAAATCGGAATCCGAAATCAAGTTTGACGGGGGTGACGATTAAATCGGGGATCACGGCATCCAAACCATTGCCCGACGCCGTTTCATCCCCGAACCGCAATCCCGTCAAAGTTGCATACGGGGTTGCTGCGCCTGCGACATAAAACTCCGTTTCTCCCGCGTTCGATTGTGTTCTGCCGATCGAAAAATCGATATATCCCGATCCTCCGATTTCGACAAGTTCGCCCTTCAAAATTTCGACTTCGATCCGACACGGAGTTTGACGATCGGGAGTTTCGCCGTGCAAAGAATTGGCGATCTCCCCCGAAACGGTATAATTGACGTCGGCAAACCAAAAGTCGACGGGGTCGGAAATCTGTTGATAACGATAACGCGGATAGTTGGTGTTTGCGGGCTGAACCGACAAGACAAAGGGATCGCTATGATGCCCGTTCTTCCGCACGGTGCAAAGATAATCGTTGGCTTTGCGGAAAGTTACGGTATAGGATCCGCTCTCGCTGATTTTCTGACTGCTCCAGTCCGAAGAACTGTTATTCAAGGGGATTCCGTTGATATAAAAATCTGCGGCGCGGAGCAAAACGTCGACTTTCTTGACGCCGTCGGGCAAACTGTAATACGCATACATTTTAATCTGCGATGTCAGGGAAGAAAAATAAACGGTATCGCCGACGCCGAAGGGACCGATCGCCGCCTGATCAATCTCGAACGCGACCGAATCGGGTTCGCGCACGGTAAACGTACGCTCGAACACACGGTTCCCGACCGTAAAGCTGACTTGTATCGGTCCCGTTTTGATCACGGAATATGCGATGCTGAAGATATTATCGACCGCAACCACGGCGTCCGAAACGCCGAGGACGGAAAGGGACTTACTGATTCCCCCCGCATACCGCAAAGTTACGCGGGCTTGCATAAAGGCGGGCGGCTCCCGCTCCGAACGCGTCAACAAAAACGTATCGCCTTCGAGGTCCTGCTCGAACTCCGCTCCTTTCGGGCTGAAATCGGTCAGTTTGATCCTCGCTTTGACTTCGACAAACAGCGCGCTTTGCGCTTCTCCGAACAGCGTCTTCATCCCCATCGTGTGGAAGGGAGAGGGACATTCCGCTTTGAGTACGACTTCCTGCACCGACCGCGCCGTCGGGTCGAGTCCCTCGACGGCAAGAATACGGGCTTTGAAATCCGATTGGGTAATCTTGTCGTGCTTGACATATTTGCCGCCGAGATACATCGCCGTTATTCCTTCGGCTTCGGAAGGGCTCATCGGGACATACGCCCCCTGCTCGTCGATCCCGTGCATCAGATTGCCTTCGGCGTCATAGAGATTGCTCAGCGTGAGGCTGCCGTCCTCCGACAGCCGCATGGATTCGAACGTCCATGACAAAGGAGAGATATATCGGTACCCGAGCAAAGGAATATCGGTTCCGTAATCTTTAACTTCCGAAACTTCGTCGTCGATAATGTAAACGGTTTCTTTGTAAATATCGTATTGCTGCGCTTCACCGAAGCGGTTTTCGTTGACCCGCACGTCAATCCGATCGATTTTGTAGCGATCGCTGAGCAAGCGCTGTGCCGCAAGATCACGGACGGGCTGCGAAAACTCTTTCAAGAAGTCGGGGACTCCGTCATCCACGCCGATTTCGATGGTATCGTCAAAAAACAGCCGATCCAACCGCAGCAATTCGGCAAACAACCGGGCAAGCGGACCGTCTTTTACGCTGTTATAGGGGAGCGCGAACAAAACATAATCGGGGAAGAAGTAGGTCAAGCTCATGCCCGCCCGATCGGAAAGCTCTTCTGCGTAGGACTGCACGATCAAACTGTTGAGATCGATTGCGCAATAGATATAATCGGTTCCGAAATCGCGTGGCGAAAATCCGATATCCAACACCGCCCCTCTTGCGGCGCCGAGACTTTGTTCGCAGAACACGCCGCACCGATCGGTACAAACGTGACGCAGCCTGAAATGAAAATAATTGTCTTCGTCCAATGCCGAAAAATCATAATTGCCGAGCAAGAGTTGCGTGAGATCGAGATTGGCATTGAGTTCGAAGTCGTATCGAACCTGACCGACGCCGCCGTCGGACAGATCGACGGTTCCGGACATTGCGGTATTGCCGAGCTTCGTCGTGACGTATCCCGAATCGTCCGCCGGGAAATACCCGATCAAACCGTCGTCGAAGTCGTATGCCGTCGTCAGTTGCGCCTTGGTTTCGGAAGGAACGCCGTCGATCGAAAAATCTCCGCCCGATACCGCGACGACGCCCGGCTGACCGAAATCGAAGACGATTTTGCCCGCGACACGCGGCAATGCCGCAAGAAACCCGTCTACGTCTTCCGCTCCGAAAGCCTTGAGGAACAGCGACTCAAACGTTTCGCCCATCAATCCGAATACCGTACGGAAACGATCGGCGCCGCGGACAAAACAATCCGGTGTCACCTTAAAAGCAAACCGCGTTTCCTCCCGATTGATTTCGACGTCGCAAAACATCCCTTTGCCGACCCCGATCAACACGTTTTTGACGTCACCGATCAGCACGTCCTGACGGTCGGGGCGATACGACGCACTGAGCCAATCGAACAGATTGAGTTGCGTCAGATGCAATTTGGCATCTCCGATCCAAGGATTGGGCACGATATCGACAAACGTAGCGTCGTTGTCGCTCGCAACCGAAATCAGATTGCGCTCCCCTTCGGCAACGGTAACGACCAGCATCGAGGCGTCGGGATCGGCGAAGTCGTAATTCAGCCCCGCAAAAATCCCCAACGGCGGATTGTCCTTCCGATCGATCGTCATATCGAGGGTCAGATTGATCCGGTTGCCGTTCAGCCGAACGGAATCGGCAATCCGCTCGGCGGCTTCTTCGAGATAAACCTCCCACGAAACGGGCGTTACTTCCGGTAACTCTTGCGGCTTGCTGCAGGCGGCAACGCCGATTGCAAGTGCGACGATTGCCAAAACGCATACGATTCCGATAAAAATCCGCTTTCTTCTCCCGTTCATCGCGCAACCCCTTTCGACGTCAGTTCCGCTTCAGCGTTACGATCATTTCCAATCCGCGCGGAACGCGGTTGTGGGCACGGATCGTCCCGCCCATCCCTTCGACAATCGCGGCGGCGATCGCAAGTCCGAGCCCCGTCCCCGGGATATCTTTTGCGTTTTCGCCCCGATAGAACCGATCGAAAATCCGATCGAGATCGCTTTTGGGCACTCCGATGCCGGTATCCGCAACGGTAAACACGCAACCTTCTTTCGTTCCGCGCAGTCTGACGTCGATCCGATCGCCTTCCTCGGTATATTTGATGGCGTTTTCGATCAGCACGGATGCCAGCTGTTTGACCGACTCCCGCTCGATCTTGATGTCACACTGCTCCAAGTTGGCGACCAGTGCCTTTCCGCTGATCGTTGCCACGTCGGCAAACAGATCGACCACCTCGGACAAAACTTCGGTCAGATTGCTTTCCTTGTGCGTCGCGCTGCGGTTCTGCCCGCGAACGATATTGAGCAACCCCGCCGAGATATCGGTCATATAATCGACTTCTTTCAGGCTGTTGCCGATCATTTCTTCCACGGCGCCGACTTTTACTTCGGGATCGGCAAGCACGTTTTCGAGATTGCCTTTGATGACGGCAAGCGGGGTGCGGATCTCGTGCGACATATCGTTGATGAAATTTTTTTGCTTGACATACCCTGCGACAATGGGTTTGATCGCAACATACCCCCAGATCAGACTGAATGCCGCAGCAATGACGACAAACGCCACGGCAAACGGTACGGCATAGGTCGAGATTTTGTCCTCCGCAATCTCGTTGATGTCGTAAGGCGCAAACACCTTAAGATAATTTCTTTGCGTTTCGTCTACCCGAACGGTATAAGTCAGATACCCGTATCCCCCGATATTTTCTTTTTGGAAAGTGTCGACGCGCCCGCCGAGCGCCGGTGCGTTGCGGATGAGAATCGTGGAGCGCGAAGCAATCCCCACGCTCCCGTTGTCCCTTACGGTATACAGAGCAACGAGCAAGAAGGGATCTTCTTCCCACCCTGCGTCCTCACTCCCGAACAGAACCTGCAATTCTTCCGCCCCTCTGTCGGCAAGAGTGTCGGCATAGCGCATAATCCTGTCCTGTAACACGTTGCGCTGTGCGGTCACGACGTACGCCGAAAATCCCGCCAGCAGAGCGCCGAACACCAACACGATCAACACAAAATTGACGAGCGCAAACAGCAACCATCTTTTTTTGACGTCTTTATCGATTTTCATCTCAATATTCCTTTTCCGTCCACATATAACCGGTCGATTTGATCGTTCTGAGGTGTCCTTCCAGACCGAACTCCGACAAAATTTTGCGCAGTCGGAAAATATTGATTTCGATGACGGAAGGACCCGTCGTCGAATAATATCCCCAGATACGGTCAAAAATCTGTTGCTTGGTCATGATGATCTCTTTGTTGCGAACCAACAGTTCCAGAATGTCGTACGTTTTGCGGTTCATCGAAACGTAGTTGCCGTCCACCGTCAGCATTTTATTGACGAAATTGACTTCCATCCTGCCGAATTTATATTGTGTGCTGCTGAAGTTTCCGCCCGTCCGTCTGAGACACGCCTCGATGCGCGCCATCAGTTCTTCCCGCGCAAACGGCTTGGTCATATAGTCGTCCGCGCCCAAACGGAAGCACTCGATCTTTTTGTCAATATCGCTGAGCGCCGAAAGCACGATCACCGGCATCAGATATGTTCTGCGGATTTCCCGCAGAACGTCGATCCCCGACAGTTTGCCGAGCATCAAATCAAGGACTACAAGATCGTAACAGACGCCTTCCACCTTCTGCAACGCGATCTCTCCGCTTTCCGCGACGTCGACATCGCCGACCGTACTTAACGCAACGGACAGAATCTTCGCGAGTTTTTCGTCGTCTTCCACAATTAAGAGCTTCATAACGGACTCCTTCGGCATTGATAAACTTTCATGAATCTTTCATCTGCCTTACATTTATTATAACTTACCCCGACGCGGTTTTCAAGTAGATATATGTTCCAACAATTTCCGCGTCGGCTTCCTCGCGGAAATTTTGCTTATTTGTGCCAATGGAGTCGAAACGAACGGTCGAATTTATAAATTTTCGCTATCATTTTCTATATACATACAATATCTTGAATGTTATAATATTGAAAAGATTTGCCGGTCTGTTTCTTTTGTCCGGCGACGGGAGGTTTTCGATGAAAAAAATCGCGGTGCTCGGCTATGGCGGAAGAGGCTTTATCTATACCTTTTTGTGCAAGCGCCTGAAAAAAGACTTTGAAATTGTCGCCGTCATTGACTCCAATCCCGAAAAATTGCGTGCGGCGGCAAAGTTTACGGGGCTTGGTTCCGACCGTTTGTATTCCGATTTCGACCGATTTTTGGCTGATCCCAAGGTTGCGGATTGGCTGTTTGTCTGCACGCAGGACAAAGATCACAAAAATCACAGCATCAAGGCAATGGAAAAAGGCTATCATCTCCTTCTTGAAAAACCCGTCGCGACCACCCCCGAAGACTGCATTGCCATAGCCGAAAGCGCCCGTGCAAACGGCGTTACCGTTGCGGTCTGTCATGTCCTGCGCTACTCCGTATATTATCAGACCATCAAAAAAATCATGGACAGCGGCGTTCTCGGCAAAATCATCTCGATCGAGCAGATCGAAAACGTCGGTTACTGGCATCAGGCACATTCCTTTGTGCGGGGAGACTGGCGGGACGCATCGACCAGCACGCCCATGATTCTTGCCAAATGTTGTCACGATCTAGATATCGCGGTTTATCTTGCCGACAGCCCCTGTCGCGTCGTTTCCAGCCAGGGAGCCCTGCACTATTTCCGCCCCGAAAACGCACCCGAAGGCTCTACCGCAAGGTGTCTGGACGGATGCAAAGCAAAAGCGAACTGCCCTTACGACTGCGAAAAAATTTATATCGATCCCATCCGCAACAAGCCCGGATTTTTATATCGGCGGCAATGGCCGCAAACAAGGCTTGCGTCGGACGGCGTCGCAACGCTTGCAAAAGTGCGGGAAGCGTTGCAAACGTCTCCCTTCGGCAGATGCGTATTCCGTATGGACAACAACGTTGTCGACTACCAGGCGACGACAATGGAATTTGAAAACGGCATCCGCAGTACGCTGATCATGACGGCGTTCTCGGACGAAATTTACCGCGAAACCCGCATCCGCGGGACTGACGCCGAATTGGTCTGCGATATGCGAAAACCCTTTCTCGAACTCCGACGCTTCGGCAAAAAAACCAAAAAAATCCGTCTGCCCCGCCTGGACGCGCACGGAGGCGGCGATCCCGCAATGATCCTCAGTCTTGCCGACGACTCCATCCGAACCGATATTTTCCGCTCGATCGAGAGTCATCTCATCGCCTTTGCCGCCGAAGCCTCCCGTCTGAAAGACGGAGCTCCCGTCGAACCCGCCGCATTCCGCCAAACTCCCGCGCGTCAGTAATTGCTCTCGTATTTCCCGCATAAAAAACGCCGCACCATGCGGCGTTTTTTCGTACGGATGCACCCGCAAAACAATCAGCGGTTATAATACAACTCAAATTCGACCGGGTGCGGCACGGCATTGACTTTTTTGCACTCTTCGCGCTTGTTGCGGATCAAGGACTCGATCAGTGACACGGGGAACACGCCGCCTTCGGTCAGATACTTATGATCGGCTTCCAACGCATCCAGGGCTTCCTCCAAGGAGGCGGGCAGCCCTTTGAGTTTTTTCTTTTCTTTCTCCGAGAGATGATAGAGGTTGACGTCGTACGGTCCCCAGCCGTTCTTGTGCGGATCGATGCGGTTTTTGATCCCGTCCAGCCCCGCCATCAGAATCGCGGCATAACAGAAGTACGGATTGCAGGTTGCGTCGGGATTGCGCAGCTCGAATCGACGCTCGGTCGGTTGCTTGGCATAGGCGGGGATTCGTATGACCGCGCTGCGGTTCGACGTGGCATATCCCACAGTCACCGGCGCCTCGTAGCCCGGCACCAGCCGCTTGAAGGAATTGGTGCTCGGGTTGGTGATGGCACAAAGAGAAGCGATATGCTTCAACAATCCCCCCATAAAATAATGCGCCGTTTCGCTCAGCCCCGCATATCCAGCGTCGTCGGCAAACAAGGGCTTGCCGTCTTTGAGAAGCAGCATATGGACGTGCATCCCGCTGCCTGCTTCGCCGTATACGGGCTTTGGCATCAGCGTCGCGCTTTTTCCGTAACGGGCGGCGGTGTTTTTGATGATGTACTTGATCGTCATCGTTGCATCTGCCATCTTCGACATTTCGCCGAGTTGGGGTTCTATTTCAAACTGTCCGGATGCCGCAACTTCGGGATGATGATACTTCACTTTGATCCCCGCCTCTTCCATCAGCATGCACATTTCGCTCCTGCATTCGTACGTCACGTCATAGGGCTTTGCGATGTGATAGGCTTTTTGCAAGGGGACGACGTTCCCCTTCCCTTCGGAGTTGCTGTTCCAGTACGATTGGACGGCGTCGACGGTAGCGGACACTTCGTTTGCCGCCACGTTCCAACCGACTCGGTCGAACAGATAAAATTCAAACTCCGGCAAAATCAGCATGGTGTCGGCAATGCCGCTGTCGCGCATGTATTGCTCGGCGGCGCGGACGATATTGCGGGGATAATGCGGGAGAGGACGATTCTCGGGCGTATCGATGATCATCGCATTGCCGCCCATCGACAGCGTCGGAATTGCACAGAAGGGATCGATCATTGCGGTGTCCGGGTCGGGAATAAAGACCATATCGCTTTTTTCGACAACGGCATAACCGTAATTGGAAGCGTCGAAGCCGATCCCCTTTTGCATGATCTCTTCCGAAAAATCTTTTGCGGGAATGGTAACATGGCGGAACTGCCCGTTGATGTCGACCATCTTGAAGTCGACCATTTTGATGTCGCGATCGTGGATCAGCTGAATAATTTCGGTAATCGTTTTTGCCATAAAACTCCGTCCTTTGTCCTTAAGATACTATTATCCTACCCTTAAATGACGGTTTTGTCAATGCACAATCGGAAAGGAACTTTTACACCCTACCGTAACATTTTGCGATAAGCGTTAGGCGTGATTCCGAATGCCGCCGAAAACCGCTTGTACAATCCGGACGCATTGCGATATCCCAATTCCGACGCAATCCGCTCGATCGGCAAATCGCTTTCGGCAAGACGCTGCTTCGCCGCCGACAATCGACGCGCGTTGACCCACTCCGAAAACGTGCGTCCCGTCTCGGATTTGAGCAGTTTGCCCGCGCGGTCGGCGCTGTACCCCTCCCGCCGCGCAAAATCCGACAGGCTGGCATAGGGCAAAGCACTTGCCAGGTAACTCTCCAACCGTTCCCGCAGCCTGCCGTACGACCGCCGCTTGCCGCGATAGAGTTCGGTCAACAACAGCATCAGCCAATGGTTCATGGCGTTTTCCCAACCGATCTCCCTGCGTTCGCCCTCTTCCGTCATTTTTACAAGAAAATACTCTGCCTGATCGCCCGGATCCCGAAAGACGATACACCCTTCGGGTTCGGCAATTCCGAATGCCTTGACAAAGGCGTCGACATACGGCTTTGGAATAACGATTTTGAATATGACGTCTTGCTCCCCGGCCCTGTTCAATGCATGATAAACTCCGGGAGCAATCAGCAAAATCTGCCCTGCCGAAACCGTTATCTGCCGACGTTCGGGATACACACAATGCCGGCATTGCCCCTTTGCAACATATATCAGCTCATAAAACTCGTGTCCGTGAACATAAGGACGCTGCGACAGCGTATGCTTTTTTACATACAGAACGTCGCTGCGCCTGACGGGAATTACCGGCCACTTCTCAGGGGTCAGACGGTAGTCGAAATACGTCGCGGCAAATGCCCGATCACTCCGAAGCAATTCAAAAATCTGATCGGCATTGGCAAACTCTTCCCGTACTTTTTGCAGTACGGCTTCACGGGATCGGACATAAGCACGATCTTCCGCCTCATCCTTTTGAATCTTAGCCTGAATCAATGAATTCAATCCTTCAGCCTCCCGAATGGATTAAACTCAGTATAGCATATCAAAACTCGTTCGTCAAAATTACGCGGATTCCCCTTCCGTTACCCCGGCGGTATCGATCACAATGGCAAATTCCACGGTTTTATCCATCGGAACGACTACGCAACGCAAACGGATTTTATTTTCGATTGTCGCTTGGTCCGTCCGAAACGCGTACCCCTCGAAATCGCCTTCGGCTGTTGCCGAACCCGCAAATGTTTTGTCATCCTGCAAAATCTCGATCGAACCGAGAATTCCGGGCTTACAAAAGTACACCAACGTATAGGTCCCTTGCGATTTGCGAATTTCTACATAGTCGGCGCAATTCGCACCGATCATCAGCTTGCCGATTGCCGAAGTGTCGACGATTTCGTACGGCATGCGGAATGTCCCTTCCGTCGCTTCCTTCCATCCTGCGTCGGCTTGCTCGACGGGATCCGTCGTCTTTTGCCCGCCGCAAGCGGCGACAAATACGGTAGCGACTGCCAACAAGGCGATTGCAATTCCGGTTACAAAATGTTTCATCTGGGCCTCCTGTCCCTATCGTCAGATTATTACGGACAAATCGCACAATCTTCGGATATGGGTTCTTGAATATGCGAATACGGTCTTCCTTTTCAGCATTTTGAGTTCGCCTTTGCGAACCATATGTTCCGAAAAAAGTGTCTTTTCGCTTATCTTTCTTCATATGTTCGCATTTGCGAACTTATGTGCCGAAAAAAGAAGCTTTCCGCTTCTCTTTTATTATAAACCATATCTCCGATACTGTCAAATCGTTAGCGCAAGCAACCAAACGATGAAAATCGGTTCGGTGCTTGGCGGAAAAGGCAAAACCCCCTTTATCTTGCGTCGCGCGCTTTGAGTTTTTGCAAAATCTCGATGTCGGCGGGGCAAAAGGAATATCGGTCGATTTCCGCGGTCGTGATCCATTGCAGATCGTTATGCTCGAGCTTTTGTAAAACGCCGTCGACAATCCGTGCGTTAAACAATGTCAGATGCACCGTCAGATCGGGATAAGTGTGGGTCACTTCGACAAAAACCGTTTGCGGTTCGACCGTGACGCCGAGCTCCTCCCGACACTCCCGAATCAGTGCCTGCTCCTTACTTTCTCCCCGTTCGACTTTGCCGCCGACAAACTCCCACAGCAATGCCCGCGCTTTGTGTGAAGGTCGTTGGCAGATCAAAAATCGGTCCCGATCCCATATCAGTGCCGCTACGACTTCGACGGCATTTGCAGTGCGGCTCTTCATATCGTTATCGTCCCATCCTGTTCGTTTTTTTCGATACCGATGGCGGTTCGATACTTTATTGTATCACAATATTCTCGAGTCCGTCACGCAAATCGTTGCTGCCCACATTGCCGAACGGCCCGGCGTTGACCGAACGAGGTTTGACGACAAAGTTGTTGATTGTAACGCTTTCTGCCATATAAGCATACAATCCGTACACCGGAAGATCATGATATAAGCTCAATTCGTGAGCAAACAAATAAAAATGCGATACGCGCGTAATCTCGGGATAGCCGCTCATGTTCGCGTGCAGCACGTTGTCGCTTTTCCCTTCATAAATATCGGTTTCTTCCTTACAGTTGCGATATTCCAAATAAAAGTTTTCGAGCAAAACGTCCCGTACTTTATACGATTCTCCTTGGTATTCGCACCCCACGATCGCACTTGCGATATCGATGTTGCGTGCATAAATATTGCGCACCGTAACGCCGCTTACGCTGCCGACCGTTTTTCCGTCGCTGCCCTTCGAAACGTCAAGACGGCTTCCCAGCCAAATCAGCAAGGCGGACGGCACGCCGTCCATCGTAATATCGGACACCGTAATACCGGAAATATTTGCTCCGTCTGCCGATTCGATCGCAATGCCCGAATACCCGCCCATTATATCTGCGGCAAAGAAGTGACAGTCTTTGACGCTGACGTTTGTGACGTCGTGTCCGGTCTCCGTTCCGATCTTGAAATTGTTGGCAAGCGACATAATCGTACGGTTGCTGACGGATACGTTTCGGATTTCGCCAAACGAGGACTTCAGCACAATGCCGTCATCGCCCGTTACGATAAAACAATGATCAATGCTGACGTCGCTCGATCCGCAAATATCGATCCCGTCGCTGTTGGCAATATAAACATTGTTGTCAATCACAACATCTTTAACGCGAACATCTCGGCAGCACTCCAACTTTACCGTCCAAGTAGACGGCTCGGTAATGCGCACATTTTCAATTTCGATATTTTGGCAGTCATATGCATACACAATGTGATACCCCAACGCATCGTTGATCCGAAAGCGAATGCGCGCTCGGTACTCGAGTACTTTCTCTTTCAGCCGAAACGTTAATGACGAAACACTCTGCTTCATCAATATATCGTATTACGCCGACCCAAGGCAAATATCTGCCGGACTTTCCCACAATTTTCCGACAGGTTTTTACTAGAAGTTTTTACTAGAATTTTCTTGTTCCCGTTATATACTTCCCTCGCTCGGCACCAAACACACCGATCGGCTGTTCCGTCGCGGTTTTTGCCCATCGATAAGATTCAACCGATTGTTATCGCCGCGAACCGCAAGGGGCGAAATACGCACGGACCAGTTCTTTGCCCCCCGATTGCCGCACGACGCCGCCCTCGATATAAATCGCGTGATCGCAAAGGGCTTCGGCGCAACGGACGTCGTGCGTCACGGTAATCATCGTGTTGCCCGTCTCCCGATGCAATCGATTGAGGATGCGCACCATACCGCAAAGCCCCTCGTAATCCTGCCCCACGGTCGGCTCGTCCAACAGTAACACTTCGGGCTTACACGCAACGACCGCCGCAATGGAAACCCTTCGTTTCTGTCCCTCGGACAAAGAATGCGGGTGACGCGCAAAAAGATGTCTGACCCCGAACAAGTCAGCGATTTTTTCGGCATATTCTTCGCTTTCCGCACCGAATTTGATTTCTTGTTCCACCGTCGGCATAAACAGCTGATAGTCGGGATTCTGATAAACCACACCTACTTTGCCAAACCATTTTTTGTTCGTCTTGCCGTTTTGACCGAATTTCGGATCGATTTTTTGGGTGACGGCTCCGTCCGTCGGTTGATACAAGCGCGCAAGCAGGCGCATCAGCGTCGTTTTGCCGCAACCGTTTTCACCAAGCAACACCGTCCTCGCTCCCTTCGGGATGCGGCAGGTTATGCTTTTTAAGATTTCTTTCTCTTTGACCGAGAAGGCGACCCGATCCAACTCGAACACCGCATCCTCTCCCTTTGCCGCAGGACAATCGTCTGCAATCGACGCCGTTTGTTGCATCAAATACCGGTGCGTGTCCCGAACTTCACTGATCTTTTTCTTCCCGGCGTGCCATACTTTGTCGACATAAGGCAAAACCATATCGAGGCGATGTTCGATGATAACGACGCAATAACCCGCTTTTGCAAGCGTACGCAGGGTACTCATCAGCAATTCGGCTCCGTCCTTGTCGAGATTGGCAAGCGGTTCGTCCAAAACTATGATCCGTTGCCCCATGGCAAGCGTGCTTGCCGTAATCAATCTCTGCTTCTGCCCGCCCGACAGCGTGCGGCACTTCGCTTTTTTGTTCAGTCGCATCAAGCGGCACACGATATCGATTTGCTTCTCGATTTTATCGGGCGGAAAGGCAAGATTTTCACACGCGAACGCAACTTCGTCCTCGACGATTTTCTGTACGATCTGCTCGTCGGCGTTCTGCAGCACCACGCCGACCGTGCGGCAGATCTCGCCGAGCTTCTTACCGCGGATCGAACTGCCGTCAAGTCGCACGTCGCCCGTCAGTTCGCCGTAATTAACGTTGGGGATAATTCCGCTGACGATATA
>DVOH01000034.1 GCA_018713745.1 Candidatus Stercoripulliclostridium merdipullorum | reverse complement strand
ATTTATATGTGAAAATTGAGCAAAACGATATTCGTATGACAAATTTTCTTAAATATTGTTTAGCGCATAAAATTACAAAAGAAGTTATAGATAAAAATTATCAATCTATGTACTTGGAGTTTTTGTTCACTCACAAAATACAATTAGAAAAATATTCTTGAATTTGATGTTAATAAAATGCTTAGATTTCGCAAGGAATCCAAGCTATTGCTTTGTTATATGGTTAATTGTTTTGTGTTTTGTTTGGAATGTAGGTGAGGTTTTTATATTAACACTTAAGTATTGCAAATGCAATTTTAAGTATTTTTTGGGCCTGAAAATTTCGCCTCTTTTCGAGGTGATTTAATGTGATGTGAGCTGTTTTGGGTACGATTTAGGACTTTTTAATTAGCTATTAAAAAAGCCCGAACGTTTGTCCGGGCTTTAGAGGAAACCACATGCCTAATTGTTATCAAGGACGTCGACAGTTCTGTTTATTTGAATGTATAAGTTTTTCCTTCCACCGTAATGCGATTGCCAGTAATTTCCGGTTCACCGCTTTTACACGCGCGTAAAATAACGTGGACGTTATCGTATTCTGCTTTCGGCATATCGCCTTCGTTGAATTTGTCTTCGCCTCCGACTTCGATGATATGAAGCCTTTGGGCGACGCGAAACGCCAAACAAAAAACCTTATAATTTCGATAGGATCGCATAATTTCGATAGGACCGCGCGATAAGAAAGAAGGTTGCATTTCCCATTAAACTGTGTTATATTTTTTTTACAGCGACTTTTCTAAGAGAGGGGAAAAGCAATGCGCGGGATTTTTTTCAATCGGATCGGCAAAGTTGTTTTGGCGATAATTTTGTTGGCGATGCTTCTTGTGTTGTCTTCTTGTAGCGGTGATGCCGCAGAAGTGGAAGTGAAGTTGGAATCCGTCAGCGGGAGTACGGATATTGTTGTGGACAACCAAAAGAAAACCGTAGAGTTTGCCGTCGATGCCGATTCGGAAACCTTCAGTCTTTCGAGGATACGGTTTAGCAACCATTCGGAAATCGTTTTCAAAGCTTATTCCGACCGGGAGTGCACCAAGGAAATCGAGAAGGAAGTGGCGCTTTTGGAAGGAGAAACCGTTTTCTACATCAAAGCATGGCACAAGGACGCACGTTCGGAGAAATCGATCTATACCGTCACCATAACCAAACCCGAGGCACACGTTCATGCGTTTGGAGAATGGAGCGTTGTTACGGCCCCGACCTGCGAAGACAACGGACAGAAAAACCGCACTTGCCAAGGCTGCGGATACAGCGAGACCGAGGTGATTCCTGCCGAAGGACATGCTTTTGTTGACAAAATTTGCCAAAAATGCGGCACAGCGCTGAATTATACCGAAGGCTTAAGTTATAAACGCAAAGAAAAAGACAGCGGTTATTCCGTAACGGGAATTGCGTCGGCAACGGATACCGATATCGTGATACCGTCCCAATATAATGGGTTGCCCGTTATAGATATCGATCTGTGGGCGTTCCATAATTGCAGTAGTTTGACGAGCGTCGAAATCCCGAGCAGCGTGACAACGATTGGCGCGTATGCGTTCGATGGTTGCCGCGGTTTGAAGAGCGTGACCTTTGGCGAAAACAGTCAGCTGACAAGCATCGGCAGGTATGCGTTCCGAGGATGTAACGGCTTGACGCGCGTATTTATCGGCGATATCGAGGCATGGTGCTCAATCGATTTTTATGGCACGGAGTCCAATCCGCTTTATTATGCACACAACCTGTATTTGAACGGAGAATTGGTAACAGAGTTGGTGATCCCGGACGGGGTAACATGCATCGGCTCGTCTGCATTCGAGGGCTGCAGCGGTTTGATAAGCGTGACCTTTGGCGAAAACAGTCAGCTGGCAAGCATCGGCTCGTCTGCATTCGAGGGTTGCAGCGGTTTGATAAGCGTGAGCTTTGGCGAAAACAGTCAGCTGACAAGCATCGGCTCGTCTGCATTCTACAATTGCCGCGGCTTGACGAGTATCGAAATCCCGAGCGGCGTGACAAGCATCGGTGATAATGCGTTTGATGGTTGCGACGGGCTGACGATTTATTGCGAAGCGACCAGTAAACCGAGCGGGTGGGATACCGATTGGAACAAAAGCAATTGCACTGTCGTATGGGATTGCAACAACAACGAGGTCGGAACCGACGGATATGCCTATGTGACAATCGATACCATAAGGTATGCCTGGAAGGACGGGGTTGCAACCGTTGCAAGACAACCGAGATCTTTAAGCGGGGATATTGAAATCCCGATCAGCATTGCATATAAAGGCGTTGTATATCCCGTAACAAGTATCGGAGAAGAGGCGTTTTATGGATGCGGCAGCCTGACGAGCATCGAAATCCCGGCAAGCGTTACAAGCGTCGGCGATTATGCGTTTTGGGATTGCGGCGGGCTGACGATTTATTGCGAAGCGACTAGTGAACCGAGCGGTTGGAGTTCGTTATGGGAAGGCCAATGCCCGGTTGTTTGGGATTGTAACAATAATGAGGTAGCAACCGACGGGTATGTCTATGGAATAATCGACCGCATAAGATATGCATGGCAGGATGGTGTTGCAATCGTTGCAAGACAACCGAGATCTTTAAGCGGGGATATTGTAATCCCGATCAGCATTGCATATAAAGGCGTTGTATATCCCGTAACAAGGATCGATGCAAAGGCGTTCTATGGATGCGGCAGCCTGACGAGCATCGAAATCCCGGCAAGCGTGACAAGCATCGGCGATAATGCGTTTTACGGTTGCAACGGTTTGACGAGCGTCACGTTGCCGTTTGTCGGGGAGGGGATAGACGGAACAAGCAACACGCATTTCGGTTATATCTTCGGTGCGTCGACATACAAGGATCAGGGGAACTATGTGCCGGACTCGTTGCGTACCGTAGTTATTACAGGCGGGACGAGGATAGAAGGTTCTGCGTTTTACGGTTGCAACGGTTTGACGAGCATCACGTTGCCGTTTATCGGGGAAAGTATAGACGGAACAAGCAACACGCATTTCGGTTATATCTTCGGTGCTTCGACATACAAGGATCAGGGGGACTATGTGCCGGACTCGCTGCGCACCGTAATGATTACAGGCTTGACGAGGGGCGAGCTCCCGGGCAGCATGACGAGCGTCGCTTCAAATGCGTTTTTTAATTGCAGCGGGTTGACGCGGATCGAGCTCCCGAACAGTGTATCCTATATCGGTATGTCTGCATTCTACAATTGCAACAGTTTAACGAGCATGGAGATTCCGAGTGGAGTGACGAGTATCGCTCCCTCTGCATTTTACAATTGCAGCCGTTTAACGAGCATCACGTTGCCGTTTATCGGGGAAAGCATAGACGGAACAAGCAACACGCATTTCGGTTATATCTTCGGTGCGTCGTCTTACGATTACAACGATGATTATGTGCCGAAATCGCTGCGCACCGTAATGATTACAGGCGGAACGCAGATCGGAAATTCTGCGTTTTATGGATGCGGCGGTTTGACCGATATCAAACTTCCGCGCAGCGTAATAAGCATAGGCATGCATGCGTTTTATGGATGCAGCGGCTTGACGAGTGTCACTTTTGACGACAACAGCCGACTGACAAGCATCGGTGCCTCTGCCTTCGAGGGTTGCGGCGGACTGGTGAGCGTGAGCTTTGGCAACGACAGCCGACTGACAAGCATCGGCGATCGTGCGTTCTCCGGATGCGGAAAGTTGACGAACTTCGAGATTCCCGCGCATGTAATGAAAATCGGCTCCTCTGCGTTCTCCGGATGCAACAAATTGATTCAGACGGAAAACGGTGTCGGTTATGTCGGTCGGTGGGTTGTCGATTGCGACGGGACAGGCGCAACGATAACTTTGCGCGACAATACCGTCGGGATCGCCAAGGCTGCATTCTTCGGACGCAGTCGCTTGACGAGCATCGCGATCCCGAGCGGCGTGACGGCGATAGGCGCCTCTGCGTTTTGTGGTTGCAGCGGTTTGACAAGTGTGACCTTTGGAGAAAACAGCCAACTGACAAGCATCGGCGAGAGCGCTTTTTCCGGGTGCGGCGGTTTGACGAGCATTGCGATCCCGAACAGCGTGACAAGTGTCGGCGCATCTGCGTTCGAGGACTGTAGCGGGTTGAAAAGCGTATCTATCGGCGATATCGCGACATGGTGCGCAATCGATTTTGCTGACGCCGAAGCAAATCCGCTTCGTTATGCCCACAATCTTTATTTGAACGGGGAATTGGTAACGGAACTGGTAATCCCGAACAACGTGACAAGCATCGGCGATTATGCGTTAGAGGGTTGCAGCGGTTTGGCGAGTATCGAGATCCCGGCAAGCGTGACAAGCATCGGAGCGGGCGCGTTCTATAATTGCGGCGGCTTGACGCGCATAACCTTTGGCGCAAACAGCCAACTGACAAGCATCGGCAAGGATGCGTTCTACTATTGCAACGGTTTGACGAAGATCGAGATTCCGAGCGGCGTGACAAGGATCGGCGACGGCGCGTTCTACTATTGCAGCGGATTGACAAGCATCGCGATCCCGAGCGGCGTGACAAGCATCGGAGCGGGCGCGTTCTATAATTGCGGCGGCTTGACGCGCATAACCTTTGGCGCAAACAGCCGACTGACAAGCATCGGCAAGGACGCGTTCTATTATTGCAGCGGCTTGACGAGTATCGAGATCCCGAGTGAAGTGGCAATGATCGGGGAAAATGCTTTCTTCGGATGCAGTCGAATGACGAGCATCGCGATCCCGAGCAGCGTGACAAATATCGGCGCGTCGGCGTTTTCTTATTGCAGCGGCTTGACGAGCGTGTATTATGGCGGGATAAGCGAACAGTGGGCAAATGTTGCCATAGGCAGCGTAAATTCTTTTTTAACAAATGCAATGCGTTATTATTATTCCGAAACCCCTCCCTATGATGGCGGCAACTACTGGCACTATGTGGACGGAAAACCCACAAAATGGTAGCAGCTTTATAAGAGCAGGTCTCGCATAAACAAAAGGAAAAAACGTCAAAAACGTCAAAAAACACGGCAAAAAGCCGTGTTTTCTGTCGTTGGCGGAGGCGGAGGGATTCGCTCCGCTTGCCCGCCGCTTTTCTACCTCGCACGACTACGCCTTGGGATTCTCGTCCCGTTTTGCTGTTCGTTGGCTGCGCTATCACGCCGGGGCGGGGAAATGACGCACTGTGTCATTTCCTTTTCCGCCCGTTCTCATCCCTCCTGAATTAGGAACCAAACCGAGAAGAATGGCGCAGATTGTGTACTTGCAAGTGCGAGGGCGACGGGCGCATACAACGGCGTATGTAACCGAGCCCGAGACACGAAGAAAGGGCGCAAGATGCACCCTTATCCTCGGTTTGGCGGAGGCGGAGGGATTCGAACCCCCGTGGGCTTTCACCCAAACGGTTTTCAAGACCGCCTCGTTATGACCGCTTCGATACGCCTCCGCATTCGGGATCGATACAATCGGCTTGCCGATCGTGCTTCCATTATCCTATTTTTTGCCGCCGTTGTCAACTTTTTCGCGTGCCTTCCGCGTTCGGTTGCCTTACCCTCGTTTGTCTGCTATAATATCGTTATGAAAGCCGTCGGCAAATCCGCTGCCAATCTGATCTTGTTTGCCGTTACCCTGCTTTGGGGCGGGTGCTTTGTCGTAAGCAAGTATGCCGTGACGCTGGGCGCGACGGCAGGGTGGCTCAGCTTTTTGCGCGGGGGTATCTTTTTGCTGTTCAGCGTCGTTTTCTTTTTTCCCGCCATTCGCAAAATGCGGGCGTGCGACGCGGGGAGAGGTTTGATCGCCGGCGTATCCAACTCACTCGCATTCCTGTTTCAGACCATTGCAATCGAACATACAACGCCTTCGGTCACCGGATTTTTGACCATTCTGCATATCGTTTTTGTCCCGCTGATTTCGTTGGTTCTGTTCCGCAAAAAACTGCCCTTCCGCACGATACCCGCCGTTGTCGTAGCGCTGGTCGGCGCGTTTATTCTGTCGGGCGTGCGCTTTACGGATTTTCGTTTGGGGCTTGGAGAACTGATGGCGTTTTTGTCCGCGGTCGCCTTCGGCGTCAGCATCGCCTATCTCGGCAACGGGATGAAAGATACCGACCCCAAGGTCACGGCGTTTTGGATGGCATTGACGCAGACGATCGGCGGCGCGATTTATATGCTGGCGTTCGAACGTGCGGTTGTGCCGCAGGCGGATTGGACGGGATTGATACTTCCGTTGCTTTATCTCGGCGTTTTGGGATCCTTTATTACCACTTCGGCGCAAACGTTTTGTCAGAAGCATACCGACGCCGTGTCCGCCGCGCTGATCATGGCGATGGAGGCGGTGTTCGGCTCGGTGATTTCGCTGATCGTCGGATACGATCGGTTTTCGACGGGGCTTGCGGTGGGCGGCGTGCTGATTTTGATCGGCGCGGCGATTGCCATTGTACCGGGGGAGCGATGGATGGTATGGAAGACGATTGCCGCATATCGCGCCAAACAACGCGGCGCGTCGTCGGAGAACGATAAGAGCGATGACCAAGTATAATTTTGCCGACACACAAATTTCGTACGAACTCAGTTTGTACCGGACGTTCGGGGAAGGAGATCGTCGCCGTTATGACGCCTTGATTGCGGCATTGCAAGGGGCGGATCCTGCCGTTTGTTTTGTCGCCGACGTCGGGGCGCGCGCGAGTGAAGCGTTGTACGGAGTGCTGAAATCCTATGTCGGCGCCTTCGAGTCCCGTGCGTTCAACGCGCTGATGGTCACGCAACTGGGCAGTCCCGCCGTACCCGAAACCGCGTTGTATCTTCTGGACGAAATCCGTAAGCGTCGCAATTCGGACGACGGGCTGAGATATCTGTTTTGCGCGGCGCTGGTCGAAAACGGCAACCCCAACTATCGCAAGGCGTACGCGGCACTGCTTGCCGAAGAGGGCGAGCGGAAAGAGCTGATGCCGCTTGCGCGGTGGCTGAAGGGGACGGGGGACAAAACCGAAAAACCATAAGAGAAAACGAAAAGGGCGGACGAAACCGCGACCGCCGAAATTCTGCAAAAAACCTCCCGAAAGGGAGGCTTTGTTTCGGTATCCGCAAGGGAACGTTGTGTCGGCGATCGGAAACCGCCGCATTTCTCCGCTCAGCGGTAGCTGCGGAAATAGGCGATTACGGTTTTGGCGTCCTTGATTTCGCCCGAGCGGACGGCGGCGTCGAGTTCGGACGGCGTCATCCACACGACGTCAAGAAATTCGTCGTCGTCGGGGTGTCGGTTGCCTTCGGCAAGCTCTTCGGCGCGGTAAAGGTAAAGTTTTTCGTCGGTGTATCCGGGCGAAGGATAAACCATGCCCAGGTCGATCCAGCGTTTTGCCGTCAGTCCGGTTTCTTCTTCGAGTTCGCGCTTGCCGCAGGCAAGGGGATCTTCGCCGGGGTTCAGTTTGCCGGCGGGGATTTCGAGAATGGTTTCGGCATAGGGATAGCGGTATTGCCGCACCAACGCGATTTTGCCTTGATATTCGGCGATGATCGCGACGCCGCCCGTGTGTTCGACCACTTCGCGTTGACAGGGATTGCCGTCGGGCAGGCGGGCGAGATCGTTGCGAACTTTGATGATTCTGCCGCGGTAAACGTAACGCTTTTCGACGGTTTGTTCGGTCAGATCCATAATTATCCTTCGATTACGCCTTTGATGCGACGGACGCCGCTCGAGGAGGACTGCTCTTTGACGATTTTGAATTTGCCGAGTTCGGCGGTGTTGGCGGCGTGGGGGCCTCCGCAGATTTCTTTGCTGAATCCGCCCATCGTGTAAACTTTGACGACGTCTTGATATTTGCTGTCAAATACACCCGTTGCGCCTTGCGCCCGTGCTTGTTCGATGGGCATTTCTTCGCAGACGATTTCGACGCCTGCCGCAATGGCTTCGTTGACGGCGGCTTCGACGGCTTTCAGTTCGTCCGGGGTCAGCGCGCGGGGGAAGTTGAAGTCAAAGCGCAGACGTTCGGCGGTGATGTTGCTGCCCTTTTGCTGAATCCCTTCGTCGCCCAGAACCTTTTTGAGCGAGGCGAGCAGAAGGTGGGTCGCGGTGTGCAGACGCGCCGTCTGTTCGGTGTGGTCGGCAAGGCCGCCCTTGAATTTTTGTTCGGCGCCCGCCTGGGATTTTTGCTGATGCTCTTTGAAGCACGCTTCGTATCCGGCTTCGTCCACCGTAATCCCGTTGTCGCGGGCGAGTTCCAGCGTCATTTCGATGGGGAAGCCATAGGTGTCGTACAGCTTGAACGCCGCTTTGCCGCTCATGCGATTGTTCTGAATATATTTGAGGAGCTTGTCAAATTCTTTCAGTCCTTGCTGAAGCGTTGCCGAAAACCGCGTGATTTCTTTTTCGAGTTCGTCGAGAATGCGCGCGCTGTTTTCGCCCAGTTCGGGGTAGGGTTCTTTGTAAAGGTCGATGTAAATCCGTGCGCATTCGGTCAGAACGGCGGGATCGAGCTCGAGCGTGCGCGCAAAGCGCAACGCGCGACGGATCAGGCGGCGCAGAATATATCCCTGATCGACGTTGGAAGGCGTTACGCCTTTTTCGTCCCCCAGCATAAAGGTTGCGGTGCGGATGTGGTCGGCGATGACGCGCATGCCCTTGAGGCGGTCGGGGACATCGGCGGCTTTTTGATCCAGCAGTTCCATTACGGGGCGGAAAACGTCGGTTTCGTAAACGGATTCAAAGCCGTTGAGCATTGCGACGGTGCGTTCGAGCCCCATGCCGGTGTCGACGTTTTTCTGGGCGAGGGGGAGAAAAGAGCCGTCCGCCTGTTTGTCGTATTCCATAAAGACGTTGTTCCAGATTTCGACATACTTGCCGCAGTCGCAAGCGGGGGAGCAGGTCTCGGAGCAGGCGGGAACGTCGCGGATGATAAATATTTCGGTGTCGGGTCCGCAAGGTCCGGTGATGCCGGCGGGTCCCCACCAGTTGTTCTTTTTGGGCAGATAGAAAATACGGTCGCGTGCGATGCCGTGCGAAGCCCAGCAGTCGGCGCTGAACTCGTCGCGCGGAGCGTCCTCGTCGCCGGCAAAGACCGATACCGCAATCCGAGCGGGGTCGATGCCCAGGACCTCGGTCAGGAAGCGATAGGAGAAGTCGATGCTTTCCTTTTTGAAGTAATCGCCGAGCGACCAGTTGCCGAGCATTTCGAAGAAGGTGCAGTGCGTGGCGTCGCCGACGTCGTCGATGTCACCGGTACGGACGCACTTTTGGACGTCGGCAAGGCGGGTGCCTTGGGGGTGTTTGGCGCCGAGCAGATAGGGGACCAAGGGGTGCATCCCCGCCGTCGTAAACAGGACGGTCGGATCGTTGTCGGGGATCAGCGACGCGCTGCGGATGATGGCGTGTCCGTTGCTGCGGAAGAAGTCAAGATATTGTTGACGAAGTTGTTTTGCAGTAATCATAGGTACCTCACAGTTGAAGCATTGTTTTGAGAATCAGGTCGCCTTGCGGCAGAAAAACGCCTTTTTGGGCATCCGTTTCGTTGAATACAAGCCCCGAATTTGCAGGATTTCGGGAGTCGTAAATCAAATACGGCACGGGTTCGGCGCTGTGCGTGCGGATGGAGAGGGGCGTTGCGTGATCGGGGAGAACGGCAACGACGTACGGCTCATTGCGGTTGTCGAGGTATGCGACGAGATCGGCAGTTGCACGGTCGACCATTTCGATCGCTTTTATTTTGCCCAAGGCATCGCCCTGGTGACCGCATTCGTCGGGGGCTTCGAGATGAAGATAAACAAAGTCCGCACCCGTTTCGAAGGCTTGTTTGACGGCGTCGAGCTTGCCGCCGAGATTGGTGTGCAGGGTTCCCGTTGCGCCGACGACGTCGGGGTGACGCATTCCTGCGCCGACGGCGATGCCTTTCAGAAGGTCGACGGCGGAAACCACCGCGCCGCAAAGACCGCACTTCAGGCGGAAGTCGTCCAGTGCGGGACGGGTTCCCGCGCCCCAGAACCACAGATTGGTAGCGGGATTTCTTCCTTCGGCAATCCGCTTGCGATTGACGGGATGATTGCAGAGAATTTTGCCGCTTCGCTCGATCAGATCGAGGAGGGCGCGGGCATCGTCGCCTTGCGGAAGATGATCGCGTACGGGTTGCCCCGAAATATCGTGCGGCGGCGTCAGGCTGACTGCGGTCGAACCGTTTTTGACCAGCAGGCAATGGCGGTAGCTGACTCCGGGATACAGACGGAAGCGGTCGGAACCCAGCTCTTTTGCCAGATCTTCGATCAGGACGCGCGCTTCTTCGGTCGAAATTTCGCCCGCGCTGTAGTCCGTCATAACGGCTTTTGAAAGATCGGAGTCGGAGAGCGTGACGAGATTGGCGCGCATTGCGACGTCGGTTGCCGTCATCGGCACGCCGATGCTCAGCGCTTCGAGGGGGCTTCTGCCCGAATAGTACCGTGCGGGATCGTACCCCATGACCGAAAGGTTGGCGACGTCGCTGCCGGGTTTCATTCCGTCGGGGACGGTGCGAACCAAGCCGACCTGCCCCATACGGGCGAGGCGGTCGATCGTCGGTTTGACGGCGAGTCGGAGGGGAGTTTGATGGTTGAGTTCGGGGACGGGACGGTCTGCCATTCCGTCGCCGAGTACGATCAGATATTTCATAAATCGGTTCCTTGTTTCAGTATTATATCCCAAGCGCGTCGAAAAGTCAAAAAAAAGGCGCCATCTCGGTTTCGATCCTCAAAAAATTCCTTCGGGATAGCACGTTGCGGTGGAGGCGACGCACGAATTTCCCGCGCGGATCAAGCCGACCGCGGAAATCAGCGCGGTGCAAGCGATCTGCGACGGTCCCTGCGAAGTGAGCTTATGCAATCCGTCCAACTGCGGATGCGAATTGTATATCAAACAGCGTGTCGAATATCTGATCACGGTGGAATACGGATTAAGCGTATGCGCCGGCGAAACGACCTCGACATACGGGGTGCCGCGTTGCGAGTAGCAACCCTTCCCCGAACGGCGGCAAAGCCGCCCGCGCGGGCAACCGCGCGTACATAAACCCGGTGGGACGGGAGGATGCGGAAAGGGGCAAACGCTCCTTTTTTGTTGAAAAAACATCGGGCAAGCGAAAGGAAGCGGGCGCGAAAAAAAGCGATTGAAAAAGCGGCGCGGATCAAGTATAATAAAAGGCGAAAACCGAAGAAGCAAAAGGAGCATACCATGAAACCGATCCGATCGATCGCTCTGATCGCGCATGACAACAAGAAGGCGGAGATGGTCGCCTGGGCGATGAAGAACCGCGAAGCATTGGCAGACGCCGTATTATGCGGAACGGGGACGACGGCAAAGCTGGTCGGAGAAGCGACCGGGCTTCAAATCAAACGATTTTTGTCGGGACCGCACGGAGGGGACCAGCAGATCGGGGCGAAGATTGCCGAAGGCGAAATCGACGCCGTCGTATTCTTTTGGGATCCGCTGCAGGCGCAACCGCACGATCCCGACGTCAAGGCGTTGCTCAGAATTGCGGTCGTATACGATATCCCCATTGCGACCAACCGCGCGACGGCGGACTGTATCGTGACGGCAAAACGCCTTGCCCGTAGCGAGGAGGACGGCAAATGACGGCAAGGACGCGCAAAGGGATTAAGATTACGGCAATCGTTTTGCTGTCGCTGATCGGAGCGTTCGTACTGGCGGCGGCGGGCTATGTCGTTTATGTTGTGGCGGAGTACGACCGCATCGACGACGGAGAGGTGCTTGCCGTAACGGGCAGTGCCGCAGGGGACAAGTTGCAGACGGGCACGACCTACAGCGTGCTGACGTATAATATCGGATTCGGCGCGTACACGCCCGACTTTTCGTTTTTTATGGACAGCGGCGAGATGCTGGACGGGACCGTCGTGACGGGAAAATACGGGAAAGCGATCGACAAAGCGCACGTCGAAGGGGCGATCGCGGGCGCGATCGGAGAGATTACGGCACAGAATACCGACTTTGTTTTGTTGCAGGAAGTCGACGTCGACGCCGACCGCAGTTACCACATCGATCAGCAACGCGCGATCGGAGACGCCTTGTTGCCCAACGGATACCAGACAACGTTTGCCGTCAATTTTCACTCGGCATATCTGATGTATCCCCTCGGCGATCATCACGGCAAAACGACTGCGGGGATGGCGACGTACAGCAAGTTCGGGATTGCCGAAGCCGTTCGCAGACAATATCCGCTCGATACGGGCTTTGCCAAATTTTTCGATCTCGACCGTTGCTTTGTCGTGCATCGCATCGATGTGAGCGGCGGTAAGCAGCTGGTGCTGATCAACAGCCACATGTCGGCATACGACGAGGGCGGAACCATCCGCGAACAGCAACTTCAGATGCTGAAAGGCGTGATGCGGGAAGAGTACGAAAAAGGCAATTACGTCATTGTGGGCGGCGACTTCAACCACGAACTGGCAGACAGTCTCGGGACGTTTGCGACCGAGCAGAAGACGCCGACCTGGGCATACCCGCTGACGAGCGAAATGCTGGGTGAAGGCTTCCGCGTCGAAGCGAGCAAAGAAGGAACGGGGACATGCCGTGCGGCGGAAATTCCGTACGAAAAGGGGGTCAACTATCTGACGGTTCTGGACGGATTTCTGGTATCGGAAAACGTCGAGACCGTTGCAATCTGCAACGTCGACACCGATTTCCGCTGGTCGGATCACAACCCCGTGCGCTACGAATTCCGACTGAAATAAACCGTGCCTGCATTCACTTAAGCCGAAAAAAGCCGCCCGGAAGGGCGGTTTTTTTGACAGATCGGCAAAATTGTATCTTGAAGCGGCAGGAAAAATTTGCTAAAATAGAATCGGTACGGAAATCTTGAGCCGTACCGTCCGAGTCTCAAGCCTAAGGCAAGCCGCTATGCTATGGCGAACAGACCGGGGTTTTGCCGGAAACGGCAAAGCCTCCCAGTGCGGAAAGGAGAACATTTATGAGAAAAAGAATTTTAGCGGTCGTTTTGTGTCTTGTGCTTGCCGTGTCGGTTTTTGTGCTTGCTTCCTGCAAGGACGACGAAACCGTCGTCAAAGGCGCGTACATTCTCAGCGACAAGGGCACCTATCTTGCTTACAAAAAGAATGCCGAAGGGGACAAAATCCCCAATCTGACCTTGCTTTACGAGCAGGACGACGCTCTCAAAAACACCTATTCGATGATCGCCGTCGATGCCGACGGAACGGGGTTTGCGGGAAAGAGCGTGACGATCAACGAAACGGGCGCCGACGCGTTTATCCGTTGGATGTCGCTTGCCGCGACCCGCGAAGTGATTGCCGACTTCGGCAAAAAAGACTATGACGAAGCGTTGTTTTATCTTATCGCAGACGCCCAAACCTACAGCGGCGCGGTGACGACGTTTGCCGAAAGCGGACTGCAAAACAATGCCGTACGCGTATCGACGACGACGTCGATCAACGATACCGGACTGCTCGGCGCCCTCGAAACGCTGTTCGAAGCGGCGACGGGCTGGGATCTTCAGGTAGCTTCGGCAGGGACGGGTGCCGCGATTCAGGCGGCAAAGGACGGCAACGCCGACTTGTTGGTCGTCCACTCGGCTTCGCAGGAACGCGCGTTTGTCGACGGGGGATACGCCCGCGTCGTCGAAGGGCTGAGCGGTACGGCGCAGGATGCTTCCTATCCCGCGCGGATTTCGTTTATGTACAACTATTTTGTACTGCTCGGCGCGCCGAGCGACCCCGCCAAGGTCAAGGATGCGGCGACGATCGTCGACGCTTTTAATGCGATTGCCGCAAAGGGCAGCGCGTTTGTATCGCGCGGCGACAAATCGGGTACGCACACCGCCGAAACCAATCTGTGGGCAAAGACGGGGTTGCCGCTGGTCGACATCGACCTCGAATATACTTCGAAGGGCGAAACTTTGACCGGGACCGCCAAAGCACCTTCGGGCGCGTGGTATGTTTCGGCAGGACAGGGGATGGGCGCATGCCTGACGATGGCAAACGAACTCCCCGTCGCCACAATCGTCGCGGAGAAATAAAAGAGCGATGTGGACGGATGTTGCCGAAGCGTTCAGCAAAGCCTTCGCCTTGATGGGCGAAGGCAATCCGTTGTTCGGCGAAATCGTCCGCACGACGCTTGTCATGTGCTTGCAAAGCTCGGTCTACTCGATGCTGATCGGCGTGCCGATCGGCGTGCTGGTTGCCATCGGCTCCTTCCCGGGCAAAAAGATCGTCGTCACCGTCATGCGTACGCTGATGGGCTTGCCCGCGGTGGCGGTGGGGATATTTGTATATCTTCTGTTTTCGGGGACGGGACCGTTCGGCGGACTGGGGTTGATGTACTCGGTCGAACTGATGGTGATCGCGCAGGTCATTCTGATCACGCCCGTTGTGGCGGGCATGACCGAGAGCGCGGTATCGCCCGCGTACGAAGGGATGCGGGAGACCGTCAAAGGACTCAATCTGAACAAAGGAAAAGCGATGCTGCTTGCCGTCAACGAATGCAAATATCAGATGATAGCGGTATATCTGTTTGCATTCGGACGGAGCATCGCCGAGGTCGGCGCCGTGCAGATCGTCGGGGGAAATATATTGCACAAAACCCGCGTGATGACGACGGCGATCGCGCTCAATTACAATACGGGGCAGTTTCAGCTGGCGCTGGCACTGGGGATTGTGCTGATTCTCATCGTTCTCACGGTCAACGTGGCGGCGACGCTTCTGCAAAGGGGGACGCGCCGATGATCGTCGTCAATGTGCGGAAGCGCTATGCCGAACGGACGGTATTGGACGTAAGCGACCTTCGGCTTGCCGAAGGCGGCGTCTACCTGCTGCTCGGGAGCAACGGCTCGGGCAAAAGCACGCTTCTGAAAGCGGTGGGCGGAATGATCGGATTTGAAGGGAAGGTGTCGCTCGGTGCGGACAAGCCCTCGATCGGATATATGCCGCAGAAAGATTTTTCGTTTTCGCTGTCGGTAAGGCGCAATCTGACGATCGGGTTGAAGGGATTGTCCCGCGCCGAAAAGCGGGCGGCGGCGGACGCGATGCTTGACCGACTCGGACTGACGGAACTTGCCAAAAAAAATGCCGCCCGTTTGTCGGGCGGCGAAACCGAACGGCTTTCCCTCGGCAGAGTGCTGATGCGGCCGCACGGCGTTTTGTTGCTGGACGAGCCGACCTCTGCAATGGACGTTAATTCCGCTTTGCGTTGCGAAGGGGTTCTGAAACGCTATATTGAGGAGTACAAACCGACCGTTCTGATGACGACGCACTCCTTGCAACAAGCGAAGCGGATGGGGGGAGAAGTGTTGTTTTTGCACGAGGGGCGGCTTGCCGAACGCGCCGATACCCGACGGTTTTTTGAGGCGCCGATCTCAAGGGAAGCGCGCGATTATCTCAGATTGTTCAGCTGAGCAGGCGGATTTCGTCCCCCGCACGGATGACGCCGTCCTCGATGACGACGGCAAAAATTCCTTCTTTCGGCATGGCGCAGATGCCGTATTTTTTTGCGATTTCGCACCCTTGGTCGGCGTGGCATTTTTTGCCGATCTGACTGACTTCCAAGAGTGCCGTCCCGACGCGCATCCGCGTTCCGACCGGCAGTTCCCACAGCACGATGCCGCGGGTCGTAATGTTTTCGGCAAACTTGCCTTCGCAAAGTCCTTCGGCGCCCTGCTTGAACCGCTTGAAGTTTTCGATGCTTTCGATTCCGAGCAGGCTGATCTGTCGGATGCCGGGGCCTGCGTGCGCGTCCCCGACGGCGCCGTGGTTACACCGCACTTCGATGGCTTCGACGGGCGTTTTGGGGGTGCCTTTGACCGCGCTGATATTGACGGCTACGACGGTTGGGTTCATCGGGTTTCCTCCTCGTTGATTACGGCGCCGCTCTTTCCGCCCGTCTTGCGGAGCAGGCGGACGGCTTCAAGGCGCATGGTTTTGTCCGCGCTTTTCAGCATATCGTAGATCGTCAGTCCCGCCACCGTTACGGCGTACAGCGCTTCCATCTCCACCCCCGTTTTTGCCGAGCAGGAGACCGTCGCGGTGATTTCCACGCCGTCGGGGAGGGTTGTGAAGTCGAGCGCGACGTGTTCGGTCGCGATCGGGTGGCACATCGGGATCACTTCGGACGTGCGCTTTGCCGCAAGAATCCCCGCAACCGTCGCCGTGTTGAGGACGTTGCCTTTTTTGCCGCTTCCGTCCAAAAGGCTAAGGGTGGACGGTTGCATGACAATCCGTCCTCTTGCAACGGCGATCCGTTTGGTCACCGCCTTTTCGCCGACGTCCGACATCCGCGCGCGGTCGCTTTCGTCAAAATGTGTCAGTAGCATTTCAGCCTCCTATGCTTCCCATATCGATCGGCTGATAGACCCCTTCGGCAAGCAGGTGCCGCGGAGGTTTTTCGGCGATCAGGGATTTGAGTATCGATACAAAGTCCTTGCGCTTCAGCAACGGTCGGAGGGGGTAGACCGTCGGTCGGTGCAGGCAGGGGATCAGCTCACCTTTGCAAGTCAGTCGGACGCGATCGCACGCGGCGCAGAAAGGGTGCGTAAGCGGAGCGATCAGCCCGAAGGTCGCCCCGTCGGGCAGACGGTAGCGATCGACCTTTCCTTCCCGCCCGATCGGGACAGCGTCCCATTGTCGGAGAAGGCTTCGGGAGTCGGGCGCCCGGTCGGCGACATAGTCGGCAGTCGTCGCAAAGGGCATCAGTTCGATCAGCCGCAGTTCGGCGCCGACCGACCGTGCGTAGTCGATCAGAGGACGGGGATCGTCGTTGACGCCGCGTTGCAGGACGGCGTTGATCTTCAGCGGAAACCCTTGGCGGACGGCGGCGTCGATGCCCCGAAGGGCGTCGGCGAGATCGCCGCCGCAGACGGCGCGGTAGACCGTTTCGTCCAACGTGTCCAGACTGACGTTGACGGAGGAAAGCCCCGCGCTTTTCAGCTCCGCCGCGCGTTCGGCAAGCAGGGTGGCGTTGGTCGTCAGTCCGACCGTAAAGCCTTTTTGTACGCCCCCTTCGATCAGGGCGGCAAGTCCTTTTCGCAACAGGGGTTCGCCCCCGGTGAGGCGCAGTTTGTCAAAGCCCAACGCGGCGAAGGCATCGAGGAACGACATCAGCTCGTCGATCGACGCGAGATCTTCGTGCCGCAGTTTGGGGACGGGACGCGGTTTGCAATAACGGCAACTCAGATTGCACAAATCGGTTACCGAAAGACGCAGATATCGGATATTTCTGCCGAAGGCGTCTAACATAATACGACTTCTCCCGTGTGCGGTGTCGTGTAGTCGCCGAAAGAGAGGAGTTTTTGGCGGAAGGCGGTGCTTTTCAAGAGGTCGATCAATGCTTTGACGCGGGGATCGTCCAACAAAGCGGCGTCGAGCAGAAAGTCGTACGCTTCGCTGAACAGCGGGATAAAGTCCAGTCCGAGGCAGTTTGCCGCGCTGCCCACGCCCATCCCGACGTCGGCATTGCCGCTTTCGACCGCCATGCCGACGGCAAGGTGGGTCGCAAACTCTTTGCCGTAGCCCGGGATTCGATCGGGATCGATGCCTTCTTCGGCAAGGAGGTAGTCGGTCAGAATTCTTGTACCCGAACCCCGCTGGCGATTGGCAAACCGCAGCGTTCCCGCGGCAAGATCGGCAAGAGAGGTGATGCCTTTGGGGTTGCCGGCGGGGAGCATAAGTCCCTGGGTTCTGCCCACGCCTTTGATCAGCGCCATTTTTCGGTCGGGGAAGTAGGTGCGGACGGCTTCGAGGTTGTAGGTGCCGCTTGCGGCGTCCAACAAATGGATGGGCGCGATGTGGCATTCGCCTTTTTGCAGGGCGAGTATGCCGCCCATGCTGCCGACGTGCGCCGAAGTGACGGGCAACGCTTCGCCGATAACGTCGATGATCAGGTCGTGACTGCCGATGACGACAAGATTGTTTTCGATGACCGAAAGCGGTTTTTGCAACAAAACGGGGACGACCGTCCCGCCGGGGACGCCTTCGGAATAGCGGTCGACGGTCAGGATTCCGTCGGCTTTGACCAGGCTCATAATCTGTGCCGCACCCCGTTCGAGAGGAGTGGCAACCAGTTTTCCGTTGACTTTGCCGAGCGATACCCGCACGAATTCGGTGTTTTTGAGAGAGCTGACGACACTGCGTGTCAACGTCGCGTCGACGCTCGGACGATCGCTCGGGACGCCGCCCGTCATTGCCGCCAGCAGAGGGCGGACGACGAGGTCGAATGCAATATACGCCGACACGGGATAGCCGGGGATTCCCACGACGGGTTTGTGGGCGGCGCGGGCAAGGATGGTGGGCTTGCCGGGCTTTGCCGCCAGTCCGTGCAAAAACACTTCGCCCACCGAACCGATGACCGAACGGGCGTAATCTTTGGTGCCTGCCGAACTCCCTGCGTTGACCAGCACGACGTCGCAGTCGGCAAGAGCTTGTAGCAGGACGGCGCGAAGGGCGTCGGGATCGTCCTTGACGGTGGGGTAGCGGCGAGGGACGCCGCCGCACGTTTCGATCAGCGCGCCGAAGAGGCGGGAATTGCTTTCCATCAGTTTTCCCGTGCCGATTAAGGCGGGATCGTCGACCATTTCGTCCCCCGTCGTAATAATGCCGACAAGAGGTTTGCGATAGACCTCGACGGTTTTGTTGCCGCCTGCAAAGATCGCGGCGACGTCGACGGGGCGAAGGCGGCGGCGGGAGGGCAAAATCATTTCGCCCTGTACAATGCTTTCGCCTTTGACGCGGACGTGTTGCCAGGGGGCGGCGGGGGCGGTCAGCCGAACGCTGTCATCGTCCAAGACGCCGACGTCCTCGATCATGACGACGGCGTCGAAAGGATCGGGGACGGGATTGCCGGTATTGACATAGCAAAAATCGGGTCGCTTGAGAATCAGCGGCGCGCGTTCGGTTGCGGATTTGGTCGCTTCGGCGCTAACCGCGATACCGTCCATTGCCGCGGCGTTGTAAGAAGGGTCGCAGAGGGCGGCGTAGACCGCGGACTTCAGGACGCGACCGAGCGCCTGCTCGACGGGAAGGACTTCGCCTTCGGTCGAAAGATCGCCGAGGAAGGCGAAGTATCGATCGATCTCCGAGAGATCGTGATTGGGGATATAGGCGTTTCTCATAACAGATATACCTCTAAGGGATCGCCCTTGGCGACGCCCTCCGTTTCTTCGGACAAAAATGCAAAGCCGTCCGCTCCCGCGATGACCGAGATCATCCCCGACTGATAAAAGAGAGGGGAGGCAAGGGTCGCTTCGGGGATATGGGTCAGCGACACGGGCATAACGGCGGCACGCCCCTTTCCGCCGGCAAAGTTGATTGCGGCGCGGCAGACGACGGGCGGGGGAAGATCGCTTCCCGCGGCGCGGAGCAGGGCGCGCAAAAACAAAAGCCGAAAGGCGACAAACGCAGCCATGGGATGCCCGGGAAGCCCCAACAAAAATTTGTTTGAAGCGGTTGCGGCGACGGTCGGTTTGCCGGGTTTGACGGCAACGCCGCGGACGACGATTTCGCCGAGGGAGGCAAACAACCGTTCGGTATAATCGGCAGCGCCGACCGAACTGCCCCCGCTGACGACGACGATGTCGGCGCGGGTTAAGGCAGAGGACGCCGTTTGATGCAAAAGGTCGTAGTCGTCCTTAACGCGAACCGCGTCGACGACGGTGCCGAAATCGGAAATTTGGGCACTCAAAACGGCATTGTTGATTTCCCGTATCTTTCCGATCGGGCAATCGTCCCGGGGGTCGACCAGTTCGTCGCCCGTTGCGATCAGGCAAAACGAAAGGGGACGGAAAACGGGAACTTCGGTTACGCCCGCGGCAAGGCAGGCGCCGAGTTTTGTCGGGGTCATACGGTCGCCGCGGCGGACGATGACGGAGCCGCGGGCGACGTCGGAACCGCGGGGCGCGACGTTTTCGGCAAAGCGCAAGGGGCGGGAAACAAACACTTCGTCGCCCGTCCGTTCGACGTCCTCGATCATGACGACGGCGTCTGCGCCGGCGGGGAGCATTGCTCCCGTCGGAACGTAGCAACATGTACCGCGCCGAAGACGGAAAGCGGCTTCTTCTCCCATTCCGACGGTATGCGCAAGGCGGAGGACGGAGGGAATCGATTGGGAGGAAGCCGCGACGTCGGCGCTGTACACGGCGTATCCGTCGACGACCGAACGGTCAAAGTCCGGTACGGTTGCGGGAGAAATTACGTCCGAAGCGACGATCTTTCCCGCCGCGCGTTCGGTCGGTACGACTTCCGATTGTAAGAGGGGGCGAAGGGCGTCGGTCAGTTTGTCGAGGGCGACGGAATAGGGCAGAACGCGGATCATTTGCGCGCACACTCCGTTACGTTGCCGAGCAGGGCATCGATGCCGTGTCGTAGGGGGGAGAGGACAAATCCGAGGTTTTCGCGGCAGGCTTTGGGCGAACCCGGCAGATTGAGGATGACGCTTCGGTCGGCGATGCCGCACACGGCGCGGCTGATCATTGCGCGGTCGGTCAAGGCAAGCGACTTGATGCGCATGGCTTCGGCGACGCCGTCGGCGCGCCGCTGACAGACTTCGAGCGTCGCTTCGGGCGTGACGTCGCGGGGCGCGAAGCCCGTTCCGCCCGTCGTGACGATCAAGGCGACCGCTTGACCGATCCGATTGCGTAAAGCCGCGACGATTTGGTCTTTTTCGTCGGGAACGATGTCGCGCCCGACGACGTCAAAGCCGTTTTGTTCCAGCAGTTCGGCAATCAGCGGACCCGACAGATCTTCGCGCAGCCCCGCATATCCTTTGTCGCTTACGGTAATGACCGCGGCGGTATATCGTTGCATATCAGCCTCCCGAGGCGGGACTCATAATCAAGACATGGTCGCCGTCTTTCAGTTTGGTACGGTATTTTTTGAGATCGTTGAAGTTGACGTCGTTGACGATGACGATGGAATTGCGAAGTTCTTTGACGGTATAAGCGGGGTTCAGTTCGTAGAGCTTTTCGAACAATTCTTTGACCGAAGAGGCTTCGAGCCGCACTTCTTTCATTTGATATTTCAAGCGGTACAGACCGAAAAATTCTACCGTGATCATTGCGCCGCGCCCTCCTTTCGGGGCAGGGAGCGTTTGCCGATGTCGTCGAGGTCGTCGAGGCCGTAGTATCGCAGGGTACGCGGCGTCACTCTGCCGTCGGCGTCCCAGCCGCGGGCGCGGTAGAATTGCCGCTTGAGTTCGGCTTGCGGCACTTTGGTGCGCGGATCGCCGGGAACCTGCTCGACGTCGGTTAAGCGGCGGGGTAGTTTGTCGTCCTTTGCCGAAATGCCGAGGCGTTGATTGATCATGCGTTCGAGGTTGAAGCCGCGTGCGCCGATGGTCATCAGATCGCCCATCGTCAGTTTCATCCCCGTTGCGGCGTGCAGGGCGACGGGATGGGGAAGCATCGAGAAAATGTTGATTTTGGCGAGTTTCGGGTAGCGGTTGACGACGGAAAGGGCGGGTCCGAAGTAGGGCAGAACCTTGTTGACGGTTTTTGCGAGGAAGCCGTTGGGCTTGGTGAACAGGAAAAACGGGAAGAAGGCATAGGTCGTGAACAGACAGTTGCCGCCCGCGCTGACCGCCTCCATGAGATTTTGAAACATGATGGCGATCTGCGCCTTGCCGTGTTTGGTGTAGGGGTTGATCGTCAGCCCCAGTCCTTCGACGACGACTTCGTAGCCTGCGTTAAGGTGACAGCCTCCGCGATTGGCGACGGAGTAGCCGAGTCCCTGTCCGACCGCGCCGCGCGGCTCGTAGGCGGACAGCTCCATCCCTTTGACCTGAATACAGAACTCTTCGCCGCCGAAGCGCTGCATCAGGCGTTTGCTGCCCTCTGCAAGGGCGTCGCCCACGGCGTCGGAGCGGAAGGCGATGCTGCGGATTACTTCGGAAAGATTGTCGATTTTACCAAACGAAAGTCCCGAGTTCCACAGTCCTTTTTCGTTGAGTTCCATGGCAAACGCGATCGTTCCCGCCGTCGAAATCGTATCCATTCCGAGTTCGTCGAGTTCGTAATTCCAACGGATGATGTCTTCGAGACGGTCGTTGAGAATGTTTGCGCCCATCAATCCGAGAATTTCGACTTCGGGGCCTTTGACGGTTTTGCCGTCGAGATCGACGACGCGCGCGCACTGAATCGGGCAGGAAGTACAGCCTTTGTTGCGGATCAAAAAGCGTTCCGCCATTTCTTCCCCGGTGACCGAGGCATAATTTTGGTAACGCCCTGCCGAAAAGTTTTTGGTGGCAAGCAGCCGTTTTTGCTGCATCGGGGCAAGCAACGCCGCCGTGCCGAGACGGGGAAGCTGTTCGCCCGTCAGAGGATGGGCGCGGAGCCGCTCGGTCCATTTGCGCTTGACGTTCAGCAGACGGTCGGGGTGGGCGACGGGGATATTTTTGGCGCCGAACGCGACAATCGCTTTGATATTTTTACTGCCCATGACGGCGCCGATGCCGCCTCTTCCCGCGGCGCGGTCGTCGCTGACGGCGCAGGCGTAGCGGACAAGGTTTTCGCCTGCGGGGCCAATGACCAGTTTGCTGCCTTTGCTGCCCAGCGCTTGCTGGGTGTCGGCGGTCAGCATACCGCGCAGTTTTTCGGCGTCCTTGAAGTTGACGCCTGCGGGCGACAGTTCGACGGTGATCAGGGAGTCGCTCTTCCCGGTAAAAATTACGGCGTCGTAACCCGCGCGTTTAAGGGCGATGCCGAAACTTCCGCCGCAGTTGCTGCTGGTCAAAATCCCCGTGAGAGGAGAAATCGCGCTGACGTTGAAGCGGGAGGAAGAGGGGCATCCCGTCGCGTTGAGGGGGCAGGTGGTGACGACGAGCACGTTTTCGGGGCCCAGCGGGTCGAGGGGGCCCTGAATGAAGTCGTGCAGAATCCTTGCGGCAAGAATTTTGCCGCCGAGAAAGAGTTTGCGGTCGCGGTCGTCGACGGGATACTCCGACCAGGAGCGGTCGGTCAGGTTGATGCGGATCACTTTGCCGGCGTATGCGCCCAAAGAAGTTGCCATAATTACCTCCCCGATCCCGTTTCGGAAGGAAACGGGATCAACCAAATTATAGCAGAAAACGGCGGTGATTTCAATAGACAAAAACGGCGATCCGTCGCTTAACTGCGGGGAGGACGGGTTGATATTGACAAAGAAGGCGGCAAACCGCTATAATAATGGCACAGGAAAAAGGGGAAGCCATGAACGATCACACCGTCAATCGAAACATCGGAGCCATTACGGCGGAGGAACAAGCGATTCTCCGCCGCAAAACCGTGCTGATTGCGGGGTGCGGAGGGCTGGGCGGGTACTGCGCCGAACTGCTGAGCAGGCTGGGCGTGGGGAAGCTGGTACTTTGCGACTGTGACGTGTTTGAAGAAAGCAATCTTAACCGTCAGCTGTTTTGCAACCGCAACACGCTCGGGGTCAACAAAGCCGAAGCGATCGGGTACTATATCGAAGAGAACGATCGGTGCAAAGTCCGCGTGGTGACCAAAGCGATCACGCCGCTCAACGCCTATCTGTTGACGGACGGATGCGACCTGGTGATCGACGCGCTGGACAATATCGCAACACGCTTCGACCTGCAACGGGCATGCAAGCGACGGGGGATCCCGATGATTACGGGGGGCGTCAGTCATTGGCACGGGCAGGTCAGCACGATCTATCCCGGGGACGATACGCTGGAAGCGATTTTCGGGCGGAACGCAAGCGAAAAACATCCGCCGGTTTTGGGATTTGCCGCCTGCAACATTGCGACGTGTCAGGTGGCGGAAGCCGCCAAAATTCTGTTGGGGCAACCCTCTTTGCGCAAAAAACTTCTGATGATCGACCTCAACGGATTTACGGCAAAAATCGTTCCGATCGAAGGGCGGCGCCGTCTGATCGGCTTACATTTGCGACGGTTGTCGGATTACCGCATTCTGCGGGTCGGAAAACTCGCAGAAAAGCGCGATTTGTCCTCGGACAAGAAGCAATAGTAATTGACGGGGCTTCGGGCGCGTGATACAATAAAAAAGACGTACCCGCGCATTTTGCGGAAATCAACGGGAGGTCGGCGCACAGCGCCGCGTGAGGAGCGTATGGATCAGAACAACACACCGCAGCAACCCGCAACGTCGCTCGGCGACAAAATCAAAACTTTAGGCGGCAAACTCAAAGTATTCTGGAATACCCCGCCCAAAAACCGTTATCTCAACCTCAAAGAGATTTTGTGTTTTGCCGGCAGCGCGTTCGGCGTCAGCACGTTGGTTACCGTCGTATCGGGGCTGATCACCGCGACGCAGATTTCCGAAACGTTTGAGATCAGCGTTTTGCACGGACCGTATATCTGTCTTGCGGCAAGCCTGCTGGGACTGATCATTCAGCCGTTTTTCGGCAAACTCCTCCAAAATACCAATACCAAATGGGGCAAATACAAGCCGTTTATCATTTTGATGGCGCCGATCTTTGCCGCTTGCGCCATTGCCGCAACCTGGCATCCCGAAAATCTGGACGAGTCGGCGCGGACGATTTACGCATATTGTACCTGTATTCCGACGCTGGTCATCTGGAACCTCTTTAACAATACGTTCTATATGATGCCTGCCGTTGTCACGCCCAACCAACAGGAGCGTACCGACATTTGGGCTCCGATCGGATTGGTCATCGGATTTTCGCCGACGGTCATGAACGTGCTGGTTGGGTTTATCCGCTCGGCGTTTCTCGAACAGGGCAACGAAGCAATGGCATATCGCGTAATCGGTTTTGTTTACGCCGCCGTCGGTCTGGCACTTGTTATGTTGCTGTTCAAAGTCCGCGAACGTATCATCGTCACGAACGAAAACAAAGAAAAAGTCGGGCTGTTCCAGGGGATGCGGTTGATTCTCAAAAACACGCCCCTCCTGATCCTCTCCCTTGCTTTGATCGTCGGTTGCGTCCGCACCGCGGTCGAACTCGACGCCCAGATTATGGGGAAACTCCGCTATGCGTCCAACATCTCGGACGGGCTTAAAGTGTTCAGCTCGCTGACGCTGATCACGGGGTTTGCCGTTACGCCCAATATGATTCTGCTCCCGTTTATGACGCGCAAATTCAACAATAAGACGATTCTGATCTTCTGGAGCGCGCTCAATATGATCGGATACCTGATTCTCGGTCTGATCGGGGTCGAAAATATTCCGCAAGGGACGGTCAGCGCAGTCGTTCTGACGGCACTCAGGTTTGTTTCGTTGTTCAATGCGCTTGCCAGCCTGCAACCCCTGATGCTTTCCGAAATCTATGACTATCAGCAATACAAGACGGGACAACGTCTCGAAGGGTTCATTCAGATGTTTGCCTACGCGTTGGTGCTGGTGTTTACCAATCTCGGCTACGTCGTTTTGGCTTATGTCAAACAAGGACTCGGTTACGAACCCGCCAACTACTTCAACGAAGCGGTACAGGTTTCGGACGAACTGATGGCAATCGCAACCAATTACTTCGATATCGCGTTTATCGTTTCGGCGGTTTCGGCAGGATTGATGATGTTGGTAATGTTCTTCTATCCGTTGACCAAGAAGCAACACAAAGAGATCGTTGCCGAACTCGAGCGGCGCAGCAAATCCGAAGGGCTTTACGACCTCGACAAAACGGTCGTTGCCGCGGTGGGAGAAAACGCCACGGCAGAAATTGCGGAATCCGAAATTTCGGGATCGGAGCAAGACGATCAAAACGCAGACAAAGCGTAAGCCCTCCGATTCATCACTGTATGGATATGACAAAAAGACGCGACGGCGTCTTTTTGTATAAAAGGAGCAATCAATGAGTGAACGCAAGAAAAAAGTTTTGCTGACCCTTTCGGTATTGGCGGGGATTGCGATTCTTGTCGTGATGACGGCGGCGGGATTTCTGATCGCGGGCGCGGCAATCAACGGGCGCTACCGGTTTTCGCACGGGGTTCCCGGCGGAGCGGGGGATCGGATTCATTTTCTGAACGTCGGACACTCCGACGCCATTCTCCTCGAAAGCGCGGGGCGGTTTGCCTTGATCGACAGCGGAGAGGACTCCGACAATCCGCGCGGACTCGAAGACCTCCAACTCGAAGGATACGAGCAATACGTCGTCAATTATCTCAAGCAGCATGCGCGCGGGGAGGACGGAAAGGTGCATTTGAGTTTTGTGGTCGGGACGCATGCTCATTCCGATCACATCGGCGGCTTCGATACCGTCATCAACGACCCCGATATCGTGGTAGAACGCGCCTATCTCAAACGGTATGATCCCGAGCGGATCGACCCCTACGAGCGCGAACACTGGGACAACGAAGAAGTTTATCGGCAGATGCTGGACGCCTGCGCCAATCGCGGCGTCGAAGTGATACAGACAATCGACGATACGCCGTTTTCGCTCGGCAACCTGACGATTACGCTTCTCAACGGCGAAGAGGCTTTGCCCGACGCGACGGTCGGCGAAAACGAAAATTCGCTGGGCGTGCTGGTCGAAGGGCAAGGCGTGCGCACCTTTTTGGCAGGGGACATCAACGACATCGACGGGGACGAAACGCGCTTAAAAGACGTCATCGGCAAGGTCGATCTTCTTAAAATCGGGCATCACGGATATCGGGAATCTTCGAGCAAGCCGTTTTTGGACGCCCTCGATCCTTCCGTGACGATTGTGACCAATCGCGCGGCGGCGGTATATTTTGAAGCGCGTATGCGCCTTCTGCTGAGCGGAAGCGCGGTATTCGGAACGGTCAATCGCGAGGGAATCGTCGTCGAACTGAAAGAAGGCAAAATGCTGATGTACGATCGCACCGACCGCAGATAAAAACGGAATCGCAACCGTATCGAAACCGAAGAAAAACGCGGAGATCTTCCGCGTTTTTGCTTTACAATCCAATGATTACGGGATTCCGAACCGGCGGAGTCGGGCGCCCGATCAGAATAGTTTGTTTTTTGCGCGTTTGCGGAACAGCAGCGCGACGCTTGCGATCGATCCGATCAGACCGACGCCCGAAAGCGACGCAATCAGCGCGATTTCCAGATCGCTGTAGCGCGGCGCGTCGGATACATTCACCAAAACGTAGGTGCCGGGGCGATCGATTTCAATCGAGAGATAAGCGATTCCGTTTTCGGTCACGGGTGTCGCGGTGCAATACGTTACGCCGGTTTCGTCGTAGCGGACGACGGCGGCATATTGCTTTCCCGCGCGGTCAACGTAGGGGATTTTGAGCGGGAGCGCGGTTCCGTCGGCAAACGGGATCGATCCCGTTTGCCCGTCTTTCGTGTTGGTGAACGAAACGGTAAACGACTTTGCCGACGAAAGCGGTCGGGGATCGGTCAGACGCAGGACTGCAAGTAAGTCGGGATCGTTTCGGATTGCCGAAATTTCGAGGCGAACCGTACCCGACAAAACGTCGGCGGCAAGCCGGTCGAGGGAGAATTCGCCGAGAAGAACTTCGCTGTAGTTCCCGTAGGAAGTTTCGACGTGCTGCCCGATTTCTTTTTGTTCGGGGTTGGTGGTCAGCCGTACGGCGACGGGTTCTGCGGGCATCGTGAACGTCTTAGTCGATTGAGGTAAGGCAACGCCGTTGACCGTAATGCAATCGATATAATATCCGTCGTTCAACCGTACGCCGATCGATACCGTATCTCCGTATCGGGCATCGCAGGGGAGGGACAAGGTTCCGCCGTGGTCGGAGGAGAATTCGATCGGATAAGAAAGCGTAAGAAAGGTCGCGTCAAAGCGTGCTTCGGCTGTGGTCCGCTCGGTCAGAAGGTATTCGCTCAGCAGATGTCCGATGCGCGGCGCCGGGATTGCGTCCTCCGGGACGGGTGCGTCGATCGGAGCAAAATCGCTGAAAATCAAAATTTCGTCGACGTAATAATTGCGACGGAACAAAGCGGTGTATGCCGCGCGGTAAACGGTATCCGCGGTTGCCGCGGCAAGGGCGGGCGACCAGCCGTCAAAGCGAAATCCTTGCACTTCGGCAGGGAGTGGGGCTTCGGGGACTTCGGCAAACGGAACCGTCGTCGTTACACGGCAGGACAAGTCGAGATCGGAGCAAAACTCGATACGGTATCGGTTGCGCCGATAGTCCGCGTAAAGGGTCAAAGATTGTTCGAGCGTCATGTCGGAAAAAGGCGTCAGCAAGGTTTCGTCGAGATAATATCCGCAAAACGTATGTCCTTCGATTGCGGGAGCGGGAAAGGTCAGAGGCGTGCATTCCGAGCCGAAGGGAAGTTCCTGCGGCAAGGCTTCGGCGGTATATTCGATGCCGTCGTATTCAAACCTCGGGATGACAAAGGAAACCGTAACGTAAGCCTCTGCAAAGGCGGGATAAACGGTTACGAGCGTGCCGTAAGGCGCCCGTACCGTGCCGTCGAACGGGATGGTGTGTTCGGGATCGGAATACCAGCCGAGGAACACCATTCCTGCACGTTCGGGATCCTTAAGCGTAAAAGATTCGCCGTATCGCACGATAAGATCGGGGTTTCCTTCGGCGCGGACGGTCAGCAGATAGGGTAGGTCTTCGAGTTCGACGGACAGCGTAACGTTTTCGGCAGGCATCCGGAAGGAACCGTTTTCAAGCATGATATTCTGCCCCGATGCGGTCGAAACGGTTACGGTTGCAATCCGATATCCTTCGGGAGGATATGTGACGACAGAAACGGTGTCGCCGACAAACGCTACCGTAGCCGACAGTTCGACTTTTACCGAGTCGGGCGCCGCGACCGTGACCGAAAACGGGATCGCTTCCAGGTTTGGTGACAACGTCAAGGGTTCGACGACGGGATCGTCAAGCGAAAGTTCTTTGCCGTCTTGCAGATACGACAGCAAGCGGTATCCTTCGGGCGGCATAAAAGGGAGTTCGGCAAGCGTCACGCCGTGGCGAACGCGAAAAAGGGTGCCGTCGACGGAAACATCATAATAAATCGGTTCGTAACGAGCGGTCAAAGCGGTATCGGCAAGCAGGGGTGCGGGCTGATACGGCGCGTCACCGAGATACCAGCCGAGGAAGCGGAACCCGTCTTTTTGCGGCGGTGTCCACAGGACGGGGACTTCGGGGTAGGTGACGGCGGAGGTCAAAAGACAGATATCTCCGTCGTAGTACAAAAGGGACACGGAGAGAGGGAGATAAACCGCACGGACGGTGACGGAAGCGGTCACGACGTCGGGGAGATCGTCGTAATGGGAAAAGCGATACCCTTCTTTTTCGGGCGCTTCGGGCGGGACGGGGGTTTCGCCGTAAACGTATGACCGAACGACGGACAGTCCGTCGCCGAAGTCGAAGGTCAGATCGAAGGAAAGCGGTCGGAACACGGCAAAGAGTTGAAGGTCGGATTCAACCGAAATCGGAAGAGCGACGGGATTGTTTTGACTGTCGACCCACCCGTCAAACCGAAAGCCCTGCGGGGGATCGGGGAGGGGCGGCGTAAAAAGAAACCCGCAGGCAACGGTCGTCGAGGAGAGAACGGTCGAGCGATCGGCGTCGAAGCAGGTGACGGTTGCAAGGGGCAGAAAGCGGGCGAAAAACGAACGATTTTGTTCGACGGGTGCGTCCGGATCGAAAGGGTTTCCGTTCTCGTCGAACCACCCGTCAAAGCGGAAGGAGGGTTTTTGGGGTTGGGACGGCGGAGGGCAAACGGAACCGTGCGACACCGAAAACGAAGCATGACAAACGTCTTCTACCCAAAAATCGACGGTATACGAAGCGGGGACAAAGCGTGCAAAATAATCGCAATCGACACCGACGATGGCGGAGGCGGGGAAGGGATTGCCGTCCCCGTCGACCCACCCGTCGAAGAGGCACCCGTCGAAGAGGGATCCCGGGGGCGGAAGGGGCGACTCGGGCAAAGAGCAAGGGAGAGCGGGGTCGCCGCTGAATTCGGCGACGACCTCTTCGCCGACAAAAAAGCGCACGGTACGAAGGGCGGTTTGGGGCTTAAGACGGACTTCAAGAGAAGCCCCCGTGCAGTTGATAGCGGCGCCGACGCCTGCGGGAAAGGGCAAGAAGGAACTCCCGTCGAGAGAGTATTCGAGCGGATCGGGAGAGTCGTGCCAGACCGAACTGAAAAAGTTGTCGCCGGAATGGCCGTTTGAGACCATGGAGTAAGCGCCCCAAACGTCCTGCACAAAAAAGGAGCCCGATGACAGCGCGGGTAAGCGGAGGGAGGGCATGGCGAACGCGTCGCCTTCGTGATCAAAAGAAAACAAAAGCGCGCCGATCAGCGCGCAAAACAGCATTAAAAAAACAACGACCTTCCAACAAAGTCCTCTTTTGTAAGCAGACATCATATCGACTCCAATCCATACGTCTATTTTGAATACAATATAGCATTGACGGGGCGAAAAGTCAATACCGAATCCTCAACGACATCCAAAAGCCCGAACGCAAACACCCAAAGAAGAATCGCAAGGGGAAGCGGCGCTTGGAGCGAGGGCAAGCGGCTTTACAAAACGGCGCGGATGGCATATAATAGGGGAAAGGCGCGGGGCGGAGTCAGCCTGCCGACACACACAACACACCAAGGGTACAGAGGAAGGCGGGATCGCTAATATGATAGCGAATTATTAGTGGCTTTAAAATGCAATGAATATGAATTCTTAAAAAAACTTGCCGATACTCGCAATGGCTATTCTTATTTCATAAGCCCCTATAAGCAGTATATGATGCAGAAAGGGGGCGAAATGGTAATGATTTTTGATATAATATTGTATGCATTAAGAATTTATCAAGTTGAAAAACTAGGAATACAACTAGATGAAAAAATGATAGAGGAATATTTGTATACAGTACATGATTGGATAGAAGAAAGCTTTGAAGAAAAACAAAAAACACTGAAATCCCGCGCATATAAGATAAAAAAAGCGATGTAAAGTTTAAAAAGCCGGGAATAAAAAAACGAACCGTCTGCTCGGTTCGTTTTGTCGTTGGTGGAGAAATAGTAACGTAAAACGAATTTTAATTTAACAATTTATCTTTAACGTAAGCTACTAAACTATTATACCGTTCCATTCTGCTATTTACACTTGCAACAGCATCTTGTGCATATAGTAAATAATTTGTTATGTAAGCATTGTCGTGCTTATCGTCAAAATATAAAGCATAAAAATCACAAACGGCAGTTAAGACTTCATCATCACACTTGCCGTAAAACTTTTCAGTAATGAAAGCATATATAGAAACAAACAATGTGTAAATATGTGTTACCTTATTTATTTTATTTGCATACTCCACACCTAATTTATCAATAACTCTTTGTATGTAGTTTAGTATGTTTTCACAAATTTCACTATCCTGCTGAGCTTCATTATACTCTTCGTTGTATAAATCATATATATTATTTATTGTGGATTGACTTGTAG
>DVOH01000033.1 GCA_018713745.1 Candidatus Stercoripulliclostridium merdipullorum | reverse complement strand
GAAACTCTGCGCCGCGCAGGTTACAGGGCGAATTGACAGAAACTAAAAAGCTGTGGGTGCTTCACACGAAGCACTCACAGCTTTTTCTGTATTGACAAATAGTAGTATAGACGTTAAAATATTTCTGCCGATGCACAGGTGCCATTTGCACTGGTGTGTTAAAGGAGGTGAATCTATATTGAAGCTTTTATATAGATGTTTCGGGCCCCGAATGGCACCGCGGGTCACCTCCCATGCGTAAATAGTGGGGACTGCTCAGATGAGCAGTCCCTTTAATTATTTAACTTCGCCTATATAAAGAGAAAATCCGAACCATTCGCTAGATACAAGCAAATAATTCGGATTATACCTCTTTGGTGCACCTCCAGGGACTCGCTCCGCTTGGCATCCGCTCTTCTGCCTCGCACAACCACGCCTTGGGATCCTCGTCCCGTCCCCCTTTCCGTTGCCTGCGCTATCACGCCCGGGCGGGGAAATGACGCACTGTGTCATTTCCTTTTCCGCCCGTTCGAGTCCCTTTCGTCGCACACAAAACAAAAAAGAGCAATTGCTTGCTCTTTTTTGTTTTGGTGCACCTCCAGGGACTCGAACCCTGGGCCCGCTGATTAAGAGTCAGCTGCTCTACCAACTGAGCTAGAGGTGCAAAATAATAACAACGCGTTGTTGCGTTGTTATCAGTGGAGCGGGAGACGGGATTCGGACCCGCGACATTCGCCTTGGCAAGGCGACGCTCTACCACTGAGCCACTCCCGCATATTTTAACTGTTACTTATTATATCGAATCCGCAACAACTTGTAAACAGTTTTTATGCACTTTTCTATTTAATTTTTGGTGCGACCGAAGAGACTTGAACTCCCACATCTTCGATACCAGATCCTAAGTCTGGCGCGTCTGCCAATTCCGCCACGGTCGCTTGTTGATGTGATTGGTGATCCATCGGAGATTCGAACTCCGGACCCTTTGATTAAAAGTCAAATGCTCTACCGGCTGAGCTAATGGATCATATCGGGGTTTGGGTTTGGCAGGGGTGGCTGGATTTGAACCAACGAATGCGGGAGTCAAAGTCCCGTGCCTTACCGCTTGGCGACACCCCTACGGGGAAGGTGTTAGTGGGGTGAGTAGTGGGAGTCGAACCCACGGCCTCCAGAGCCACAATCTGGCGCTCTAGCCAACTGAGCTATACCCACCATACCCTAACCGGTGCTGTATTGAATTTGAAGGTGCGTGCCGCGCGCGGGGTTGGCGAGCCTGAAGGGATTCGAACCCCCGACACACGGCTTAGAAGGCCGTTGCTCTATCCTGCTGAGCTACAGGCTCACGGGTTGGAGCGGGTGATGGGAATCGGACCCACGCGACCAGCTTGGAAGGCTGGGATTCTACCATTGAACTACACCCGCATGGCGTGCCGTGCTTCTCTTGAAAGCGCTCAATTAGTATATCCGACTTTCAGACATTTGTCAATTATTTTACCTTATATTTAAGATAATTTTTTAGACAAATCGGCAATGGCGCGAGCGCGGTGGCTGACGGCGTTTTTTTCGGCGGGAGAAGCTTCGCCGAACGTCTTTTTGAGCTCGGTCGAAAAGAACAGCGGATCGTATCCGAAACCGCCCGTACCGCGGGGGGCATTGAGAATTTTGCCTTCGACGCTCCCCTCTCCCACTTCGTAACTGCCGTCGGGCCGATACAGAACGACGACGCTGACGAAGCGAGCGGTGCGCTCACTGACGCCCTCCAATTCTTTGAGAAGTTTTGCGTTGTTGGCGGCGTCGTCGCAAGGTTCGCCCGCATAGCGTGCCGAATAAACGCCGGGGGCGTCGTCCAAAGCGTCCACTTCGAGACCCGAGTCATCCGCAAGCGCGGCAAGACCCGTTGCTTCCGAAACGGCTTTCGCCTTGAGGAGTGCGTTGCCGAAAAAGGTTGTTTCCGTTTCGTCAACCTCGATTGCGACGCCGACGTCGCGCATGGTCACCACATCAAACGTCTCGCCCAAGAGGGCACGAAACTCGGATACTTTGTTGTGATTGTTGGTGGCTGCTACCAGTTTCATTTTTTGTAGATCCCCGCCTTTTTCGGTTTTTTGATCGTAAACGCCTTAATCAAACGGAACAACCCTAAGATCGTCCTTCCGTTGAACGCAACCAACAAGGCTTCGCACGCTTCTTTGGGCACGGTTCCGCCGCTCATTGCAAAGAAGTTGCGGATGGGCATGTCCTCGGCGCCCTTGCGCGTCATTTTCTTTTCTTCGTCGGGGGCGTCTTTAGGCAAAACCTTGGTGCTGAAGGTCACAAACATCCAACGGAAAAACCGACAGAACAACGTTCCGTCGAGATCGCCGACAACGGTATTCATATCGTATTCGCCTTTCTTGGGCTTAACATTTTCGTTGATCGCGCGCCCCATCAGTTTTTCAAATTGTTCCAACGGAATTTCTTCGGTACGTTCGATGTTGTAATATGCGTCCAGTTCGTCGCAACGGTCCGCGGGCGCAACGCCGTCGCCTTCCAAGCGTATCGTAGCATTCAGACGGATATCGCGCGAACTGCTGCCGATCAGCAATTCAAACGCGCCGCCTTCGATCCGAAAATCTTTTTCCTTCACATCATAATAAGCAAAGCATCTGCGATCCAACATGAAGCGGACTTCTTTGCTTTCGCCGGATCTCAACTCGATACGGTCAAATCGTCTTAACTCTTTTTCGGGTACAAAACCGGTTGATTCGGGATCCTTGACGTACAACTGCACGACTTCCGCTCCATCCCGATCGCCGGTATTGGTCAGTGTGAAAACGACTTCTGCCATCGCATCGAAGTCATTGCGCGTCAGATTGACTCTCAGATCGGAATACGCAAACCGCGTATAAGACAATCCGTGTCCGAACGGGAACAGCACCTTCTTCTTGGCACTGTCATAGTAGCGATATCCCACATAAATACTTTCGCGATACTCCGCAATTTCCTTGCCGTAATAAAGACTTGCGGGATTATCTTCCCAGCGGAGGGGATAGGTTTCGGGCAGTTTGCCCGAGGGGTTGACGGCGCCGAACAAGACGTCATAAGTCGCTTCGCCGCCCGCTTCACCGCCGAGGTAGACATTGACAACGGCTTTGACCTTATCGATCCACGGCATTGCAACGGGAGAGCCGCCCGACAACACGACGATCACGTTGGGATTGACTGCCGCAACCGCTTCGATCAAAGTGTTGTGCACTTCCGGAAGTCGGATATGCGTCCGGTCAAACGCTTCGGACTCATACGCATCGGTAAGTCCTGCAAACAAGACGACATAATCTGTAGTCTTTGCAAGCTCGACAGCGCGCTCGAGATCCCCTGCCGTCTGATTGTTGGTCCGCACCGAATAACCGCGGCAATAATCATACTTGATTTTGTTGGCGTTGAGATAATCGACAAAGGAAACCAGGTGTTTGGGATTGATCTTACTGCTTCCCGTCCCCTGATAACGGATTTTTTTTGCAAGCTGACCGATCACGGCAAAATCGCATCCCGGGCGCAACGGCAATAAGTCGTCTTCGTTTTTCAGCAGCACCGTCCCTTTTGCCGCGACTTCCCGCGCAAGCTGATGGTGCCGATCGTAATCTGCTTTGTAATCTTTGTTTGCTTCCATCGTCGCGTGACACTTGAAAATATACTCCAAAAGTTCGGTGACGACATTGTTAAGTTCGGCTTCCGACAAGGCACCCGATCGAACGGCTTCGGCAATCTCGGCGTCGCGTGCGCCGTTTGACGAGGGCATTTCGAGGTTGAGCCCCGCACGGATGCCTTTGACGCGGTCGTTGACCGCACCCCAGTCCGATACGACGATCCCGCGATAGCCCCATTCTTTCCGCAAAATATCGTTCAGCAAATAGCGGTTGTCGCTTGCATGCACGCCGTTGACGGGATTATAACTGCACATTACGGTATACGGCTCCGCTTGCTTGACAACCTTTTCGAAAGCGGTCAGATAAATTTCGCGCAGCGCGCGCTCATCCACTTCCGAACTGGCAATCAGGCGGCGGTATTCCTGCGAATTGACGGCAAAATGCTTTGCCGACGTGCCGACGCCCTGCGATTGCACCCCCTCGACATACGCCGCGGCAAGCTCGCCGGACAAATAAGGATCTTCCGAAAAATACTCGAAATTTCTGCCGCAAAGAGGACTCCGTTTGATATTCAGTCCGGGTCCCAGCAAGGTTGCTACTTTTTGATCGAGGCACTCTTCCCCCAGCGCAACGCCGACACGCCGGACGATATTCCGATCCCATGTGGCAGCCAGTGTCACCGCAGGCGGAAAGCACGTTGCCGGCAGGCTGGAGGCAAATACGTTGCCGAAATTGGTTTCGCTCCGTTCTCTGCGAAGTCCGTGAGGACCGTCGCTCATTTTGATCGAGGGAACTCCGAGACGGGCAATCGGCGTCGTGTCCCAAAAGTTAAGACCCGAACATAACGCGCACTTTTCTTCAAGCGTCATCAAAGTTACGATACTTTTGATTTTGTTCTGCATGGCTTCAAAGAGAACTCCTCATTATCGTTATTGTATAGTATATCGGATCGCGCCGCGTTTGTAAACCTTTTTCCGCCCCCTGCCCGCGACAAAAAAACCGCACTCCGAAGTGCGGTCATTTTTTTGTGAATCGGGGCGGATGCTTATTTGGAAACGTATTGTACGTCCTCGATTGCGGCAAGCTGCTTTTCGAACTTCATTTTGAACCGCAAACTCTTCAGCAAAACGCCGAGTCCTTTGAAAAATTTTCCGTTGAACATCATCAGCATTCCGTCCAGCATCCCGAGATTCATCGCGCCTCCTGCCGTCACACCGATTGCGCGCATCGGATTGGACACCAACATTTCCCGCACGAAATTTTGCATTACGCGCGAAGCGTCGTCGGTTGCCTTGACGGCGAATTTGACGCCGAAACATAAAAGTTTCCCAAACATTTTTCCGAGAAAACGGGTCTTGAGTTCGGCAACCGTCGTATCGTAATTGAAAACGCTGTTGTCGAATTGCGCTTCGGGCATGGGCTTGCCGTACAAAGCGACAAACGAAGCTTCCGAGATGTCGGTCGTGGGATGATAATATTCGGCGACGGCATCCTTGTCGTAGGGCGCGGGAACTTCGGGTGCGTGAATCGTAATTTCAGCGCCGAGTCGGATATCCCGACTGCTCGCCCCGACCGAAATCCGATACTGTCCCGCTTCGATCGCCCAATCGGATAATTTCACGTTGTAATACGCAAACGAACGCCGATCCAGCGTAAACTCCGCTTGTTTGGATTCGCCCGGCATCAGATCGACCTTAACAAATCCCTTCAGCTCTTTTTCGGCGCGGAACACGCCGTCCGAAATCCGTCCGACATACAGCTGCACGATCTCTTTTCCCGCGCGACTCCCGATGTTTTTGACGGTGCACGCGACGCGAAGCGTTTCGCCTGCTTCGAGTTCTGTTTTTTCGATTCGGAGATCGGAATACTCAAATTCGGTATACGAAAGTCCGTATCCGAAGGGATAGCGCACGGGGACTTCTGCCGTATCGTAATAGCGGTATCCGACATAAATGCTTTCGCGATATTCGACCTTGCGGGGTCCTTCGGGGAAGTGTTTTGACGAGCTGTTGTCTTCTAACGCATAAGGATACGACTCGGCAAGCTTTCCGGAAGGATTGACCTTGCCGAACAACAGATCGTACGTCGCTTCTCCGACCGCTTCACCCGGCAGATACATATTGAGGATGGCATCCACTTTGTCCGCCCAAGGCAGTTCGACGGGCGATCCGCCGTACAATACGACAATCACGGGCTTGCCGAGTCCGATCAGCTTTTCGATCAGGATATTCTGATTGGTCGGAAGCCGCATATGCTTGCGGTCAAACCCTTCCGATTCGTAAAACATCGTCAGTCCCGCAAATACGACAATTTTGCCGTCCGTCTTTTTGGCAAGTTCGACGGCTTCGGCAATCGCCCCTTCGTCGGGATCGTCCAGCACGGCGCTGAATCCTTCGGCATATACATAACGCGTCCCCGCTGCTCGGAGCGCCGCCTCGGGACTGACCACGGAATGCGGATTGATCATCGACGATCCGCTTCCTTGATACCGCGGGTTGCGGAAAAGAGAGCCGATCGCAATCACTTGGTCACTCTCGGCAAGCGGCAGAGCGCCTTCGTTTTTCAGCAAAACAGCCCCTTCCGTCGCCGCTTTGCGCGCATAGACATGGTGTTCGTGCCGATCGTACTTGTATTCGGTTTTTTTGTTTTCGGCAACGCGGAAGTTTGCTTCCAGCAAGCGACGTACCGTCCGATCCAATACTTCGGTCGACAGCCGACCTTCTTCCACCGCACGGATGATCGCATAGGTGTTGTCCGCAACGTCGCCGGGCATCTCGAGATCGAGTCCGCTTTCCAACGCTTTGACACGATCGTTAATCGCGCCCCAGTCCGTCATTACATACCCTTCAAATCCCCATTCTTCCCGCAATACATCGTAAAGCAACCATTTGTTTTCGCTGGCATATTCGCCGTTTAAGCGATTGTAGGCGCACATCAGCGTCCAGGGTTTTGCCGCTTTGACGGCATGCTCGAATCCGCTGAGATAAATTTCACGCAACGCCCGCTCGTCTACCACCGCGTTGATCCTGAGACGGTTGTCCTCTTGATTGTTCGCCGCAAAATGCTTGAGAGAGGTCCCGATCCCCTGACTTTGGATACCGTTGATCATCGCTTCGGCACATTTTCCGGTCAGGTACGGATCTTCCGAAAAATACTCGAAATTCCTGCCGCAAAGGGGACTGCGTTTGATGTTTGCCCCGGGTCCCAATACGATCCCGAGTTGCTCCTCCTTCGCCTCTTCTCCGATCCGCTTGCCGATCCCTTCGATCAATGCGGGGTCCCAGCTCGATGCCATCGTACATGCCGGCGGAAAACACGTCGCTTTTTTGCTTGCGTTCACGCCCAAATGGTCGGCGTCTGCCGATTGCTTGCGTAAACCGTGCGGTCCGTCCGACACCATATACGGCTCGATCCCGTACTTCTTGATCCCTCGCGTAAACCAGAACTTCTTTCCCGTACAGAGCAGTGCTTTCTCCGTCACACTCATCTGCGCCAACAACGTTTCGATTCTGTCCATATCCTTCTCCTCTATCGTCATAGTCGGATTTTTAATATTTTACCATTCTTTTTCCCGCGTGTCAAGATTCCCGCAGCCCGTTTCCCCGCCCAAACCTCTCCGAGAAGTTGACAAGCCTTTTTCGTTTCGTATATAATAAGTTAAATAATTTTATCTTAATTTATATAAGGAGATACTATGGCGAAAATTGTCAAAGAAGGGCTGACCTTCGACGATGTACTTCTACTTCCGCAACACTCTACGGTTCTGCCCAAAAACGTTGACCTTTCGACGAAACTGACCGATTCCGTCACGCTTAATATTCCGCTTCTGTCTGCCGCAATGGATACCGTCACCGAATCGGGTCTCGCCATTGCGATGGCGCGGGAAGGCGGCATCGGTATTATTCACAAAAATCTTTCCATCGAGGATCAGGCGACGCACGTCGACCGCGTCAAGCGCAGCGAACACGGCGTCATCACCGATCCTTTTTTCTTGTCGCCCGAACACAAAGTGACCGACGCACTGCAGCTCATGCGCAAATACCGCATCAGCGGCGTCCCCATTACATCGGGTTCCAAACTGGTCGGCATCCTGACCAACCGCGATCTTCGCTTTGAAACCGACTTCGATCAGCCCATCGGCAATGTTATGACCAAAGAAAATCTGGTCACCGCTCCCGTCGGCACGACGTTGAAAGAAGCGCAAATCATCCTCGGCAAGCACCGGATCGAAAAGCTTCCCATCGTCGACAAGGACGGCAACCTCAAAGGTCTGATTACGATTAAAGATATCGAAAAATCCATTCAATACCCCAATTCCGCCAAAGACAAAAACGGGCGTCTCCTCGTCGGAGCCGCAGTCGGCGTCGGTGCCAATATGCTGGACCGCGTTCAGGCACTGGTCGACGCTAAAGTCGATATCATCGCAATCGACACCGCGCACGGACACAATCAGGGCGTATTGGATTCGGTCAAAAAAATCCGCGCCAAGTTCCCCGATCTTCCCGTCATTGCAGGCAACGTCGCAACCGCAGCCGCAACCCGCGCCTTGATCGAAGCAGGCGCCGACGTCGTAAAAGTCGGCATCGGACCCGGATCGATCTGCACAACCCGTGTCATTGCCGGGATCGGTGTGCCGCAGATTACGGCGATTATGGACTGCGCGGAAGAAGCCGACAAATTCGGCAAACGCATCATCGGCGACGGCGGCGTTAAGTATTCCGGCGATATCGTCAAAGGAATCGGAGCAGGCGCCAGCGCAATCATGCTGGGAAGTCTGCTTGCGGGCACCAAAGAGTCGCCCGGAGCAATCGAAATCTTCCAAGGCAGAAGCTTTAAGGTTTACCGCGGCATGGGCTCGATGAGCGCAATGGAAGCGGGTAGCAAAGACCGTTATTTCCAAGAGGATGCCAAAAAGCTCGTTCCCGAAGGCGTCGAAGGCCGCGTTCCCTACAAGGGCGTTCTGTCCGACGTTATCTACCAGCTGATCGGCGGTCTGCGCGCAGGTATGGGCTATTGCGGCAAGGCAACCATCGAAGAACTTCGTACCCAAGCCGAGTTCGTCAAGATCACCAGCGCCGCTTTGGTTGAATCGCATCCCCACGATATTTCCATCACCAAAGAATCGCCCAACTATTCCACCAAAGGATAATACGCATGCAACCCCATCAAACCGTTATCGTACTGGACTTCGGCGGGCAATACAATCAACTGATTGTTCGCCGAATCCGGGATCTCGGCGTTTACAGCGAACTTCTGCCCTACTCCACTCCGATCGAAACGATCCTGAAGATCAATCCGATCGGGATTGTTTTTACGGGAGGACCCAACAGCGTTTTTGAAAAAGACTCTCTTGCCGTCGACCGCCGTATTCTGTCCCTCGGCATCCCCGTGCTCGGTATTTGCTACGGCGCCCAACTGATTGCCCATCTCGAAGGCGGCGTCGTACGCTCCGCTACGACGCGCGAATACGGCAAGCAAGAAATCCGATACGAGGGTTCGCCCCTTTTCCGCGATGTGCCGGACGGCATTTGCTGGATGTCTCACACCGATTTTGTAGCCGAGGCTCCCGAATCTTACAAAATACTGGCGACCACCGCCACCTGCCCCGTCGCTGCGTTCGGCAACGAGCAAAAGCGGATCTACGGCGTACAGTTTCACCCCGAAGTCGTCCATACCCAAAACGGCAACAAAATCCTTGCCAATTTCCTGTTTGAAGTCGCAGATGCCAAAGGCGACTGGACGATGGCAAACTTTGTCACCGATATGGTTACAAAAATCAAAGAAAAAGTCGGCGATAAAAAAGTCCTGTGTGCCATGAGCGGCGGCGTAGACAGCGCCGTTGCCGCAACCCTTGTTCACCGTGCCGTCGGCAATCAACTGACCTGTATGTTGGTGGACCACGGTCTGATGCGCAAAAACGAGTGTGCCGAAGTCGTCAAGGTTTTCCGCGACGGGTTGGGGATGAACCTCAAACTGATTGACGCCGAAGACCGTTTCCTTCATCGCTTAAAAGGCGTCAGCGAACCGGAACAAAAGCGCAAAATTATCGGAGAAGAATTTATCCGCGTCTTCGAAGAGGAAGGCCGCAAACTGGGCAAAGTCAACTTTTTGGTGCAAGGGACGATTTATCCCGACATCATCGAAAGCGGCTTCGGAAACGCCGCATTGATCAAATCGCACCACAATGTCGGCGGTCTGCCGTCGGTGATTGACTTTGACGAGATTATCGAGCCGCTCAGAGATTTGTTCAAGGACGAGGTGCGCCGCGTCGGTTTGGAACTCGGACTCAGCCGCGAAATCGTAATGCGGCAACCATTTCCGGGGCCCGGGCTCGGCATCCGCGTCATCGGCGAACCCACCAAAGAAAAACTCGATCTCCTGCGTGAAGCAGACGCGATTTTGCGCGAAGAAATCGCCAAAAACGGCTTGGATCAGGAGATTTGGCAGTACTTTGCCGTTTTGACCGATATGCGCAGCGTTGGCGTAATGGGCGATATGCGCACATACGATTATACCCTTGCTTTGCGCGCCGTAACCAGCATCGACGCAATGACGGCGGACTGGGCGCGCATCCCCTATCCTGTCTTAGAAACGATTTCGACCCGCATCATCAACGAATGCCGTATGATCAACCGCATCGTCTATGACATCACCAGCAAGCCGCCCGCCACGATCGAGTGGGAATAAGGCCGCAGACCGCAACACACCGAAACCGCTGACCGCCCTTCGGCAGTCAGTCGAATCGTATTAACAAACTATTATTTATCGGAGGCACATATGGATAGCAACAAAAGACCGGACTCTCTTGCAAGAATCACTACCATCGAAGCGGCAAACGCTTTCATTGCCGAGCAGCTCGCAGAAATCCGCAACCAGGTCGGCGACAAAAAGGTACTGCTTGCATTATCGGGCGGCGTGGACTCTTCGGTCGTCGCAGCGCTCTTAATCAAAGCGATCGGTAAGCAACTCGTTTGCGTGCACGTTAACCACGGTTTACTCCGGAAAGGCGAACCCGAACAGGTGATCGAAGTATTCCGCAATCAGATGGACGCCAATCTGGTTTATGTTGACGCCACCGACCGCTTCCTCGGAAAGCTTGCAGGCGTTGCCGACCCCGAACAGAAGCGCAAAATCATCGGTAACGAATTTATCGAAGTATTCAAAGAAGAAGCGCAGAAGCTTGACGGAATCGACTTCCTGGCGCAGGGTACGATCTATCCCGATATCATCGAAAGCGAAAAAGGCGTCAAAGCGCACCACAACGTCGGCGGACTGCCCGAACAACTCGGGTTCCGTCTGGTCGAACCCCTGAAGTTCCTTTATAAAGACGAAGTCCGCATTGTCGGTGACGCACTGGGACTTCCCGCCAACATGGTATACCGCCAACCCTTCCCCGGTCCCGGACTCGGTGTGCGTTGCCTCGGCGCCATCACGCGCGACCGTCTGGAAGCCGTGCGCGAGTCGGACGCGATTTTGAGAGAAGAGTTCGAAAAAGAAGGTTTGGATCAAAAAGTCTGGCAATACTTTACGGCTGTTCCCGATTTCAAATCGGTCGGCGTCCGTGACGGAAAGCGCAGTTTCGATTATCCCGTCATTCTGCGCGCAGTCAACACCGTCGACGCAATGACAGCCACCATCGAACAGTTGGACTATCAGGTTCTGCTCCGCATTACCGATCGGATTCTGAAAGAAGTTCCCGGCGTCAACCGCGTATGCTACGATCTTTCGCCCAAGCCCACCGCAACCATCGAATGGGAATAAGCAAAAAATACCTTCCATCTGAAAAAAGCTGCCCGAGGGCAGCTTTTTTGATAAAGTCACAGTAATATAAGATTGCGTGCCGGTTCCGATCGGATTGACAGCGCGAAAGTAATTCAGAATATCGACGTATCGATCAGTTCGGGATCGGCACCGACCGAATGCGTCGCTTCGGCAATCT
>DVOH01000032.1 GCA_018713745.1 Candidatus Stercoripulliclostridium merdipullorum | reverse complement strand
CTTGCTTTTTCTTAATATGAATGATATAATACATATAAGTTCGCATATGCGAACAAAAAAGGAGAGCAGCCAATGAGTGCGGCAGAATTCAATCTCGGAAGGCATTGCGGCATCACGTTTGCACGCATCAAACCTGCAAGTTTATTTACCGTAAAAGAAGAGGATATCGAAACGGTAGCTTGTTTTGCGGCAAAGTTTCGGGCAAAAGGCTTTGTGTTTGTATATATGAAGTCCTCAAACGGAAGAGCGTTGTTTTATGTTTACCATACGGACGCCCTTGAAAAACATTTGTGTTGCCAAGGGAATCGTGCTTTTTTGGAAGAAAGAGGTTATTGCTGCAATTCGGCGGAGCAGGCGGTGGGGATTTTGAAAGAGCGGTTGCAGCGGGATGATTTTCCGCATGAAATCGGGATATTCCTCGGGTATCCTCTCGAAGACGTCAAAGGTTTTATTGCAGACCCAACGGCGCGGACGAAGCTGAGCGGATATTGGAAGGTATATGCGGATGTCGATAATAAACAAAAGCTTTTTGAGCGCTTCAGAAGATGTACCGCTTGTATTTGCCGTAAAATGCAAGCGGGGCAGTCGCTGACGCAGATTTTTCAGGTTGGATAAAATACCGACGGTAGTCGGAATCAATTTATTCGGAGGTGTTTTGTATGAAAGTTTTAATCGTGTATTGGTCCGGAACGGGGAATACCGAAGCAATGGCAAATGCCGTTTGCGAAGGCGCACGCGATGCGGGTGCAGACGTTGTGCTTTATCCGGTGGGGGAAGCGGGCGACGTATCGGATTGCGATGTGCTGCTTCTCGGATGTCCCGCTATGGGGGACGAGGAGCTTGAACCCGAAGAATTCGAGCCGTTTTTTGCGGCAATCGAAAGTTCGCTTTCGGGCAGAAAAATCGGGTTGTTCGGATCGTACGAATGGGCGGACGGCGAATGGATGCGCATCTGGCAGGCCCGAGTGGAAGCGGCAGGCGGAATGATGATCGCCGACGGTGTCATGGCATACGGCGCGCCCGATTCCGATGCCGTTGCGGCTTGCAGAAATCTCGGAAAACTTGCCGCCGAACAGTAAGCGAATGTAAGTTGCAGAAAAGAGGTGAAAACCTGTATGTTAAAAAAGTTCTTAAAAAATTGCAAAAAACCGGAAGGAAAATTCGGCGAATGGGTCGTGAAAGCAATGAACAAGGGACATCAACCGCTTTCGCTTTGGGCGTTTGATGTTTGTCCGCTTTCGGACGGCGAAACGGTTTTGGATGTCGGTTGCGGCGGTGGCGGAAATCTTTTGCGCATTTTGGAGCGATGCCCCAACAGCCGTGTAGAAGGCATCGATTATTCGGAAGAAAGCGTTGCATGCAGCCGAAAAACAACCGGCGCGTATGCGGACAGATGCGGTATTGTATGCGGCGATGCCATGCAACTGCCGTATCCCGACGAAACGTTTGACAGGGCGGTATCCTTTGAATCGATTTATTTCTGGCCCGATCCTTTGCAGGGGCTGAAAGAAATGTTCCGCATATTGAAAGTAGGCGGCAAAGTCATGCTGGCTTCCGAAATGACCGATCCTTTCAAGGGGAAATTTTGGGCAAAACGCTGTGAAGGTATGACGATTTATACGGCGGAGCAGCTTGCTTCCTTTCTGTCGGAAGCAGGTTTTTCCGAGGTTAAAGTTCATAAAACACGCAAAGTGTGGTGTGCCGTCGAGGGGGCTAAATGCCCGGGAATGCAGCGGGGAGCGATTGTTGTCGGCAATCGTTAGCGGGTGCGGCAACCGAACAAAAGAGAGATCGATCCCCGCAGGACGTAAATACGGGGAAATTCCGAAAAGTTAGCCGTAAGCGATCGAAATATCTTTACAAATCCGCTCGGATCGGTTAAGATAGACAAAAGAGACGGAGAGGTTGCCAATGAGAACACGCGAATCGGAAGAAATGTATCTCGAAACGATACTGTTGCTCAAACAGAAAAAAGCCAACGTTCGTTCGGTCGACGTGGTGGAGGCGCTCGATTATGCAAAATCCAGCGTATCGCGCGGAATGAATTTGCTGGTCAAGAACGGTTATATTACCATGGATCGGGTGTCGGGAGAGATCGAATTTACCGATGCGGGCAAAGTCAAGGCGCAAAACATTTACGATCGCCATCGGATTCTGACCCGGGCGCTGATGCGGATCGGTGCCGATCCCGATACGGCGGAAGAAAATGCCTGCCGCATCGAGCACGTTATTTCCGAACAACTGTTTGACGTTATCAAAGATTTTGTAAAGGAAAGTTAATTTTTTGCTAACGTTTTGTTGACAGATCATGCCAAAATCCATATAATGAAAAGGAAGTCGAACGGACTTCCTTTTTTCGGACCGATTGTTCGCTTTTGCGAACGGGTGAGATTGAAGGAGGAAGAGGTTCGGCATTTTTCGGGCAATAACGTTCGTTGATGCGAACGAAAAGCGGAGCAACGTCTCCGCTTCTATAAACACCGTATGTTCGCCGGTGCGAACGGGAGGCGCGAATGACTTATTCGGAATTTCGGTATTTATGGCAGGTCGGAAGACTTGCGTCAGGGGGCGCGGTAAGGCTTCGGGACGTCACCAACGCGATGACGGTGTCCAAAGTCAGTGTATTCCGCGCGGTGGAGCGACTGGAACGTGCGGGCTATGTGGACAAAAGTCGTGACAGAAAAATCCGCCTGACCGAAAAAGGACAAAAAATATTGGAAGAGTACCGTTATGCGATGCGCTGTTTGCAAGAGAGATTGTTGGCACCGTTGGGATTTGCGGAAGATCGTGCCGAAGAAGAAGCGATGCGATTGGTTTCGGCGTTGTCGGAGAAAGGCAGGAAGCAGATTGCTTCGGCATGGCAGGGGGTAGCCGAGCGGTGAAAGCGGAAAAAGAGCTGGAAGTCGTTACGCTGATGACACGGTTGTATTGTCGCAAGAAGCATAAATGTAAAGACGGGCTGTGTCCTGCCTGCGAAGAGCTGTTGCAATACGTCAAGATGCGCAGAAGCAAATGCCCTTGGGGTGACGAAAAACCGTTCTGCAGTAACTGTCCGATTCATTGTTATAAGCGGGATATGCGCGAAAGGATCAAAGCGGTTATGCGATTTTCGGGACCGCGAATGATTCTGTATCATCCCATCGTTGCCGTGCGGCACTTGAGGGAAACGCTGCGTCAAAAGAAACGAATCGAAAGCGAGGCAAAAAAGAATGTTTGACAAAGACCTGATCAAGTTGATCGGACCCAACAAAAAATATGTGGTTAACACCGTGTTGTTTATGATGCTCGGCATGCTTGCCAACCTCGGGATTACGGCGAGTATCTGCCTTGCGCTGTATTATGTCATGGAAAACCGCCCCGTCGCTATGTTGGTTTATCCTGCGGTTGCGGCGGTTGTCGCCATTCTGATCCGCTACGTCGCCGCTCGCCGCACCGGTACGCTGAAGGATGTGCTGGGCAGGAGCGTCAAAAAGGACTTAAGGGATCGCACTTACCGTAAAATATTAAAACTAGGCGTAAAAAGCACCGACGATATGAATATGGCGGGGTTGACGCAAGTGGCGATGGAGGGGATCGAGCAGTTGGATCTGTATTATTCGACGTATCTTCCGCAATTTTTCTTTTCGATGACGGCGCCCCTTGTTTTGTTCGGTGTCTGCGTTTGGATTGATTGGCGCACCTCCCTCGTGTTGCTTGCATGCGTGCCTCTGATTCCCGTGTCGATTGTCGCGGTATCGAAATATGCAAAGAAAATTTTTGCGAAATACTGGGGGAAATATACTTCGATGGGAGACGGCTTTTTGGACAGCGTCCAAGGGCTGAAAGAACTCAAAATATTTCAAGCGGATGCGGCAAGACAGGATAAGATGAATCGGAATGCCGAGGAGTTTCGCAAAATCACGATGAAAGTCCTTGTGATGCAGCTTGCAAGCACTACCATTATGGATCTCGTCGCGTTCGGCGGGGCGGGTGCCGGGATTGCTTTGGCGGTTACGGGGCTGATGAAAGGATGGCTGCTGCCGGCGGCGGCACTGTTTCTGATTCTTGTCGCGGTCGAGTTTTTTCTCCCGCTCCGCGCGTTGGGATCCGCGTTTCACGTTGCAATGAACGGCGCCAGCGCCGGAAAAAAGATTGTTGCGCTTCTGAACGCCGAAGATCCTGTTTGGGGTACCCGAACTGCCGAAGGCGAGGGGCTTTGTTTGCAAAATGTCACGTTTTCGTATGACGGGCGGCGGGAAGTTCTGAAGGATGTGACGATGTCATTTATGGCGAAAGGGATGACGGCGATTGTCGGAGAGAGCGGTTGCGGCAAAAGTACCGTAATCAATCTTCTGATCGGCGCACGGCGTCCGCAGCAGGGTGCGGTTTTGCTGGGCGGGGACGATATCGCCTGTCTTTCCCGCGAATCGTATTACGCGCGACTTGCGGCGGTTTCGTACAATACCTATCTTTTCAACGATACCGTCCGCAAAAACTTCGAGCTTGCCAAGCGCGACGTGACCGACGGTGAGATTTATGCCGCATTGCAAAAGGTCAATCTTGCCGATTTTGTCTGGGAAAACGGCGGGTTGGATAAGGTCATTACGGAGGATGCCGGCAATATTTCGGGCGGACAGAAACAACGCCTTTCTTTGGCGGTCAATCTTGTTGCGGACAAAGATATTTATTTGTTCGACGAAGCGACCAGCAATATCGACGTCGAAAGCGAGGCGATCATTATGCATAACATCAAAGAGATGAGCAAAAAGAAATCGGTCGTCGTTATTTCGCATCGCCTTGCCAACGTCGTGCCGGCAGACAAAATTTACTTTATGCGCGAGGGCGCGGTGACGGAAAGCGGATCGCATGCCGAGCTGATCGGACGGAAGGGAGATTATGCAAAACTGTTTGAGGCGCAGAAGCTGTTGGAAGACGGCTACAAAAGCAGTGTGCCGATCGCGGAGGTGAGAGCATGAAAGCAAAACTCAGAAGAAGCGGTGCCGAAATCATGGCAAGACTGATCCTTTTGCTCGGCAGTCTTTCGTATATTATGGTTCTTGCGGTTGTCAACGGCGCTGCGGGATTTCTTGCCGCGATGGGGGTGACGGTATTCGGCGCGATGGGTGTTGCCAAGGCATTGGGCGATGCGATTGCGCTGTCTTGGGGATGGATCGTTGCTTTGACGGTCGGATGCGGCGTAATACGCGGAGGATTGCGGTATTTGGAACAATATTCCAACCACTATATCGCATTTCGTCTTCTTGCGGTGCTGCGCGATAAGATTTTTTCGGCACTCCGCGTGCTGTGTCCCGCCAAACTCGAAAGCAAGCAAAAAGGCAGTATCATTGCAATGATCACTTCGGACATCGAAACGCTGGAAGTTTTTTATGCCCATACGATCAGTCCCGTATGCATCGCCGTTTTGGTTTCGGTCGCGGTACTTTTGTTTGTAGGGTTGTTTGCAAGCTGGTATCTTGCCCTCGTCGCTCTTTTCGGCTATCTTGTCGTTGCCGTTGTCGTGCCTCTGATCTCGTCGGCACGACTTAAGAAATCGGGCGTTGTTTATCGGCGCGAATTCGCCGCGTTTAATGCCTATTTTCTCGACAGCATCAAGGGCATTCGGGATATCGTCTTGAACAATGCCGGCAAGGAGCGGGAAGAGGAGGTCAATCGTCGCTCGGATGTTCTTTTGAATGAAACTCGAAAAATGAAACACGGCATCACGCGTGCGGGAGCGGCAACCGAACTGGTCGTTTCGCTGATTATTCTGCTGACGCTTGCCGCGGGTATCGCACTCGTATCGTTCGATATGCTGTCGCTCGGCAAAATGATCGTCGGCATCGTGGCGGTGTTTTCGAGCTTCGGACCCGTGCTTGCCGTTGCCGCGTTGCCCGGCAACCTGACACAGACCTTTGCGAGCGGCGACAGAGTGCTGAATCTGTTGGCGGAAACGCCCGAAGTTTCGGCAATCGAGGACGGGAAAAATTTTGAGTATCACAACCTTGCCGTCGACGGACTGGACTTTAGCTATGATCGGATCCCCGTTCTGAACGATGTTTGCATGCACGCGGAGAAGGGGGAAATCGTCGGAATCGTCGGGGAAAGCGGATGCGGCAAATCGACGTTTTTGAAGCTGCTTTTGCGGTTTTGGCAAAAGAAGGGCGGCACGATCGGATATAACGGCGTCGATATCGACCGAATCAATACATCGAGCCTTTTGGACAATGTGACGATGGTGTCGCAGACGACGTGGCTGTTTGACGAAAGCATAGAGGACAACCTGAAAATCGCAAAGCCCGACGCGACGCGGGAAGAGATGGAAAGCGCATGCAAAATGGCGTCGGTTCATGAATTTATCATGAGCCTGCCGCAGGGCTATCAAACGCAGGTCGGCGCAATGGGAGACAATCTTTCGGCGGGTGAAAAACAGCGCATCGGACTGGCGCGCGCCTTCCTGAAAGGCAGTCAGTTGATTCTTTTGGATGAGCCGACGAGCAACGTCGACGCCATCAACGAGGGAATTATTTTGCAGTCGCTTGCCGCACAGAAGAGCAAAAAAAGCATCATTTTGGTGTCGCACAGGGAGAGCACCATGGCGATTGCCGACAGGATTTACAAGGTAGAAAACGGAAGGATGCAGGAGGTAACGCATGCTTAAAGAGCAAGGATGCAAAAACGCGATACAGGATCCCGCTCAAGCGCTTTTGGAGAACACGGCAGAAATTATGCGATATAAGCAACAGGTTGCGGCGGCACGGGACGAGGCGCACGAGAGCGCCGAGCGCGGTGTGCGGATTTTCCGGAAATACAAAATCAAGGATATCGTCTTTCTTGCCATTATGGCGGCATGCATGCTGGTGACGGGTGCCATTATGCCGTTGATTACGCAGGTGCCGCTGTTCGGAATTATCGAGCTTTGCCTCGGGCTGCAGTTTTCCGTCTTCCCCGTGATCGGGATGATGAAGGTCAGAAAGCCCTTTGCGCTTATTCTGATTTCGCTGTTTTGCGGCATCTTTTTCGCGTTTATGTTTTTGCCGATGTTTGTCTGCGCGATGGTCTGCGCAATCATTGTAGAAGCACTGGTGCTTCTGATTTTCCGCGGCTATGCCAAAGACGCTGCCTGTGTCTTTGCCGGGACGCTTTATATGCCCATGACGCTGCCGTTTTTGTATCTTTGGTACAACGTAATTTATTCGGTCAATCCCGCCGAGGACGGCAAAGCCGTTCAGGCGTTTGTCGGTGCCGATCCGCGGGTCGCCGTGGGAATTTCGGTTGCCGTGGTCGCGGTATGCTTTGTCGGGTCGCTGATCGGCATGTTGGTTTCGCGCGAGCTTAAAAAAGCGGGGGTGCTGAAAAAATGAGTTTTGTTTCGTTCAGACAAAAAACTTATCCGTTGATTGCTCTCTTTGCCGGTGCCGTCGTGTTGGTGTTCGGGCTGATCGGCGCAAAAACGGTTGCGGCGTCTTGTTTTCTCGGCGGAGTTCTGTGCTGGTACTTGATCTTCGGGTATTACAGGCAGGTTTTTCGCGTTTTGCCGTTTGCCGTGTTTTTCGGGGCGGTCTTTGCAGGGATTGCCTATGCCGCGTCGGGGGAGTCGATCTCGGCGCTGGCGATGGCAAACCGATTTGCCTCTCTGTTTCTTGCCGCCGTTCCGGGGATGGCGACTTCGCCCGTCCGAATGACCCGCGCGCTGTCGCAAGTGCATACGCCGCGTTCGGTTACGCTCGGGATGCTGATCGCCATGTCCTTCGTCCCCATGCTGAAAGGCGAAATCCGGAGAGTGCGCGAAGCCATGCGAACGCGCGGAGCGGGCAGTATTTTCAATCCCGCCATTTTGTATCGGGCGTTTCTGGTCCCCCTCGTTATGCGGCTTGTCAATATCTCGGATACCTTGGCTTTATCGGTCGAAACGCGTGGGTTTGCGCTCGGCAAAGTTCCGTACTCGATTTATAAGCAGGAAAACGTGATTCTTTCCGACGTGTTGTTTGCGGCGGGGATCGTGGCGGGTGCAGTATGTATGGTGGTGTTATGAAAGCAATCGAACTCAGCAATGTCAGTTTCTCTTATGACGGAAAAACCAAAATTCTCGACGGCGCCAATTTCAGTGCCGACTACG
>DVOH01000031.1 GCA_018713745.1 Candidatus Stercoripulliclostridium merdipullorum | reverse complement strand
ATCAAAAAAATTCAAAATCAATCAAATGAATTGTCAGATACGATCACAATCTTCCAAAAATTCAAAACAAATGTGCAGATTCAAGCAGCGCGCCGGCTGCTGCTTGACGATAAATTTTGAAAATCACAGGTAACCGGGTAACAAAAAAAATTGTTGATTTTGTCAAATGATTCTATTATAATAAGAAAGTCAATTTGTTACGTCTGAAGCCGACCGGGGGAGGAATTATGGCAAAAGAACGTTCTTACAAAATTAAATTGCTGAAATTGTGGGAAATCCTTTGTCGCGACAGCGACGAGGATCATCCCTTGACGACCAAACAAATTATGGATCGTTTGCAGGCGGAAGGGATTGCCTGCGATCGAAGGACCTTGTATTCCGATATGGAAGAACTGACGCGCAACGGGTTTGAAGTAATGTGTCGCCGTTCGCGCAACAATCGCTATTATGTCGTCGATCGCAAATTTCAACTGCCCGAAATCAAAATTCTGATCGACGCCGTTCAGGCGGCAGGGTTTATTACGCCGGGGAAGACGGAAGAGCTGGTCGACAAGCTCGCCGCCCTTGCCGGAAGCCATCGCGCCCGTCTTTTGAAGCACAATATCGTACAATTCGATACCGTCAAACATCTCAACGAATCGATTTATTACAGCGTATCCGATATTTGCGACGCGATTGTTGCGGGACGGCAGATTTCTTTCCGCTATTTCGATTACGGCGCCGAAGGAGAATGCGTGTACCGCAAAAACGGAGCGCGCTATCTCGTCAATCCCGTCACGACGGTTTTTGCAAAGGATAACTATTATCTGATCGCGTACGATCCCAAATACGAAGGGAGCGCGGTTTATCGCGTCGATCGGATGGATCGCGTTGCGATCGAGCCGAGCGAGCGCACGGTCCCCGAGACGATTTTGCATACGGCCGCCGATCATAAAGTCAGGATGTTTTCGATGTACGGCGGCAAAACCGCAGACGTTACGTTTGAAGCCGAAGTCGGCGTGATCGACGTGCTGGTCGATCAGTTCGGCAAGGCGCTGCGCCTCAGCGACGCAGGGGGCGGGAAGGTGACGTTTACCGCGACGGTCGGGATCAGTCCCACGTTTTTCGGCTGGTGCTGTACGCTGGGCAACAAAATCAAGATTTGGCGCCCAAGCGGATTGCCGAACGCTATCGGGATTACCTGCAATCGATTTTGGCGCAATAAAATGTATCTGTAGCTACAGTATTAACCAATGCGCATTTGTGCATATCGGAAAAGTCGAATTTTACGCAAAATTTACCGGCATTTTTCGTTCGGTGTGGTATAGTACTTCAAAAAGGAAAGACCCATGCCGAAGCTGATCGATTTTCATGCGCATATTTATCCCGACGCCATTGCCCGACGCGCCGTCGAGGGGATCGAACGTTTTTACGGGGTTTCTCTCTGTGTCGGAAACGGTACGACCGCGGAGCTTGTTGCGCTGCTGGAGCATTACCGCGTTTCCGCCGTCGTTTGTCATGCCGTGGCAACGACGCCGCATCAGGTCGGGCATATCAACGACTTTATCGCGGGAGAGGCCCGACGACATCCCGCATTGATTCCGTTTATGACACTGCATCCCGCATTGTCCGTCGCCGAGATCAAAGCCGAGTACCGCCGCGCCCGCGATCTCGGATGTCGCGGCGTCAAGTTGCATCCCGACTTTCAGGGATTTGCGCTGGACGGAGAAGAGTGTGCCGCCGTGATGCAGGAGATCGATCCCGATTTCCCCGTTCTGTTTCATACGGGCGACAAGCGGTTTGCCTATAGCCATCCGCGACAGATGATTGCGCTTGCCAAGCGGTTTCCGACCCATACGCTGATTGCGGCGCATCTCGGCGGATTTTCGGAATGGGAAGACGCGGAAGGGTATCTCGAAGTTCCCAACGTTCGGCTCGATACTTCTTCGACACTCCCGTTCTTACCGCCCGAACGCGTTGCCGAACTGATGCGCAAAATCGGGATCGAGCGGTTTTTGTTCGGCACCGATTATCCGATGTGGAGTTATCGCGACGAGCTTGCTCTGTTCGAGCGCCTTTCTTTGACGAGCGAGGAGCTGAACGCCGTTTTGTACGACAATGCGGCAAAACTTTTGGGTTTCAGTCCTTCCGATTCCCAAAAATAGTTTTCAAAACATCTTGCTTTCTTTGCGCGCTTATATTATAATTCTAAATATATGAAGCAAACAGAGAAGCACAACGAGTCCAAGACCGAATTTGCGTCCGTGGCACGCAGACCGATTTCTCCCCGAACGAAGAGGATTATCGTCGTCTGCGTACTGATTGCCGTAGCGGTGATTGCCGCTACGGTAACTGCCGTTGTGCTGATTCTGCAAGACGATCGTCCGGGCGTTCAGCCCGGGACCCCGACGGGTCCGAACGGCGTGTTTTACCTTGCCGCGCCCAAAGGCGAAGACTTTGTGCTTCCTTCCGATTGGGTCGATCCCGCTTTCAGTTCCTTCCGAGTCGAAGTTTCCGACCCCGAATTGGTTGCGGTCAGCGATTTTACGCTGAAGCGCCTCAAAGATCCCGAGTCGGAATGCGAAGTCACGGTCCGTTATCTGTACGGCAATAAGCAGGTTGCCGTTTATGTCGTCAGACTGCTGCTCGGCGATGCCGTCAAAATTGCGTCCACAGCCGATTTTACGGCGATTCCTGCCGCTACGACCGCGACGTATATCCAGACTGCCGACTTTGCGTTGCCTTCTTCTTATATCCCCAAAAAATTCGGCGGGCGATATTACGCCAACGGATACCGCATTGACGATCTGCGCCCCACCGCCGCGGGCGGTCTGTTTGCCTCGGTCGAAAACGCCGTGCTGGACGGCATCGCGTTGCACGACGTCAAGGCATCGGTAGCAGGGGTTGAAAACGCCTTCGGCGTTCTTGCGGCGACCGCTTCCAACAGCGATATCGTCCGTTGCACCGTAACGGGAGAAATATCGGTTTCCGCCGAAACCGGCGTTCTGTATGTCGGCGGACTGGTCGGGAAAGCAACCGACAAAGAGCGTCGCGCCGACGAAGATCCCGGCGTCAACGTCGTTAAGGACTGTACGGTCGATCTCAAATTTGCGGTCAGGGCTCCGGCGCCGCTCTCGGCAGGCGGACTGATCGGGTATGTCACCAACGTATCGGTGAGCGGATGCAGCGTGAAAGGTACGCTGACGGTCGATCTCCTCGCCCGCAACGCCCCGGTGACCGAGTTTCCGACAGACAGCTTTGAGCAAGAGGACGCCCGCGTTCTTGCCAATATCGGCGGGGCGGTCGGTGCCATGAATAAGTATTATCGCACGGCGTCGGTTCAGAATATCCATTTCTTCGACGACGGCGTCAACGTTACTGCATCCAATTCCGTAACCGTCAACGCGCCCGATGCCGGTTCGGCGCAAACGATCGTTGCCGGCGGAATCTACGGCGTGTTGCGTAACCACAACCTGAACGGGTGTAAGTTTGACGGAACACTGAGCGTTTCGGCACCGGATTCGGTGGCGGTGTGCGGCGGGACGGCAGGACGGGTTTACAATACCATGCGCGCGGCGGGTGATCTCAATCTGTATCTGCGGAATCTCATCGCCGCGGGAACGCTCCAAATTGCCGCCGCGAACGTAATTGCCGGCGGAATTGCGGGCGTAGCGGGGGAAGTCCCCGCAGACCATCTGATCGATAATACCGTTTCGACGACGGCTTCGATCGACGCCGCGCAAAAAATCTGGTCGGATACCGTGGGAAGATACGATTCGGCGGCAGGATGATGCCGTTTCACAAAGGAGACAGGAGGACTTATGAAATATAATCTTAGAAGTACCAATTACCGAAACTTTAAGGTGTTTGCCGACAATAAGTGCAACGGACGCGCTTATTTTATTCCGTTCGGCGACGCCGAACGCGCCAAGTCGGCTTCCGTCGGCGAAAAACGTTATGTCAGCGACAAGGTCGTCGTTCTGAACGGGGAATGGGATTTTGCCTATTTCCGTTCGCTGAAAGAGTTTCCGCTCGACTTCGACACAGACAACGTGGCGTTCGATACGGTCAAAGTGCCGTCCTGCTGGCAGTTGCAGGGGTATGAGCCTCCTTTTTATACCAACATCAAATATCCGTTTCCGGTTGTTCCGCCCATGCCGCCCGTAGAACGGTCGGTCGGAAAATACGGGGAGGATATCAACGGATTTACTTATAAGACGGGTAAAAAACAGTACAATTCCAAAGGTGTTTACCGTCGTTTCGTTACGATTGACGATCTCAACCGTTCGTATATCATTTCTTTCCTCGGCGTTGCTTCCTGCCTCGAACTTTATGTCAACGGCAAATACGTCGGCTACAGCGAAGGCTCGCACAATACCGCAGAGTTCGTTCTCGACGGCTATCTGTCCGAAGGCAACAACGAAATCCTTGCCGTCGTTCATAAGTGGTGTAACGGTTCCTATCTCGAAGATCAGGATTTTTTCCGTTATAACGGCATTTTCCGAGATGTTCTGCTGTTTGTCAACTATCCCTCGTTTATCTATGATTTCGAGTTTTTTACCGCAAAAAGCGGCGATTTGTATGATGCCATTCTGACGGTGAACGTCCGTCAGCCCCGCGGCAATCTCTCTTTGACGGCAAAACTTTCGGACGGCGACAAAACGATCGCTTACCGCGTCGCCGCCGCCAAGCCCGAAGTGCGGATCGCGTTCGAGCAGCTCGATGTGGCGGAGTGGAACGCCGAAGTTCCCAAACTCTACGACTTGACCCTGACCTTGACCAAAGACGGTTTCCTCAGCGAATGTATTTGCAAAAAGGTGGGGTTCAAAACCGTCGAAATTACCGGCAGGGTGTTCAAAGTCAACGGCGTCCCCGTCAAGCTGCGGGGGGTCAATCACCACGACACGCATCCGAAAACGGGATGGGTCATGACGGCGGAAGAAATCGAAAAAGACGTCAAATTGTGCAAAGAGTACAACGTCAACGCCGTCCGAACGTCGCATTATCCGCCCGATCCGATGTTTTTGGAGTTTGCCGATCAATACGGCTTGTATATCATCGATGAAGCCGATATCGAGACGCACGGTACCAAAACGCCGGGACAAATCAGCGAAAATCTTCGTTGGAAGGAGCATTATTGGGATCGCGTCAAACGGATGTATTTACGCGACCGTAATTCGCCTAGCGTCGTGATGTGGTCGCTCGGCAACGAGTCGGGCGGCATCCGTTGTCAAGATTACTGTTATCGGCAGCTGAAAGCGTTGTCCATGTTGCCGATTCATTACGAACGCGCGATCGGAACGAGAAGAGGCGCGTACGACGTCGCAAGCGAAATGTATCCCCCGGTCGAAAGGCTCTCGCGCATCGCGCGCAAAAATATGGGGCCGAATACCATTGCGCTGCGAAGGGCGATGTATACGAAGCCGTATTTTATGTGCGAATACGCGCATGCGATGGGCGTCGGTGCCGGAAATCTGAAAGAATATTGGGAAGAAATTTATAAATACGACAATTTGATGGGCGGCTGTATCTGGGAAATGGTCGATCATGCCGTCGATCACGGCGAAGGCGCCAAATACCGCTACACATACGGCGGCGATCACGGCGAATATACCCACGACGGCAACTTCTGTGTGGACGGATTGTTCTATCCCGACCGCACGCCGCATACCGGCGCGCTGTCGATGAAAAACGTCTATCGACCTGTTCGCGCCGCGCTTGCCGAAGAGGGCGTGATCGAACTGACCAATTACAACAACTTCCGCAATACCGCTTATCTGACGGCGCAGATTGCGCTGAACGTGGACGGAACCGATCGCTTCCGCTATACGCTGGACTGCGACATCGATCCCGGAACGACAAGACGTTATGACCTGGGATACGCGGTCGGAAGCGGAGACGCCTTTTTGAATATCCGTTATTTCGACGGGGAGAGGGAGGTTGCCAACGAGCAACTCGAACTCTCTTCGCGGATGCCGAATACCGAGATTGAAGTGAAAGGTCGGGCAACCGTATCGACGACTTCGGAAACCGTAACCGTTAATTTTGATGAAGGCTCCATCCGTTTTGCCAAGGAAAGCGGCGGAATTATTTCGTATAAGAAAGGCGAAACTTCCTATCTGGTCGACGCCCCGCTGAAAGAGGTCGACGGCAGCAAGGTCAAAACGACGATTTACCGTGCTCCCATCGATAACGACCTGTACATCAAGAAGGCATGGGAAAAAGCGGGGTATGACGATTGCCGCACGCGTACCGTTTCGGTGGAAGCTGTCGAACACGGTGCGGACGCCGTCGTTACGGTGCGTTCGCTGCTGACGGACGCAAAAGATAAGGTGCTGTTCGAGGTGCTGGACGTCTATCGCGTCAATGCCGCGGGCGTCATCGATCTGACTTCCGAGCTGATTCCGCGCCGTCGCGGCTTGCCGATGCTGCCGAAATTCGGCAAAGTGTTTGCCCTTGCGCGCGATTTTGACGACGTTATCTATTACGGAAGCGGTCCTTACGAAAGTTATCCCGATTTCAAAGAGCAGAATATGATCGGGATTTATCGCGATCGGGTCGGAGCGTTTACCGAGCCTTACATTCGCCCGCAGGAAAGCGGCAATCGTACCGACGTGCGATACTTCGCTCTGCGTAATGCCGAAGGGGAAGGGCTGATGTTTGCCGCCGTCGAAACGCCGTTCTCGTTCCAGGTGCGGCACTTCTCGGACCGTGCGCTGGCAAGTTTCAAGCATCGTGAAGACATTGTCGAAGAAAACGTCACATATTGTTCCGTGCTCGGTGCGGTGTCGGGCGTGGGTAGTAACAGTTGCGGACCTTTGCCCTTGAAACGCTATTGCCTCGATCCCTCCCGCAGACATCGCTTGCATGTGCGGATTCTGCCCTTCCGTGCCGAAGAAAGCGCAATCGATTATGCCGCGGAGGTTCCCGAGTCCCATCGCTGATCAGTCGCAACCGTCAAACGGTGCGATCGCCCAAAAACAGGAGTAACAAAAAATATGAAGTTGTATGCTATCGGATCGGAAACCGTTATCAAAGACCCTACGGATTTGTCCATCCTCAAAGATTATACGCCGATCTCGGAGTACAAAGGCGTATTTTCACGCTATGGTTATGCCGTTGTCAAAATCGTTTTGCTGTCGGAGTTCCTGATCCCCGATTTCAGGGCTGACGTCGGCGTCGTCGAAGGTCCGAATACCTTGAAAAATGCCGGAATTTGCCTGAATTGCAAAGGCTTCAATCCCGACGGGACGGCGTTTCTGCGTTCGATGCGGATCGAACCCTGGCGTTTGTATACGCTGTTTTTCGGGTTTGATCTTTCCAAAGCAGAGATCGGTGTTTACCGTACCGTTGCGACGATCGGCGATACGGAGTTTCCCATCGAGCTGACGCTGACCGACGACCCCGTCCTCAACGAAGGTGCCGACGAGGGAGAGGGGCTTGCCCGATTGAAATGGTTGAACGACCGCATGCATCTCAACCGCAAAATCCCCAAAGGATTCGAACCCGTTACGCTGATCCGCAACGAAATCGGATTTCAGGGACGCGCCCTTGCGGTCGGCAACAACGGTTTGCCCGAGCAATGTACGGGATATTTCAGCCGTTCGGGCGCGATGTGCAATGATCCGCAGAGAGTCTTATTCTCCCGCCCCGTCGAGCTGGAGGCGGAAGGGCATAAGTTCAAGTTTGCGCGCATCAAGATTTCGGAGCGCAAGCATGCCGCGACGGTCTTTGCCGAAGGAAAAAGCGATGACTTGCGCTATGAACTGAAAGCTACCGCGCGTTACGAAGGGACCGTCGAGTATCGCATCGACCTGACCGCCGATCGGGATCTGATTCTCAATGACGTCAGTCTGATGTTTTCCTTTGTCGATACGCCGTACCTCATCGGGCTCGGTTCCGCGGGCGGACCTTTGACCGATCTCGATTTTCGGTGGAGCCAAAACGAATTCCACGATGCCGTCTGGATCGGCAATGTCGATCTCGGCGCGCAAATCCGCTTTCTCGCCAATCGACGTACCGCGCCGATTGCAGGAAAGTTTTATCATTGCCGACCGTTTTCGCTGCCCACGGACTCTTGGGACAACTTCGGCAACGGAGGGATTGCCGTCCGTAAGGAGGGGAACGGCGCGATATTGCGCGCCTATACCGGTAAATTGGTCATGCCGGCATCCAAAACATTGACGCTGTCGTTTACGATGGCGCTTACGCCGTTCGCGGGCGTCGATCTCAAGAAAAGACTCGGGACAAGACGCGGCGTTCTGTCACAAAAAGTCGCGGTGTCCAATGCGATTGCCGAAGCCGCAAACAGTTATTGCAATCTGCTCGAAATCGAGAAGAATTCCGAAATCATGCCCTTGACAAACGATCCGATCGGCGCGGTTCGGGAAATCAAACATGCGGTTTTGAAAGCCCATAATGCAAGAATCGGTGTTCGGATTCCGTTCGGCAACGATGTGATTTCCTCTCGCAACGCCGACGCGAGAATGTTCAGGCGTTTCGAAGGAGAACTTGCTTTACGCAAAAACGCTTTGCCTGCCGAGTGCCTTGCAAACCCCGAATTTTACAGCACGCAGAATTCTGCCGACCGTCCCTTCCCCGAAGTGCCGCACAGCGCCGTCATCACCGCAAAAAATACCGTCGCCGTCGGCAAAGAGAAAGGAGTGGAATGGACGTATCTTGCCGTTCCCCAATCGCGACTGGACAACTACTTGGTGTCGGCAATCGATTATATGATTTCCAACACCTGCGTGGACGGCATCCGTTTGCCTTACGCAGCATATTCCCGCACGCTGATGGAACGCATCAAAAAGGCATTTGTCCGCAAACGCGGAATCAAAGGAAGCATCGCGCTCGATCTGCCCGAATGCAACCTTCCTGCGTGCGGTAACTGCACCGCGATTTCCGCGGTTGTCGAAGTGTTGCCGTTTGTCGACAGTCTTGTCGCAGAAGGGCTGGGCGGAGAGGACAGCGACTATATTCTGACGGCGTTGTCGGGGATTCCGTTCGGGATTGCGGCGGAAACGACCGAAGACGTCGATCTTGCCAAGGCGATGCTTTATGCCGTTCCGCTCCGTTTCGACTCCAAAAAACACAAGGATATGCTTGACGACTTCAATCGCGTTCTGATCGACTATGCGATCCCGGACGGCAAAATGTTCGGATACTGGGATCCTGCCAATCCCGTACGCGTCGACAATCGTTCCGTGCTGGCAACTTCTTATATCAGCGGTGACAATATGTTGGTCGCCGTATATAATACTTCGCCCAAGCGTTTACGCTTCGATATGGGGATCGAAAACAAACTCGGCTATACCTCGGTCGGCAAAAAGGTTTTTCGTCCCGCCATTGCAGGGTATTGCAGCGGAAAACGGATTTCGTTCAACAAAAGTTTCTCTCTGAAAGGGCATTCCGGGATGTTGATCGTCGTTGCCAAACGAAAAAAATAATCGATTTGCCTTAACGCAACGAAAAGAGTCGGCCGCCCGACTCTTTTTTTTGCGCGTTTTCCTCTGTAGGCTCTTGAAATACCGCGCGCGATATGATATAATTGCAACGTATATATATACGCGCGAATATCGCGCGTATATCAAGAGAAGATCAGAGAGGATTTGGTATGAAACGCAACGTCTTATTCGGTTTGGTGATCGTGCTCGCGCTGGTTGCGGCGGGGTTGTATGTCGGGAGTGCCGTACCTTTTGTCGCATCCGCCGACGACCCCGGTGTCGATCCCGGCGGCATTGTAGGTAGCGGGACGCAATCCGACCCTTATCTGATCGCTACCGTCGATGATTATCTGCGGTTGCGCGACGCCTATGAAGAAGATGAAGGCGCTTATGTCGAATATCGCTTGACGGCGGATCTCGATTTCGGAGGACAGACGGTTGAGCCGTGGAGAAACTCCAAAGGGCTGTTTTTTGGAAAATTCGACGGCAATCATCACCGGATTTTCAATGCCACCGTTCGGAGTTCGAGTGGCGGCGCAACGGGTTTGTTCGGGAAGCTTTCTAACGCGTCCGTCACCGATCTCGGTGTCTATGACGTTGTCGTCGACGGGACGGGATCGTCTGCTGTCGGCGGGATCGTCGGCGTTGCCGAAAACACTTCCGTTACGGGCTCTTATGTCGGCGGGATCGCCGGCGTTGCCGAAAACACTTCCGTTACGGGCTCTTACTTTAACGGATCGATTCGGGTCGACGCTTCTTCCGGCGCGACTTCGGTCGGCGGTCTGATCGGTTCGCTTAAAAAAGGTTCGGTCTCCCGTTCGTTTGCTTCCGCCGATATTACGGTCGTGTCGGGTGCCGACTCCGTTACGGCGGGCGGTTTGATCGGCGTTGCGGACGGGACTGCCGATTCCGGCGCCGACGATCTTTCCGTCGTCGAAAGCTATGCCGCCGTCCGTACGATCGGCGGTACCCCCGCGCTGTCGGGCGGTCTGATCGGTGCCAAAACAGGGCAGGATAAGCTGACGCTGTCTTATGCTTATTTCAATTCCGATTTTGTTTCGACCGCCCTCGGTAACCCCGAAGACACAACCGTAATCGCAAATAACGTTGTCGGTTATTCGGCGGCGGAATGGGCTACGGTGTCCGTAACGACAGTGTTTCCGCTTTCTACCGAAATCTTCTGGGCGTCCGCTAAAAGCCGCTCGGGCGATGCCGCCGCCGTCTTTTATCCCGAACTCGCGGGATTCCGTCAGCGGTCGCCTTATTTCTCCAAATATGCGGCAAGTACCCGCTTTTACGGCTTTTTGCCCGAATCGGGTTCTGCCGAATGGGGGACGCAGGATAACCCTTATTTGATCGAAACTCCGGCGCAGTTTTTGTACCTCTCGACCGCCGTCAATACCTATCGTATGACCGGTGCGGTTACTTACAGCGGTAAATTTTTCAGCCTTGCTTCCGATCTCGATATGTCCGACGTCAGCGGATTTCAACCGATCGGATCGGGCGGCAGTCAGGTGTTCCGCGGTAATTTCGACGGGGATGATCATACGATTTCGGGACTCGTCGTCGATCGGAGCAGAGACGTCGTTGCCGATCTCAGCGAAGGATACAATACCGGCGTATTCGGTCTGACGGAAGGCGCGGTGATTCAAAACGTTAATTTCGGCAATCTGACCGTAAAAGGGACCGAAACCGTCGGCGCCGTCGTCGGCAAAGCGACGGGCGGAAAAATTGCCGGTATTACGGTTGACGGTGTGGTTGAAGGCATCCGTTTTGTCGGAGGAATTGCGGGGAGTCTTGCTAACGTAACCTGTTCCGACCTGCTTTCGACGGTCCGACTCGAAGGGACTTCGGGCTTGAGCGGGATTGCCGCGCAGACAAGCGCTTCCTCTGCCGCCAACTGTTGGTTTGTCACCGATCAGGGGAGTGCCGATGCCGTCGGCGCCGTAACCTTCGGCTCGATGATGGTGGAAGGGCAGAACGGCGAAGTCGTCGCGACAAGGACGGGATCGACCGTTCAATTTGCCGCCAGCGCCGAAAGCGGGGTTTGGAGACCGCAGTTCCGTACGGCATCCGAAGACGTTTTGGAGGACAGCGCATATTACACCGCGACGCCCGACTCTTATTATCGCGGTACGGTTTATGCCCGCTTTGTCAAAAGCCTCAGCCTTGCCGACGTTGTCAACGGTTCGATCGGGTTTGTCGGATCCGCGGCAACCGAACGTTGGTTCTATGAGGGGCAAGCCGTAAGACTTGCCCTGAAAGCAGAGGACGGATATTATCTGAAAGAAGCCGTCGTCTACAATACCGTCAACAATCCCATGACGGCTTCGTTTGAATACGAATTCTCTTCCTCCGATCGCAGCAACATTGCCGTCGTCGCAATGCCCGGGGCCGATGCCGACCGGTTCGGTGCCGAGTTTGTCGCAGTCAACGCGCCTGCGATCGATACGAGAGAATATGACGGCACCCCGACGACGTACTCGTTCGAGTTGCCCGACGTCGGTTTTGCAACCGAAATCATATATTCTTCCAACAATCCCACTGCGGCAGGGACGTATTCGCTGACCGTTTGGGTCGCCGACGAAAACGGAGTCCGCAGAGGAAGTCAGAGTCTTTCGTTTACCATCGCCAAAAGACGTCTGACCGTCATCCGTTCGTTGCTGCCCAACGAAAAGCCTTACGACGGAAAATTGACGTATGAGCCCATTACCGTTCCCGTCGGGACGGAGGCTTTTGCGGGGATTGTGCCGAGTGATCTTGCTTTGCTCGGCGTTACCGCAACCGTTTATTATAACAAAGCCGAACCTTCTTCCGCTCCGCTGGACGCCGTAGCTTCGGTTGCGCTCGAGTTCAGCAGTGCCTCTTCCGCAGCGCGCAATTATACGCTGTACGATACGACGGAGGAAGGACGCGTTTATTTGGTCAAAGACGACCCGCAATCGGATACCGCCCTCGAAGAAACCGGTTATATCAGTGTGGCGGCGACCATCACCAAGCGGCAGATTACCCTCGAAATCCTGCCCGAACACCTCAATGTGTCTTATATTGCCGCGCCCGTATCGATCCAACAATACAGCTGGCAAAACGTTGTCGCCGGCAAAACACCCAATGTCCGATTCAACTTTTTCCGTCAAACCGAAAGCGGGTGGGAGGCGGTCGAATATGCGATTAACGTCGGCGTCTATCGCCTGGAGGTTATGCCCCTCGATACCACGGATATTTACTACGATATCGCATTGCCCGAAGAAGGGTACTATCTGACCATATCGCCGATTTCGGTTGAGATCCGCTTCAAACAATACACCAACCTGGTGTATGACGGAGCGGGGCAGGCGATTCTTGCGTACTATAATGACGGAAGAAGCGATATTTATCTTTCGCCCGATCGCATCGAATACAGCGTCCTGGAAAACGGCGTACTCGACGAAAACGGTTTGCCCGTCGACGCCGGACGCTATCGCGCCGTCGCTTCGGTCGACGGAAATTACCAAGGGGAAGGCACGATTGAGTTTTCGGTTGCCAAAGCCGAGCAGGGTGACCTGGCGTTAGCGCTTGCCGATCCCGCCGTTGAATTGCGTTACGGCATGGCGCCGCAGCAACTCGTTCTGACGGCTCCCGGCAGCGGGGACGGGCAGGTCACTTATTATGTCGGAGAAGGGTTCGCTTCGGTCGACGGGGATATCGCGACCTTTACCGGCGGCGGTATCGTCGTGCTTTACGCCGTCCGCGCCGAAAGCAAGAATTATCTCGAAAAGCGGAGTGCCGATCTCATCCTCGATGTCCAAAAAGTCAATCTCACGATTAAGGGCATTTCGATTTCCGCCGAATACGGAAGTCTTCCCGTCATCGCATATACGTTTGAAGGTTTGGTCGAGGGGGATCTCGACAAGACCGTTCCAGACGGGTTTGTCGCTCCGTCCATTTACGTCGAAAATAAGGACGGGTCGTTCACGTTGTACGACCCCGAAAACAGCTGGTTCCCCGTCGGATCGTATCTCGTACGACCCGAAGGAGAAAGTTCGGCAAACGGCTATCACGTCCGTATCGATTATGCCGATCCCTCCGCTTTTGACATGAACGTCTTGCCCAAAAAACTGACCGTCGTGGCAAAAAATCTCACTTCGGTCTACGGCGAAGCGCAGATTCCTTCCGAGATTTTGATTTACGACGGTCATTTCGACGGCGTTCCCGATCCCGGTGCACTGACCGAACGGTTTGTTGCGGTTGCCGATCCTTCGATGGTGGGTGAAGGTTTGCTCTATGTAACGGCAATCTGTGATTTCGGCGTCAATGCCGGTCAATACAACATTATTCTGTCGGGCTATGACGACGCCGTCAACTCCAATTTCGACCTTGTTGCCATGAACGGAGTTTATACCGTTACCCCAAAAGAGGTTACGGTGACGCTGCTTGCCGCGACAAAAGAATACGGGCAGCAAGATCCCGTACCGCGTCTGACTCTGACGGGCCTTGTGCCGGGCGATACGTTGGACGACGTCCTGGAAAGCGCGTATGTGCTGCGCGACGACGGTTCGATCGAGTATCCCGCCATGCGGAGACAAGAAGGAGAAAACGTCGGAACTTATGCCTATTCCAGCGTCGGGATTGTCTGTTCCGATTGCAACTATACGATCGGGCGCTACTTCCTCGCCTCTTTGCAGATTTTGCCTGCGGCACCGCGTTTCGGCACGCAATACGAACTTAAAATCGAATACGGCAATCCGCTTTCCGCCATCGAGCCCGCTTGCCGGGTTCTTGACGGCGTGGCCGGTACCTTCCGCTGGGCGGACCCCGATCTTCTCCCCGACTTCAGCAAAGAACCCGTATTGTACTTCGACGCCGTGTTTACACCCGATTCCGCAAATTACCGCGAAGTTACCGTCGCGCTTGCGGTAGAAGGGGAACCGCGTCGCATCGATGTCGAATTTGTCGGGAATCCCGTCATCACCTACAACGGACGGGAGCAATCGCCCCTCACGGTGCGGATCGAAAATCTTCTGGAAGGCGATTCCGTCGATACGATCGGCAGACTCGAGTACGATCGCCCCGTGAAAGATGCGGGAAGATATCAGGCTCGCTATATTGTCACCAACGGAAATTACGTTGATCCCGACGGCGCCGAAATTACGGTTGTCGTACAAAAAGCCGTCCTGACCATTTATCTGCCGGACATCGAAATCGGCGAAACCGAAACACCGAAAAAGGACTTCGTTTACGAAGGATTTTTGGGCGACGATTCGGCGGCGGATCTGGACGAGCTCCCCGACGTGATCTTCCCGACAAAGGTCGGATACTACAAAATCACGCCCTTCGGCGCATCCGCCGAAAACTATACGATCGAATACAAAGAAAGCGTGTTTTCGATCCTGAAAACCTTGTTGCAGGATCCCACACTCGGGTTTGTGATGAAAGGCGACTACGACAATCGTACGGTGATATCGGTTGTTCAGGTATCGGAACGCGCTTCGCAAAAAACCTATGACGCCTACAACGACGCGATCAAATCGATGAACGACGCTTCGCTCACGCTTAAAAAAGCACTGGATGTTTACAGCGTTACGGTCAGCATCGAAGGTGAAATCATGCCCGAACTGGGAACGGGACGCGTCAGCATCGTTTTGACCGAAGAACTGAGTGCCGAACGCAATCTCGTCATCGTTTATAAAAATATGGACGGGAAATATGTCGTTGCGCAAAATGTCAAGCGGGACGGCGTAAACGTATCGTTCGATGCCGAAAATATGGTATCGTTTGCGCTGGTCGGAACGCCCGATAATCTGTGGATTTATATCGTGGCAGGGGTCGGCGGCGGCGTTGCGTTGATTTTGATCATCGCCATCGTCGTGATCGTGTTGCGGAAGAAGAAAAAGAAAAACGTTGCCCTCGGACAAGCGAAGTCCCCCAACCCTTCGCGCGTGAAAAAATCCGTCGGCAAAACATCAAAATCCCGCTGACGGGGTTACAACTTAATCGGGCATAACGGTCGCCGCAAGGCGTTAATAGGGAAGTCGCGAACGCGCACAACCCCCGTTACTGTAGGTGCTACAAGGTCGAAACGTCACTGCGCAAGCGGGAAGACCGACCGAGGTTTGACGCACAAGTCAGGAGACCTGCCGTATGCCGTCACATTATGAAATCTCGGAGGGAGGTTGCATAACCGCGGTTCGCAAGAACCTTTTCGCTATGCTCAATCCGTCGAAAGACGGATTTTGTATTGGCGGCGTTTGCCCTTGCTTCCGCGGAAATACATTTATATAGGAGAATGTTTGATGAAAACATACCCGAAATTGCTTCTTGTACTCGTATCGATTGTTTTGCTGTTTGCGCTGACTGCGGTCGGTTGTGCGCCCGATACCGCGCCCGACGATACCGATCAGACGCCCCCGACGGATAACAACCCTTCCGATCGTCCCGACCAAACGCTTTCGCCCCTTCGCACGCAGGAAACCGAAAGCGTCACGGCGCTGATCGCGTTGCTGCGTTCCGATCGTTTCGATCAGGGGGGCGATCTGTATTATAGTACCGTATACGATAATTATGTCGAAATCGTCGCGCGCTCTTGTGTCGCGTTGCCTGCCGATATCAAATCCGATTATCTTGCGCGTTGCTCCGCGCTTGCCCTGCAATACGGCGATCCCGCTACCGACGTCATTTGTACCGATGACGCTTATCCGACGTACTACAATCTCCACATGGCAAACGCCATGCAGGCAATGGGACAAACGCCCGTTGTCGAAGGGTTCGGATTGTTGCATCCGTATTATAGTTACAGAACGGCAACGGGAGGGGACTACCCGAGCATTTATACCCTCAATCCCGCTTATCTTGCCTTGCGTCTCGGCGGCGAGATTCCTGCCGTTTACCGCACGAAAGACGGTACGGAGCACCAAAGCGACAATACCTTTGCCAAAATGGAGGCGTTGGTTGTCGATCTTGCGTTTGAAAACGGCGGCTGGGGATATGTTGCGGGCGGCGTCGAAACGTTTGACGTCGATACCACCGCGATGACGGTGTACTCCTTCGCTTCGTATTGCCAAAGCGAGGCATTTAAGGCGGCGGCGAAAGCGGGGCTCGATCGGATTAAAGAGAAACTCAATGCGGACGGCGCGGTGTGCGTGGACTCCTGGGCGCCGCCGTATCAGCCGTTGCCCAATTTCAGCAGTACCGCAACCACGCTGACGGCGCTGTGCGCGGCAGGACAAAGCGTAGCGGATTTTGTCGCCGTCGGCGGCAAACAGACGATTGACTTTGTCCTTTCGATGCGGATTACGGACGGAACGGAAAAAGGATTGTTTGCCGCGGGAGCGGGACTGAATGCCGATTCCTTCTCGACGACGGACGGGATGCGCGCGTTGATCTCCTGCCGTCTTGCCGCGGAAGGAAAGGGTAGCTTTTATCGCGCTTTATAATCGGTATGAAAGGGTCGAAAAACAAAAAATCCTATCTGATTGCGGCAATTCTGATCGCGCTGATCGTTGCCGTTCCGTTGACCGTCATGCTCCTTACGCGGGAGCAGCCCCTGCAGGAAACTCCGTCCGGAACGGTATCCGTTACCGTTTCGATTGACTGCCGCACGTTGTTTTTGCCCGAAAACGCCGCGTTGAAAGAGCAGGTCTTCGCCGCTCTCGGCGAAGAAGGACGGGCGTTGCTCGGAGAGGACGGCACCGTTGTGCAGAACGCGGTCGTAAAAACGGAAGGGGGCGGGACCGTTCTGGACGCCTTGCAAAGCGTTGCCGATCGTTACGGTCTTCCCGTTTCCGCCCGCGGAGGTTATGTCGCTTCCCTTGCGGGACTCCCCGAAAAGTTGACCGACGAGGGGGGATGGCTGTACAGCGTCAACGGTGTTTATGCCGTGGTCGGTGCGGGAAGCAAGCCGCTTGCCGACGGCGACGTCATCCGTTGGCGGTATTCCTTGCAGAAAGGAGATCTCGATGTTTGTCCGTAATCTCAATCCGTATACCGCGATCGTATTTTTTATGTTTGCGGTCGTCGCGTGCGTGCTGATCAAGCAGCCGATTGCACTGGGCATCCTTACCGTTTGCGGGATCGGATATGCCGTGCAGACCGATCGGCGCTACGCCTTGCGCGCGCTATGGTCGATCCCCGTTGCGGCGTTTGTCGTGCTGATCAATCCTTTGGTCAACGGCAGGGGGGTAACCGTGTGGCTGACGCTCGGATCGCTGACGGTTACGGCGGAAAGTTTTGTTTACGGAGGCGTGTCGGGTATGATGCTGATTGCCGCGGCGTTTTGGTTTGCCGCATTCGACGCGTATATGAGTGCCGATCGCTATGCCTACGCCTTCGGCAAAGTATTTCCTTCGACGGCGTTGTTGTTGTCGATGACGTTGCGACTGATCCCCGAGTTGCAACGCACCCACAAAGAAGTTCGCATTGCCATGAAAGCGGCGGGACTGCTCCCGTCGGGCAAAGGGCGGTTGAATGGGGAGTATCGTGCTTTACGCGCAACCATAACCCGCGCGATCGAGGAAAGCGCGACGCGCGCCGACTCGATGCGTGCGCGGGGATACGGAATAAAAAGCAGAACGTTTTGCAGGCGGTACCGCTTCGGCGGGGCAGACGCGGTGTTTTTGTTTGGATCGGCAGCGGCGTTTGTGCTGACCGTTGTCGGATATGCGCTTGCCGGAGAAACCGTCTTTTTTCCGGGGTTGCGGTTTGATTTCGATTCGGCAGGTGCCGTAATGATGACGGCGGGAGCGGCGTGGATCGGGATGATGCCGATTTTGTTTGACGGTTGTGAGGTGTGGAAATGGAAGCGATCCGTTGCAAAAATTTCGGATTGAAGATCGGGGCGTTTGCCCTGGAAGGAATCGATCTGACGGTCGGGGAAGGCGAGTTTGTCTTGTTGCTGGGAGAAAGCGGCAGCGGAAAAACCACGCTGATTCGGCAGTTCAAGCGAGAATTTGCTTCTCCGAAGGGAACCGGCGATATTGCCGTTTGCGGAAAGCGACCGCTCGAAATGAGCGATACCGAAAGCGTTGCCGTCGGATATGTTGCACAGAGTCCCGAAGGACAGTCGGTTGCCGATCGGGTTTACCCCGAATTATGTTTCGGCATGGAGAATCTCGGCGTGCCCTATGACGAAATGCGCGCCCGGGCAGGGGAAGCCATGTATTATTTCGGATTGAACGAACGGGGCGAAACCGAAATCGACGCCTTGTCGGGGGGACTGAAACAAATCGTCAATCTTGCCGCTGTCATGACGATGCGTCCCAAGGTGCTGTTGCTGGACGAACCGGTTTCGCGTCTCGATCCCGTAAGCGCGGCGCGTTTTGGGGGACTTTTGTCTCGACTGAACAAAGAAGAAGGGATTACGGTCGTGGCGGCGGAGCACCGCGCCGAGATGCTATGGAATCTTGCCGACCGCATCGTAGTGTTGAAGGAAGGGAGAATCGTAGCGGACTGTAAGCGCAAGGAAATAGAAAGCGGCGTATATCCCTGGCTTCCGTTGTTTGTGAAAGTGGGAGATTATCTCGGTGTGCCGTGCGATTCGATGGCGGAAGCGCGGCGCGCCGTCCGAAAAGCCGAAGTCAAACGTTTGCCGAAGGCATCTGTCCCGCGTTCGCACAGTGCCCCCGTACTCGAAGCGCGCGGCATCCGATTCCGATACGGCAAAAAAAATCCCGACGTTTTGAAGGGCGTCGATCTGACGCTTGCAAAAGGCGAAATCTTGTCGGTATACGGCGGCAACGGAGCGGGAAAATCGACGTTGATGAAAATTTTGGCGGGAGGACTGAAACCTTATTACGGGAAGCTGAAACGACCCGATAGGGTGCTGTATCTTCCGGATAACGTCGATTGGCTGTTTGACCGCGATACGTTGGAGGAGGAGATGCCCGAAGCGGAATTCGACGCCTGGCAAATGCCCGATCGCCTCCGAAAAACCGATCCCCTCGATCTCAGCGGGGGCGAAAAGCAAAAAGCCGCGATTTCCAAATTGCTTGCCGCCGATCCCGACGTTCTGATTCTGGACGAGCCGACCAAAGGGATGGACGGCGGCGCAAAAGAAATTTTGGCGCGTCGACTGAAAGCCTATGCCGCTTCGGGCGGCAGTGCGATCGTCGTAACGCACGATAACGATTTTGCGGCGGAAGTCGCCTGTCGGCGGGCGTTGTTGTTTGACGGAGAACTGACCGACTCCGATCGCGGATACTTTGCCGCATCCGCCGCAGAGTCGATCGCCGCCGAGCGTTGCCCCGAAGTCCGAACCGAAGGAGATCTTTGGAATGCGCTCCAAAACTAAACAAATTGTCGCGCTGACTGCGGGCGTTGTTTTTGCCGTCGTTGCCGTGGCGCTGACGACGGCGGGGCTGATCCCGCATGCCCTCGGCAGTGCGGGGGCGGCGTTATTCGGAGTCGTTCCGCTGTTGGTCGGGTTCGAGCGCGGCGCGGACGAAAAAAAGATTGTTCTGCTTGCCGTTCTGATTTCCGTCGCCGTCGTCGGCAGGTGGGCGTTTGCGTTTTTGCCTAATTTTACGCTCAGCACGGGGTTTGTCATTCTTGCGGGCGTTTTGCTGGGTGCACGGTCGGGGTTTGCCGCGGGGGCGGTGACGGTGCTGGTTTCCAACGTTCTTCTGGGACAGGGGCTTTGGACACCCTGGCAGATGATGGCGACGGGGCTGATCGGGATCGGCGCTGCCGCGCTTTCACGCTTCGATACGCCCGCACTGACCGTTTACGCCGTTTTTGCAGGGTTTATGTACGGGGTCGTGCTGGACGTCTTTTCGATGTTTGCCATGTTCGACAAGCCGAGCGTATCGGCGTTTCTAACCGTTTGGGGGGCAAGTTTCTTTTTCGATCTCGCCCATGCCGTTTCTTCGGCGTTGACCGTGATCGCCTTCCATCGCTTTTTGAAAAAAAGGATCGGTCGTGTTTTGCGGCAATCCCCGCAATCTGACGTTTGACTTCGGCGTTCTTTTGCGCTATAATACTTAGGTATACTATTATCTTTCGGAAACAGGAGGTGGCTATGTCCGATTTTACCAACACCCTCCCGCACGGCGACCTGATCGAACGGCTTGCCGTGTTGGCACAAAATTCCACCGTTATCGATTCTTCTTTCTACGAACAGCACGACGTCAAACGCGGACTCCGTGACAGCAACGGCAAAGGCGTTGTCGTCGGTCTGACCGAAATCAGCGAGATTATTTCTCAAAAAAAGGACGCCGACGGCAACTCCGTCCCCTGTGAGGGCGAATTGTACTATCGCGGAATCCCCATCGAAGATATCGTGCGCGGCTTCATCGACGAAAAACGGTTCGGCTTCGAAGAAGTGACGTATCTGTTGCTGTTCGGGAAACTTCCGACGGCGGGGGAGCTGAAAGCCTTTTCGGAATTGATGTCTTCGATGCGCTCCCTTCCCATCAGCTTTGTACGCGATATTATTATGAAGCGTCCTTCGGTCGATATGATGAACGTGCTTGCCCGGTGCGTTCTGACCCTTTATGCCTATGACGATAACCCCGACGACGTTTCGATCCCGAATGTCTTGCGGCAATGTTTGCAGCTGACGGCGCAGATGCCGTTGCTGTCGGTCTACGGCTATCAGGTCTTTAAACATTACCACGACGAAGAAAGTCTGATCATTCACCGCCCCGACCGTACGCTCGGAACGGCGGAAAACATTTTGCATCTGCTTCGCCCCGACGGAGCGTATACCGCGCTCGAAGCCAAAATCCTCGACCTCTGTCTTGTCCTGCACGCCGAACACGGCGGCGGCAACAATTCGAGTTTCACCACACACGTCGTCACCAGTTCGGGTACGGATACATACAGTACCGTAGCGGCGTCGCTCGGATCCCTCAAAGGTCCCCGCCACGGCGGTGCCAATATCAAGGTCGTAAGGATGATCGATGATATGAAAAACAATCTCGACTCCTATTCCGATACCGAAATCCGCAATTATCTCATGCGCCTGCTGAACCGCGAAGCCTTCGATCGCAAAGGTCTGATTTACGGAATGGGGCATGCGGTGTATTCGATTTCCGATCCCCGCGCCAAAATTCTCAAGTCCTTTGTCGGTCTTTTGGCAAAAGAAAAAGGACTGGAAGAGGATTATACCCTTTACAGTAAAATCGAACGCCTCGCGCCCGAAGTCATCGCCGACAAGCGGCGGATCTATAAGGGTGTCAGCGCAAATATCGACTTTTATTCGGGCTTTGTATACAATATGCTGGGACTCCCGCCCGAATTGTTTACGCCTATCTTTGCCGTATCCAGAATGTCGGGGTGGAGCGCACACCGCATCGAAGAACTCAGCAATAACGGCAAAATCATCCGTCCCGCTTACAACGCCGTTGCCGAGCGGATTCCGTACGTCAGACTTGCCGATCGGCACTGATTGTTGAATAGGAGGCATTACCCGTGATACATCTGATTCCGCGTCCCGCTTTTTACGAAGAAAAATACGGAGAATTTGTTTTGAATTCCACGACGGCGGTTTACGCCGATCCCCCCCTCGAAGCGGCGCGCGATTACTTTGTGCAGAGCATCGAGAAGGCGTGCGGAATTCGTCCCGCCGTTGTCGTCAGCGACAAAGCGGCAATCCGCTTTTTGTATGACGTGCGTCTTCCCAAAGAAGGCTACCGCCTGGAATGCACGAGCGAACGGATTATCGTTCAGGCATCGTCGCATGCCGGCGCGCTGTATGCCGGGATCAGCATCCGTCAACTGATGCTTGCCGAGCTGATGGATCATGCGCGGGTGCTGACGATGCATGCCGTCGTGATCGAGGACAAGCCGCGCTACGAGTGGAGAGGGCTCCTTTTGGACGAGTCGCGCAACTTTTTCGGACCGGTGACGGTCAAACGCCTGCTCGATATGATGGCGTATCACAAGCTCAATGTTTTGCATTGGCATCTGACGGACAACGAAGGATGGCGTATTGAGAGCAAAAAGTATCCCGAACTGACGGAAGTAGGATCCAAAAGAAAGGGAACACAGACAAAAGCCTGGGGCAAAAAGGATGTCGAGTGGATCCCGTACGACGGGTATTATACCCAAGCGGAGATCAAGGAAATCGTGGCGTATGCCGAGCGGCTTAACATTATGATCGTGCCCGAAATCGATATGCCAGCCCATCTCGGCGCGGCGATCGCTTCTTATCCCGAACTGTCTTGCCGTAAGCTGCCGATGGAGGTTCCGATCCTGCACAGCGATCCCAACTGCAGTATCATAGCCTGTGCGGGAGACGACTTTACTTTTAAGTTCGCTTACGATATCATCGACGAAATGGCGTCGTTGTTTCCTGCGCCGTACTTCCATATCGGCGGGGACGAAGCGCCGAAAAAAGAGTGGAAAAAGTGTCCGAAATGTCAGGCCGTCATCCGCAAATATAACCTTAAAAACGAAGAAGAACTCCAAGGCTATTTTAACAACAAAATCGCTTTATACCTGAAACGGAAGGGAAAACGGTTGATCGGTTGGAACGAAGTTCTCAAAGCCGAAGGTCTGGAACACTCTGTGATCGCGCAATACTGGACGCCGCTGAAAGATCCGCGCGTTGCCGATCATCTGCGCAACGGCGGAAGCGCGATTCTCAGCAAGCACGAGGCGTTTTATTTCGATATGCCCTATGCAATGGTTCCGCTTCGCAATACCTATCGGTTTGAACCCGAACAGTTGGGGCTGAGCAACCGCAACGACGATATTCTCGGTGTGGAAGGGACGCTTTGGACCGAATGGATTATGACCCAGGAGCGTCTGGATTTCCAGACGTATCCCCGTCTCGAAGCCCTTGCCGAAACGGCTTGGACGCCCGCAAGCCAAAAGAACTATGCCGAGTTCAAAGAGCGGCTGGTTAAGTTTTTGCCCGTGCTGGACAAACTGGGCATAACATACTGCCCGTCGCATATGTGGGATCCTTCGCTGTGGCGGCGCCTGCGCGTCACGACAAAATTCCATGTGTCGGACGCACATTGCGAATATCGCAGGGCGTTGACTCACTATAAATGGAAAAAGAAAAAATCCAAATAATCGCCGCCGGCTTTACCGAATCAATCAGAACGGATTATGGATATAGAAAGTGTCAGAAAATTTTTTGAGCGCGACCGTTTTGTAGCGTCTGCGGGGATTTCCGTCGAGTCGGTCACCGAGCGCGAAGCCGTGGTTTTTGCCCCCGTCGAAGATCGCCATCTGAATGCGGGGGACACCGTGCAGGGCGGGTTTATTTTTACGATGGCGGACTTTGCGTTTGCGGTGCTTGCCAATGCAAAGGGGCGTTTTACCGTATCGCAGAACGCTACCGTTCATTTTTTGAAAGCGCGCCGTCCCGCTTGGCTGAAAGCGCGTGCATACGCTCTGAATGAAGGGCGCAATACCGCGCTGTATGCCGTAGACGTGTTTGACGACGCGGGCGTTAAAATCGCCTATGTCACCGTAACAGGCTATTTACTGGGAGAAAACGGACTGAAATGATTGTGCTGGACGAAACTCTGACCTTATCGCCGTCCGATACCGCAAAGCATATCGCGATCCCGTTTTCGCTTCCTGCGGACGGAACGGAATTGCGGATCCGATACCGTTACACCCCCAAACGCTACGAAGGAGAGGACGCTGTCGATCAAGTCGTTGCATGCTACGGGCGTTACGGTCTCGATTGTACGGAAGCGGAAGCGCGCAAAGAGCTTCCGCTCAACAATCTGATTACGCTGTCCCTGGACGGACCGCACGGGTGGATCGGAACGGCGCATCGACACCTGAACGACGCGGTTTATTGTATTTCGCAAACTCCCGATCCCGGTTTTATGCCGTATCGTCCCCGAAAAGGGGACTATCGGGCGGTGGTCAGTACCCACGCGGTACTCAGCGATTGCGTTACCGTCGGAATCGAGGGGGAACTGATCCTTTGAAAACGACTTTTTATCCCTTTGAACTGCATTGCCATACCGTCCACAGCGACGGAAAAATGCCCCCCGACACTTTAATCGAAGCGGCGGTGCGGGACGGGCTTACGGGGGTTGCGCTGACCGACCACAATGCCGTCAGCGGTCTGGACGAAGCCGAACGGATCGCCGGGCGGAAAGGTGTGGTTTTTTTGCGCGGAATCGAGTGGACGACGTTTTACGGGCATATTACCGTACTCGGCGCCGAAAGCGTTGTGGACTGGCGTTCGGTCAATCCCGATTCCGTCGTCGAATGCGTCCGCAACGTGCGCGCTTCGGGCGGCATTGCGGGGATTGCGCATCCTTATCGCATCGGTTATCCCATTTGTACGGGCGGCAGTGACGACTGGGGACTCGGGAACGATTACGGCGCGTTCAGTCATTATGAAGTTTGGTCGTATTTGTCCCCGCAAAAAAATCCCACCAATCGGATGGCAAAGAACCGCTATTACGAACTGATTGCGGCAGGCAACCGTCTTGCCTGCGTCTACGGAAGAGATCGGCATACCGATTACGATGAGGGTAAAGCCTATGCCGTAACGTTTGTCGGGGTCGAAGGCGCGCCCGACGCCCGATCGGTTTATCAAGCAATCGCCCGGGGCAGAACCTATGTGTCGACGGGCGTTACGGTTGACCTCGCGCTCGAACGGGAGGGGGCGACATACGAAATCGGATCGGAGGTTCCTTGCGGCGAATGTCGCTTGCGGATCGGCGCATCATTGTGGCGGAAAGCGTATACCGATCGCTTCGGCGTTTCGATCGACGGGGTTCGGTTGCTGACGGAAGAAGGGGAGCGCTTTTTCCCGATCAAGGCGGGAGAGAGGGAGGAAATTCCGCTGTCGCTGTCCGGGCGCTACTTAGGCGTGGAAGTCGAAGGGACGATCGAAGGGGAACGCGGCACGCTTGCCGTGGTTACTCCGTTTTTTGTAAAATCTTAAATATCGGAGGAAATTTTATGTTGACTGCACATGGGGGCGCGTTGGGAACGGGGCGCAACACCCGTCGCTACTTCGATACCATTGCCGCATGGCCGATGGAAGCGATCGAAGTCGATATTCAAAAAGGGCGGGGGAAACTGTATCTTGCTCATATTCTGCCCAAATTATCGCTGAAAAAAGCGATTCTGATGGAGGATGTCTTTGCTTTCTGTCTGAAATACGGCAAAAAGGTCAACTGCGATACCAAACAAAGAGGACTGGCGGAAGAGATCGTGTCGCTTGCCGAATCGATGGGGGCGGCGGATCGGATTTATTTTACCGGGTCGTTTTCGGCAGACGAGGTGCCTGCTTTGCGTTCGGGCGCGATTGCCTATGTCAACACCCACTTTTTCCGCCATATCGGGACTTCTCCCGAAAAACTCGACGAAGTCAAACGCTATCTCGACTCCTTCGGCAATCCCGGACTGAAAGGGGTCAATGTCAATTTCAATATCGCCACCGACGCGTTTTTGCAAAAAGCCAACGAGGTCGGTTTGGGCGTGTCGGTCTATACGGTCGATCGGGAAGATGAGCTGATCCGTGTTTTGCGTCATCGTCCCGACAACGTGACAACCAACCGCATTGACCTCGCTTTGCGCCTCAGAGAGGAGCGGGAAGGCGGCTCCGCGATTTAATTTTGGTAAAATTCCGCGTCAGCTATTGCATTATATATAATTATAGTATATAATCAAGGCGTATACTTAACGGTATGCGCCTTTTCTATTGCAGAGGAGTAACGGTCGTCGCGATGAAAACTAAGTTCAATGCAAAAGTTTTGTTGGTGATCCTCCTGATCTTTGTTGCCGCGCTCGCGCTGGTTGCCTGTACGCCGGGTGAACAAAAAAATCAGGATCAGCAGGGTGTACGTTCCATCGCCGTCGACGGATTTACTTCGCTGACAATGTATTCCCATCAGCCGTTTACCGTCAACGAGGGTGCCGTCGTCGTGATTACCTATTACAACGGCAAGACCGAATCCGTTGCTTTGACCGCCGATATGATCGAAGGGTATCGCTCCGACGTGATCGGACCTCAGACCGTTACCGTCCGCTACGGCGATCAGACGACGACGTTGTCCGTTACCGTTGTAGAGTCTACCGTTCAGCGGATCGAAATCGAATCGGCACCTTCGGTCATTCAGGTCGTCGAAGGCGATTACCTCAGTATGAAGGGAGTTGTGCTCCGCGTTTACTACCAGGAGGCCAGATCGACCCTGTATTCCCTCGACGCTTATACCGAGATCGACGAGACCAGCTCGGTCGTTACCGGGTATCGTCGCTCGTTTGCTCCGGGATTTTATACCGTCACCATTCACTATGTCAAACAGACCGTTACGACCACCATTCAAGTTATTTCTAAGGACGTCGTCGCGGTAGCCGTCGCTTCGAAGCCGGCAAAAGACGCTTATTTTGTCGGGGACGAGCTGGAAACGGCAGGACTTACTTTTGCCTATACTTACAACAACGGCGATACCGCGGTCGTCACGTACGACGAAGCCGTTGCCGCGGGGGATGCGCTGTCCGTCGATTATGATTTTTCCGTTCCGCTTGCAGAGTCCCGCGTTCAGACGACCTTCCGCTTCGAGACCTCGGAAGGCAACCCGATCGTTGCCACCTTTGCGGTCTGGGTACGTATGCCCTCGGTACTGCGTGTCGATCTGATCCGCAATCCCGTTTCGTTCGGCGTGACGCAAAACGTCGTCGTTCGGGAGGAGGACGGTTCGTTTTCGTATTATCCCGAAGCCGAGAGCAAAGATCCTTCTTCGATCGACGGACTGATCCAGGGAGAACGGATCAATCTCGAAACAGGGCTTGTTCGTCTGACCTATGACGACGGTACCGTGAAAGAAACCGACCTGACCGATATTGCGTTTACCATCAGCGACCAGAACGGACGCCGCATCGATTCGCAAACGGTTTTCTCCGAACCCGGCACTTACAACCTTACCGTGCGTTACGGCAACGATGCGGCGACGACCTTAACCGTCGTTGTCAAAAAGCGTACCGCCCTTCAGCTCATTCTCGCCGACCCCAACGGGATCGTCGGGCTCGAATATTGGGAAGGGGATTCTCTCCGCGGAAAAACCTCGATGATTCGCTACAACATCCAGTACGATAACGGGGAGTTTGCCGTCCCTGCGCCCGATCCCGTCGAAAAAGTATTTGATCTTGCCGCAATTCAGCAATGGCCGACTTTGTCGGAATCCATGCTGGCAATCGGCAGCAACGCGACGTTCTCTTATACCGGAGCGCGTTCCGACGTCGTCGGAGAGGGCGGTACTTCGGTGCAAACCATCGCTTTTACCGTCGAAAACGTCACTGCCGGATTCGACTTCGTCGTAAAAGAAAACGCATTGCGCTCCGTCGACTTTACCGCACCCGCCGACAACTATGTTGCGGTCGGAGATAATGTCGTATCGATCGCGGGCGGCAAGTTTTTGCTGACCTATCTGAACAAGAATTTCCGCACCGTCGAACTGACCTTCCCGATGCTTTCTTATTATTCCGAGGACGGGCTGACACCCGTAACTCATTTTGATGAAACGGGCGCGTATCTGGTTCGTCCGGTCGTTACGGACGGGACCTATACCGTTGCCGATCCCGCCTTCGAATATTTTGTCATCGCGGAAGATCCCGCCGTTACCGAAGTGCGACTGATCGACAGGCTCGGCTATACGCCCGAATATAAAGATCGCGCGGCGTTCGAAGCCGATCTGGCCAACAATCCTTTCGTCCTGCGCGTAACGGATTCTCGCAACAATATCTACGAAGTCAATGCCGATCAGGCAGAAATTTATCGGATGAGCAACGATTATATCGGGACGCAGACGGTTCAGTTGCGGTACCACGGATTTCTCGTCGATTATGCCGTCAAACTTTCGGGACGTGCCGTTACTTCCATCAGCGTGAAGCAAATGCCGCGCACCGTCTATTACCTCGACCCCGAAGCGCCTGTCGTACTCGATTTGAGCGATCTGAAGATCGAGCGCCGATTCAACGACAATACTTCGGGCGTTGTCGAATATGCCGCGTTTGACTATTACTGGAATATTGTGCTCCCGGATCTGACGACTTTGGGTACCAAATCGGTCTTGATCGAATATCGGCACGGCGAAAATCTGTTTGCTTGTTCGTTTGAAATCGAAATTCGCGATCTTGCCGACGAAGTGGTTTCGATTGCCTTCGATCCCACGCAGAACGGCATGACGGAAGTCGCGCCCGGCGAATATCGCCTGGTCGTATCGCGCGGGGAGGATCTCAACGTTACGCCGTTTTATATCTCCGTCGTCTACAGCGGCAGTTCCGAACCCGTTGCTGTCAAACTTCAGCGCGGCTATGTGACGTTCGATCCCAACGCCTTCCCGTATCAGGGAGAAGATTTTGTCGCCGACCGTGATTGCGAAATCCGTTACGGCAACCGTACCGCCATCCTTCCCGTTCGCGTAACCGAGCGCAAGCTGACCGGCATCGAAGTCGTAACGCTTCCCGATCGCTTTAACTATGTCGAAGGACAGCTCCCCGATCTCTCGGGCGGGCAGATCAAACGCGTCTTCGAAGATAAAGACGGCGCTGTCAGCTATGATATTATTTCGATGACCGATCCTTTGATTCAGCTTGCCGATTATGTCGTTTCGCCGTTTGAAAACGCGGTGGGCACCGATCAGTATGTCGATCAGATCATTCGTGTGGTTTACGGATCGTATTCGCTCGAAGTGCCCGTTCGTACCTATCGCAGACAGCACGTAGCGTTTGAATATCTCGATTCGGTATCGTTCTACGGCGACGTCAAAACGCCTACGCTTTCCCTCCGCAATACCGTCGAAGGTTTTGTGTTGCCCGGTTGGTCGATTGCGTATTACGTCGAAGGCGTATGGACCGATCGGGTTCCGTCCGTCCCCGGCGAATATCCCATGCAGGTGACCATTGACGGCAACCAATATTACCTCGACGAAGTGATCGAAGAAAGAAGCCTGTTTATTATCGCCAAGATCATTACCGTGCAGGCATATCCGCAGGAAAAATTCTACGGCGATCCCGATCCCGAATTCCGCTACTTTATTGCAGGCGACAGCCTGGTAGGCGACGACGTTCTCGGAATCCGCATGTTGCGCGAGCCGGGCGAAAACGTCAAGTTTAACGAAACGGGCGGCTATGCCGGATATCAGATTAAGTTTGAACTGGTCGCGGGCGACAACGACAACGACCGCTATCGGATTCTGTTCAAATACGACAATCTGACGATCAAACAGCGCGTCATCGAATCGTCGATCGATTTTATGGGCGGCGACAACCTGGTCGAAGACGGTACGCCGAAGCGGATTATCGCCGTATACCGCTTGCCGAGCGGCGACAGCGTCAGCATCGGCGCAGGGGACTTGGTCTATCGCAAGGACGGCGCGATCATCGAAGGCGCACCCGTCGAAGCGGGAGAATATACCGTAACGATATCCGACAACTATGTCTTTGCCGATACCGTGCCGCAAGAAGGAAGGTCGTATTCCTTCGTCATCAAACCACGCAGTTAACCTGAAATTTTTACCGGAGGTCTATATATATGGATAACGAACAAAAGTACAGCATCAGCAAATGGGAAGAGCCCGAACGGATTTATGCCGATCTTAAAAAATTGACGTCCGAACCGATTTGGGAAATCAACGACGACGAGCTGAAAAAAGTTTTGGAGCACTTCGAAACCAAATGCGCCAAGTCCAAGGCGATTTCGACCGAAGCCAAAAACTATATCCCCGGCGGTGTTCAGCACAACCTGGCGTTTAACTATCCCTTCCCCATTGCTATCGAAAAAGCCGAAGGCGCATATATGTACGACGTCGACGGCAACAAATATATCGATTTCCTTCAGGCGGGCGGTCCGACGATTCTCGGCAGCAACTATCCTGCCATCCGCGAAGAAGTCAAAAAGCATCTTGATCACTGCGGTCCGGTAACGGGACTTTTGCATAAAGCAGAACTCGACCTCGCGAAAGAGATCAACAAACACATGCCCGCCGTCGAAATGTTCCGTATGCTCGGATCGGGTACCGAAGCGGTTATGGCGTCGCTCAGAATCGCGCGTATCGCTACGGGCAAAAAACGCATCATCAAAATCGGCGGCGCGTATCACGGTTGGTCCGATCAGATGGTATACGGACTTAAAATCCCCGGATCGCGGCAGTTCCTCGAGTCGCACGGGATCCCCGGCAAGTGCTATTCTCTGACCGACGAAGTCCGCCCCAACGATCTCGGCATGCTCGAATCGATGCTGCGCATCAACAAATTGAAAGGCGGTACCGCCGCAGTTATTCTCGAACCCGTCGGACCCGAAAGCGGAACGCGTCCCGTATCGTTCAACTACAACAAAGAGGTCAGACGTCTTTGCGATAAATACGGCGCATTGCTGATTTTTGACGAAGTCGTTACGGGATTCCGTCTGGGACTGGGCGGCGCCCAAGGTTACTTCGGCATCGAGCCCGATCTGACGATCTTCGGTAAAGTCATTGCCGGCGGCTATCCCGCGGCAGGCGGCGTCGGCGGCAAAAAGTGCTATGCCGGTCTGATGGCGGCAGGCGTTGCTACCGGCAAACATCGCGCATACGTCGGCGGAACCTTGGCGGCAAACCCCTTGAGTTCCCTTGCCGGTTACTTGACCATTCAGGAAATCGAACGCACCAACGCCTGTGTCAAAGCAGGTCGCGCGGGCGAAAAGCTGACCGCAGGTCTTGCCCAACTGATCAACAAATACGGTCTGCCTTACGTTACTTACTGCCAGGGCAGTATCGTTCACCTCGAATGCACCGGCGCGATGAGCTTCGATTATTCGTCCTTCTCGCTGGTCAAGTCCGTCCTCGGTATCCTCAAGAACAAAGCGATGGTGATGGAACGCAAAGAGTCGATGGAACGCATGGGCGCGGCATATATGGCAAACGGCATCGTAACGCTTGCAGGATCCCGCCTCTATACTTCGCTTGCCGATACCGACGAAGTGATCGAAGACGCTTTGCAACGCTTTGACCGCGTCTTCTCGACCGTTGTCCGTACCGAAAAAGGACTGCGTAAATAAGCAACCAACCGTAAACGGGAGAAGGGTTTATGTACATAATTGCACATGATATGGGCACAAGTTCGGATAAGGCGGTGATGGTCGATTTCAACGGCAACATCATCGCCAGTGCGACTTGTCCTTACAAAACATATTATCCGTACCCTGCCTGGGTCGAACAATCCCCCGAAGAATATTGGCAGGGCGTAACCGAGGCGAGCCGTACGCTGATGCAAAAGACAGGGATCGACCCCAAAGAAGTCAAGGGTATGATTTTTGCAACCCAAGCAATGGGCGTTATCCCCGTTGATGAAGACGGTGCGGTGTTGTATAACAACATCACTTGGGTAGACGGCAGAGCGCAGAAGCAAGCCGACAGCATTATGAAAAAGCTTGGCGGCAAAAAACTGTTTTCGCTGATTGCCGGAACGCCGATCATGGGGAAGGACGTTATTGCCAAACTGATCTGGATCAAAGAAGAACGCCCCGATATTTATCAGCGTACCAAGTACTTTTTGGACGTCAACGGCTATCTGAAATATCGCTGTACGGGTGTGATGGTTGCCGAGCTTTCGGGTGCGTCTTCCTACGGACTCGATCTCAAAAAGAAAGACTGGCTTTCCGTGCTCAAACTGACGGGACTCGATATGAAAAAACTGCCGCCTTTGGTCAAAAGCACCGACATTGTCGGCGGATTGACCATGCAAGCGGCGGAAGAACTCGGGCTTCAGGAAGGGACCCCCGTCTTCGGCGGATGCGACGACGTGCAAAGTGCGTGTATCGGCAGCGGTATGACGCGGGACGGAGATATTCATATTTATCTCGGAACGTCGGCATGGGTGTGCGCGTCGACCAAGGACAAATCGAACTTCAAAAACGGTGCGGCGGCGATTCAGAGCGCCGACCCCGCAATGCAGCTGATTACGGGTATCACCGAAGCCGCCGGCAGCAACATCGAGTGGCTGATGAATCAGTTTTTCAAAAAGGAACACGAAGAATACGGCGACGATATTTACCGCTATATGGACGAGCAGATTGCAAAGATTCCGCCCGGATCGGACTCCTTGATCTGCACGCCCTGGATGCAGGGTGAGCGTTGTCCCGTCAGTAGCACGACGACACGCGCCACGTTGTTTAATATCAACGAAGGTCACACCCGTCTGCATCTGATGCGTGCCGTATACGAAGGGATCGGCTACAACCTCCGGTGGATTTTGGAAAATTTCAAAAAAGACTACAAATTCGGTTGCCATAGCTTCAGAATTATCGGTGGCGGCGCATTGGACGAGGTCTGGATGCAGATCATTGCCGATATTACGGGGACCGAATTCGGCGTGTTGGAAAACCCGCGCAACGCCGGCGCGCTCGGCGGCGCGATCATTGCGTTGATCGGTCTCGGTGAGCTGGACGGCTTCGAAGAGGCATACAAGTTTGCCAAGGTCACCAAAACCTATACGCCCGATCCCACCAATCACGACGTTTACAGTAAGATGTTCAGAAGTTATAAGGAAATTTATTACGGGCTCCGCAAGGCGTACGAAGTCGCAAACGGAACGCGTTTCACTTCCAAATAACTCGATTTATATCATCAAGGAAGGAGAAGGGTGCTATGCACGAAAAACGAAAACAAGAATTGATCGATCACGCCGCGTTGCTTGCCGCCGAAGGACTGGCAAAGCCGGGCGATGTGATCGGGATGCGCGTCGGCGACGGATTTCTGATCACGTCCGACCGTAAGCCTTGCGATGCTTTGACGCAGGACGACGTTGCCGAAATCCGTTTCGGCGAAAAAACCGAGGGCGTTGCGGCAACGATGAAAGCGATTTTCAAAAATCGGAAAGATATCGACGCCGTCGTTATCAACCATGCCAAATATTGCGGCGCGGCGGCAGATACGCTGAAGGTGTTGCCCGCAGTGCTTGACGATTTTGCTCAAATCGTCGGACCGCGGATTCGCACGGCGAAATCGGATGCCGAACAGGATGTGCTGGCGGCACTGAAAGGGCGCAACGCATGTCTGATTCCGGGCGGTACGTCGATTGCGACGGGCAGAACGCCCGATGAAGCCTATACGGGCGCGTTGGTACTCGAGAAGGGCGCAAAAGCCTATATCGAAAGTACGGTGCTCGGAGGCGCGATTAAGATCGGCGGATTCGACGCCGCGCTGATGCGCTTCGTTTACAAGAAAAAATACAGCAAGAAAGATCAGGCAGCGAAGAAGGAGGAACTGGACGTATGACCGAGCAAGAAGCCAGACAAAAAGTCAAAGAGGCAGGCGTCAAACTCCTCGAGAGCAATCTGGTACAAGGGACCTGGGGCAATATTTCCATTCGTCTGGACGATCATCGCATGGTCGTTACGCCGAGCGCGATGGACTACATCCGTATGCGCCCGGAAGATACGGTTATCGTCGATATCTATACCTTAGAGTACGACAGCCCGATCAAGCCCACGTCCGAAAAGAAAATTCACGCCGCGATTTATCGCGATCGTCCCGACATCAACGCCGTGATTCACAGCCATCCCTTATGGTGCAGTTCGGTAGCCGCCGCCCGCAAGGAAATGCCCGTCGTCAGCGACGCCATGCAAAAAGCCGTGCTCGGCAGTGCGCGCGTCGGTGCGTACGGTTTGCCCGGAACCAAAACGCTGACCAAAGGCGCGGTGGAGGCGCTGAAAGGGCGCAACGCATGTTTTCTTGCCAACCACGGTATGTTTGCATGCGCGGCAAGCATCGAAGAAGCGTTCGAAGTGTGCAAAATCATGGAGGAGTCCAGCCGTCGTTTTATCGAACGGGCGGCAGGGGAAATTCTCGGCAGAAAAGCGTCGGGTTCCGACGATATTATTGCCGCATTCCGTAAAATCGTCAAATAGCAAGGCTGTTTGTACGGGATAACAAAACAGAAGGAGAGAGAGAGATGAAAGAAAAACTCAGTGCGTTTTCGCACAAGCTGTTCGGAACCACGCCGAACGACGGTGATCTGCAACCCAAAGAAGCGATCACCTACAGTATCGCCGGCTTCGGTCAGAATTTGATCTGCACCGTAATCGGATCGTATTTGACCATTTTTATGACGGACGCCATCGGCTTCGGCGCGCTTGCCGTTGCGTTGTTGATGTTGTTTACGCGGATTTACGACGCGTTGAACGATCCCATTATGGGCAGCATCGTCGACCGTACGCGTTCGAAATACGGCAAATGCCGTCCTTATCTGAAATGGATGGCGATTCCCATCGCGATTATGACGATTCTGTGCTTCCTGCCGGTGTACAAAAACGATGTCGGATCGTTTGTCGCCATCAGCGTCATTTACGTCATTTGGTCGATGGTGTATACGGTTGCCGACGTTCCGTACTGGGGGCTTTCCACCGCGATGACCGCCGATACGATGAAACGCGGCAATATGCTGACCGTCGCCCGTTTGTTCTGTACAGCCGGTGCGGGGCTTGTTACGCTGATTATCCCGCTTATCACGGCGCCCGTCAGCGAAAAATACGGCGTCAACGCGGGTCCCGAACTCGCCAAAGTGTATTTCTGGGCAGCCGTCGTACTGGTTATCATCGCGCTTCCGTTGTTCTATGTCGGATTCTACGGGACCAAAGAACGCATGATCACCACCACCAAACCCCCGTCACTTGCCCACAATCTCAAACTCCTTTTCAAAAATAAACCTTTAATGCTGATCGTTATTTCCGGTATCCTCGGGTCGGCGCGTATGGCGTATACCTATACCGGCGGTCTTTATTTTGCCAAATATGTCCTTGCCAACGTCGAGTTTCTCGGCATGAAAGGGGAAGCTCTGTATACCTTGATTACCATGGCGATTATCCCCGGCGGCTTGGTCGCTTCGGTTATGGTTCCGTGGTTTACCAAACGCTTCGGAAAGCGCAATACCTTTATCGTATCGCACTTGGTCGGCGCCGCGATGATGTTTGTCGTCTTTTTCGTCGGAATCGCAAACAAAGAGTCGCAGTACACCGATTCCGCCACGTTGATCGTCGCCCTGATCGGATTGGTGGTTCTCGGCGTTCCGCAAGGCTTCTCCAATATTCTTACATATGCTATGATCGGCGATACCGTCGAGTACCTCGAACTCAAAACGGGCGAACGCGCCGAAGGCATTTGCTTCGCCATGCAGACCTTTATGAACAAAATCAGCATGGCGGTCGGCGCTTTCATCGGCGTTCTCGCATACTATATGGCGGGCGTAACCCCCAACAACCCCGGCGCGCTCGATCCCCAGGGCAAAGACATTATGTGGTATATGCTCGTTCTGCTCGGCGCGCTCAGCCTGCTCGGTACCGCCATTCCGCTGTTCTTCTATAAATTCAACGAGAAAGAACAACGCGAAGCCGCGGCGATCATTCTTGCCAGAAAACAACAGGAAGCTCTTCAGAACGCTTCCGATGAAGAAATCGCAAGCAACGCCGAAGAAAAATAATTGGTGAATCTTTGACAACGGGATGCGTGTGCCATGCACGCAACAGGAGGAATTATTATGGCAAAACGTAAAGTTCGTCTGACGACGCGCGGTTATCGGCTTTCCGATGCCGCGCTCGCAAGACTTGCCGGCTTAGGGGTCAATCCCGACACGTTTGCAAAAGAATATCTGAAGCAAACCTACCACATGCGGAGCGGAGAAACCGTTCATGCCGAAGTGACCGTTTATCCCAATCGCGGGGGAGAGAGTGACTTTTCGATTGTAATTGCGGGTTCGGAGCGCAACCGCGCCCGCAGTCGCAATGCGACGCGTCCTTTGTTTTTCCGCGCGGCGGTGGAAGGGGAGCGCAATCTGATTTCTTTCCCGACGGACGGCGCGAAGGAATACTATCTGAAGTGCCTGAAGCAAGCCGCCGCGGCGTATCGCGCAGTCGAAATCGTGGCGTACGCAATCGTCGACCGTCGCGCCTTTTTTGTGGTGTCGACCGAAGATCAGACTGCGGTGACCGTCAAGCGATTTTTTGCCTCGGTGAATACCGCTTACAGCAAATATTATAACGAAACCGTTTCTCCTGTCGGGCATGTTTTCCGCGGTCAGGTCGCGCTGAAACAAATCGTAGCCGATCGCATCGAAGATCAGATCGGGCAGATTGTGTATGCCATGCGGATCGTACACAATATGCCCCTTTGGAACGCTCCCCGCAAAAAACGGCACGAAACGCTTTCGCCCTGGTTCCGCTACCCCGTTGAACTCAGCGACCGTCTGATGCCCAATTATTATATGCCGGGCGGAAGAGGGGCGCAGAACATCGACCCGTCTCTCGGTCTTTATCGGGTTTCGACGCGGTTGAAAAAGAAGACGGAGGCGTTCCGTAACGATGCAGACGGCGACGTTTATCAGGGGAATCTGAAGTCGGCGCTCGGAAATGCTTTGGCGCAGGTCAAATCCATCGGGATCGAAAACGGTCGCCTGACTGCCGAACTTGCTTTGCGCGACGCCGCCGGGATCGATATCGTCGGGGCAATCGCAACCGCCAATCGGCTCTTTACCCGTGCGTATCGCGAAATGTATCATACGGACGCCGCGGTGTTCCGTCGCAAGCCCGTTGCCGTTTTTGTCCGCGATCTCTTGGAATCCGGATTGGAACAGACGGCAAACGGTCGTCCCGATTATCCCGTATACCGAATGGCGTTGTCCGACTATAAGTTCTCGTCGTTCAATTCGATCAACGCTTATCTGCAGGGACCGTTTACGCAATTTCTGACGGTCACGCTGCCCGGCGCTTTTACCGGTGTCGCGGATGCCATTTTGCAAAACCGTATCGCCGATACCTCGGGCAAACTTCAGGTTTTGTTGGATCAAAAAGCCGAGTTGACCGAATCGTTGAACTATGCCGCGGGAATGTCGCGTAGAGATCCTGCTTATTATCAACAGGTCGAACAAATTTCTGCCGCACTGGAAGCCGTCGAAGCCGATATCGCGCAATTCAGCGCCGACGAGAACGCTTTGCGCGGCGGAAATGCCGAGGCGTTTGCCCGACATGACCTCAAGCGGTTTATGCAGGAAAACGAACATCTGATTCCCGAGCCGCCTTCTTTCGGAACGACGACGCCGATCTCCTGGCGTTCGCTGGCATTTTTGATGCTCTTGACGCAGAAGGGAAGATTCAACGTTGCAGAGCCCATGATTTCGTTGGCGGCGACCTTCCTGCGAGCCCACAACGAGGGGCTTTTGGTCGAGCCTGTCGAGTTTGTACGGACTTACGAAAGCGACGCTTATCACGAGGCGTTGACGCGGGTGCTGAAAGGATATCGTTGCTGGTTGGTCGATACCGTGCCGGCAGAGGTGATGCACCGCGTGGTTGCCGATCTCTGCTACAAAGAAGGGTTTACGTTTGACTATGTGTCCCGCAAACTTACGATCAAAAAGGGCAGAGCGCGTTACGATCTGATGCAACGGACGGCGACCGAACTGGTATCGCGCTACGGTCTGACCTATGACGGCGCGGTGCGCGCATTGGATATCGTGCCCGAAGATCTTTCGGTTTTGCTCGATATCGTCGTCAACATCAACGAACAAAAAGGCTACTCTTACAAGTATCTGATGAAGGAGTTGGGACTTGCCTATCCCAATCAGGCGTTCTTGCTGAAGTTGATCGAATATATGGAGGACGCAAAGGGTTATACCGCGGTCGGCGCGCTGTCGAAACTCGGTGTGACCGAGCATCTTCCCGCCATTGTGGCTGCTTACGAAAGCGCAAAAAAGGGTTCCGATTTCCAGGATTAAGGATCCCAACTCGCACAAAATTAAAGGCGTCCGAATAGGGCGCCTTTTTTGTGCGGTACAAGGGGATAACGCTTTGCACGTCGGGGTTTACACGCGCATAATAAATATTATATTTATTTTATAATAGCTATTGAAATCGCTTCGCTACTATGCTATACTGGTTACAAGTATCGGTGTACATTAGGGCGAGGTATGCCCTTTTGGACGAAATGACCTGCCGGAGGTTATGCTATGAAACTCAAACGAATCCTGATTGTGTTGCTGATCGTATTGGCGCTTGCCGTGTTTGCCGTCGGTTGCCAGGATGCAAAAGCCGTCGAATACATCGAGTTGCAAAAACTCCCTCAGCTCGAATACGTTCAGGGACAGGCGTTTCAGTTGGACGGCGCGCTTTTGTATGTGCGTTACAAAGACGGTTCCGAAACGACCTTCCCTCTCGATCTCAGTATGATCAGCGGATTCAACCCCGATCAGCTCGGTAAGCAGATTCTGACGATTTCGTACGAGGGGGCAACCTCCAGCGTAACCGTCAACGTCGTGGCGCCTTCCGTAAAGTCGGCAACCGTCGAATACACCGACCGCAATACGACTTATATCCAAGAGCAGAATCTCAATCTTGACGGCGTCGTCCTTAAAATCGAATTCAACAACGGCACTTCGACTTCCGTTCCCGTTACGTCCGATATGATCTCCGGCGATTACAATATGGACATTCCGGGCAGCTACACCGTCGAAGTTTCTTATACCCTCACCGGCGGGCAAAAACTGACGGGTTCCTTCCCCATCACCGTTGCGGCAAAAACGCTGACGGGCATCGAAATCGATACCGCTCCCACCAAAAAAGTTTATTACGTCGGCGAAACCATCGACCTGACGGGCGGCGTACTGTTTCTTGCCTACGACAACGGTTATCCCGTTCGCGTCGAAATGAACGCGCTCGGCGGCGATCTCAAAGTTTCGTGGGATAATACCAAAGAAAGCTCTTCCGTTGTCGTAACGCTCGATTATTACGGCAAAATTGCCAAGTTCACCGTGCAGGTGCTGACCCGCGACGTCGCCGAAGTGGCGTACGACACGCCGCCGCAACAGATCGAAGGACTTTCCCTTAATCTCAACGGCTTCGGAATGACGATTACTTACAACAACGGCACCGAGGCAAAACTTTTGTTCCGCGACGGCAATATCGTGTATCAAGAAGACGGCAAACTGGAAGCCGTTTATACGCCCGAAATGCAGAATCAGCCCGTGCGCTTTGAAAATTACGATCCCGATCGTACCGGAACGCAGACCGTTACGATGCGCTTCTATTACATCTCGGGCGCAAACGTCGCCGAAATGGCAACGACGTTCGACATCGATCTGATTGTCGAACCCAAAATGTATATCGACGTCGAAATTCTGATGCCCGACGGAATGACGATTTATCAAGACAAAGCCTTCGATCTGACGGGTTGGCAATATGTTTTGCACTACGACAACGGTACGCGCTCCGAGCCCCGTCCGCTGACCGCCAACATGATCAACCCCGACCGCCCCCCGCAGGAAAGTTTTGTTTACGATACGGCGGGCACCGAGACCTGGCGGATCGTGTACGGCGAAGTCGAATCGTTTTTTGAATTCAAGGTGGTTGCCAATACCGTTGTCAAGGTTACCCCCGTCAACGATAACTTCTTCGTCTTTTATACCTTTGCTCCCGAAATCTCCGACGGCTTGTCTTTCCGGATCGATTACGCAAACGGGACGCAAAAAACGCTTGCCGCCGACGAAATCCGCAATCTTCCGATCGCCTCCTATGATCAGAACCTCGGCAGCGGACACATTACCTTTGCTTATTCCGACAAATACGTCGCCGATTATCCCTTGACCGCCGCCATTAACGTGATCCGTAAGCTCGATTCCGATACGGGGCTCGGTATGGTCGCGGAGCCCGAACTCCGCTACAATCCCGGCTCGGTCTTCACCGGCAGCGGGATGGAAATCGCCGTGACCTATATCGAAATGCATGACGGGATCGAACGTAAAATCGTCGAAACCGTATCCGAATTCGGTGAAGGTTGGTCGTTTGTCGCCGATTGGGCGGAAGAGGGGGTCTGTCGCTTCCCCGCGCTTGCCGACGGCGAACTCAGCCGCGACTTCCCGATTTACGTCACCTATGCGGGACTTGCCGATCCCGACAAGCAGGGCGTCGGACTGGATGTCGTCATCCGCAAGGCGCCGCAATCCATTGCATTGATCAATACCGATCTCGGCATCGTGCCGATGCACGGCAAAATCGATCTGAACGGTCTTTTTATCGAAGTGTATTACGACGGCGTCGACGAACCCGAACGCATTGCGTTGACCGAAGATATGCTCGACTATGATCCCAAAGCAGATGTAGAGCTCGGACTTCTTGCCGTTACGATTACATACCGCACGGCACTCGGAGATTATGCGACCGAGGACGGGCTTCCCCCTGTATTCCGCACAACGGTGACGGTTGTCGCGCCCGAGGCTGTCGAACTGAAAATCACCGCAATGCCCCTCAAGACGCAATATGTTTACGGCGTCGATACGCAGCTCGACCTGAGCGGGATGGAAGTGTGTCTGCAGTATGACAACAACGTTCTCAAAACCGTCGACCTCGATTTATTGCAGTATACCAGCATCGAAGGGCTGGGCGTCGGCGAACAACAGATCACGATCAATTATGCCGACGCCGATCTCGGCGTTTCGGTCAGTTGCTTCCTGACCATTACCGTCATCGAGTCGCCCGTCGAATCGATGCAATGGAAAGGCGGATCGGTTCCCGAGGCCGAAATCAGCGAAGGCGTTGACTTCGACCTTTACGGGAATGCCGTTCTGGTCGACGACAGACCGGTTTCGGAACTTCCCGTCAGCGTAAAATATGCGGGAGACGCTTCGGCAACCGAAACGACGCTCGGGTCGCTTCAGTTCCGTGTGGAAGGGTTTGTCCAAGGCTCGGCGACGCTGCAGATCGTCAAACTGTATTACTCCGACCGGGCGTATCTCGAACTTCGCGTTCGGATCGTTCCGAGAGAAATCGAAAGCGTCGAGTTGGATGCTTCGACGCCTCCCTTCCGCGTGATCGAAGGCATGCCGCTCGATCTCTCCCGCGCAACGCTCATTCTCAATTACAACAACTTTACCAAAGGGTCGGTGTCCTTGCAGCAAAGCAACGTTGTCATTTCCGAACAGAATCCCGGCGGTTACAACGCTCAAGATCCTTCGGTCGGCGAACGCAGCTTCACCATTCGTTATGTCGACGAAAACGGAAACGAGTTCTTTACCACGGCGTATGTGACCGTTCAGTCCAAACAGCTCCTCAATATCGAGGTCGCAACCTTCCCCAAAACACAATACATCGAAGGGGATTCCTTCAGCGTGGAAGGCGGAACGGTAACGCTTTACTATAATAACGACACCACCGTTACTTTGTCGATGGAAGACGCATTGCTCAATAACGTCGGCACCTTCTATATCACCAACTACCGCTTCGACACCTCGGAATTTTCGGGATTCAGCAAGAGTCAAACCATTTACATCTTCTATGTCGAAGGCGGCGTTACGTACGAAACCCGTTATTCCGTCATCGTTAAAGATCGCAAAGATCCCGTCGTCGTGATGGACAATGCCAATCTTTACACGTTTATGTACGGCGACACCAAAGCACCCAAATGGACGGTGCAGGCATACAGCACGTTTGACGTGGCAATGCCCGATACCGTTCTGCCTGCCGACCGCGTTCTCGTGCAGTACGTTCCCGTCGGCGAGATCAACAATATGGATCCCGACAAAGACTATACCGTTTTGCCGACCGAAGTCGGGCGTTATTATATCCGGATTTCGTATAACTCCGACGCTTACGGCGACCGGATTCACAATTCCTTTGTCAATACCGATTTCGAAATCGTCATCAACACGCGCACGATCTATGTCAAGATCGATGCCGTTTCCAAGATTTACGGAACGGCAAATCCCGATTATCGGGTCGTTGCGATGAGTCCCGACAAATACCACGATCCTTCCATTGTCGACGACAAACCGTTTGCGTATGACGAAGACTTTTTCTCTCCGGCGTTTGCCGATCAGAACGTCGACTTCGGGACGGTCTGCTATGACGACAAAGGCAGACCCGTTCGCATCTTCCGGATCGGAACCTTTATCTCGACCAACGGAAATCCCGTCGATATCGTCGAGCGTACGGCGGCAGGGATCTATACCCTCAAAATTTCGGACGCCGTCAGCAAAAACTATAACATTATTTATGTCGATACGACCTTTACGGTAGAACGCAGACAAGTGGCGGTAATCCCCGACAATGTGCAGGTCGAATACGGAACCCCGACGATTTATCTGACCTATGAGACCGCTCCGATCGACGGTGTCGCGGACAGCGGGCTGCTTGACGGAGATAAATTCAACGGCAATCTCAGTCGCGCAAGCGGTCGTAACGTCGGAACGTATCTGATCAACCGCGGCGATCTTTCCAATCCCAATTACGAAATCGTCTTGGATCCCGAAGCGAAGTATCTGACCATCGCGCAACGTAATATTTATATTAAGGTCGACAACATCGATAAGATATACGGGGAAGAGGTTGTCATGCCGACGATCGCGTATTTCAGAGACAATGCCTGCCTCGATCCCGACGCCTTTGCCTATCCCGAAGAAAGCGAGAATCCCGAAGCGACGCTCGGTGCGATTTCGTTTGTGCACGGCGTCAACCGTTTGTCCGACGTCGACGTTTATCCCGTATCCGTTTCGGTCAACCCCGAAGGAACCCTTGGCAACTATCGCATCTTTGTCATCGAAGGAAACCTCAGTATCCTCGAGCGTCCCATTGCCGTAAGCGCAGACGCTTTAAGCAAATACTATGGCGACAGCGATCCCGCTTTGACCTTCCGGGTGTCCGGCGTCGAAGGGATCGACGCTTCGGGACCGGTGACGGGTGAAGACGGGCAACCTCAAACACTGAACGGTGCACCCGTTCGTCGTGCGGGTGAAAACGTCGGTATTTATCCCGTTACGGAAGGGACCTTGCTGACCGCGAATCCCAATTACGATATCCGTTTTGCTTCAAGCGTCTTTACGATCGAGCAAAAACAACTTTGGATCGGAGTTCGGCAATCCGATCTTACAAAAGTTTACGACGGAAAGACTCCCGCTTTGGCTGCCTATTCGGTATGGACGGCCGACAAAGAGGGCGCTTTGATTCCGTTCGAAGGCGAAACCGCCTTTGTAACGGTAGCGTTTCAGGACGCTTCGCGCAATGTAGGCAATTACGCCGTATCCTTCGGAAGCGCCAATCCCAATTACAGCGTCGCTTCGTATGCCGATTACCCCGGCAGTGAGGATAACGCCTACGTTTATTCCATAACCCAACGGATCGTCGAGCAAATCGACTATATCGATCTGCCGGACAATCAGGCATACAACGCGCAACCCTTTGCCTTTTCCGCCGCCGTTCCGCAAACTTTTGTGCAGTATGAGTACAATCCCGACGGCAGCATTAAAACCGACGAGCACAACAATCCCGTCCGCGATCAGATTCACGTTTATCTCAACCTGAACTCCGTGACCGATGCCGGAACGTATCTCGTTCGCGTTGACCGTCTCGACAACGCCAACTATCGCTTGGCGTCTTCCTTCGAAACGCAGATTACCATCCGCCAAAGAGAACTGGAAATTAAACTCCTGAAAGCCGATCCCGACGATCCCAATACCATGGTGGTCGAATATACGGGTAAGCCCGCGCAGATTACCGCAAACGATTTTGTCATCGTCGGCGGAATCGAAGGCATCAACGTCAATCTTGCATTGTCCGTCGTCAATCCCGTCGAAGGCAGTACAACCGCACCGCAAAACGTGCGTTATGACGAAGAAGGCAATATTATCAGTTACGAGATCGTTGCCGGGACAATCGCCAATCCTAACTTCGTTCTGACCAAAACGCAAGGTTACCGCTACAAAATCGTACCTTGTGACGTCAAGATCGAAATTTACAGCGTGGGCCTCAGCAAGTCGTATGACGGAAAAGCCCCCGAAATCGAAGAAAACAACTTCAATTTCACCTTTACTTCGGTCAACAAAACCAATCTTGCCAAAAGCGCGGTTGAATTTGTCTTCACGCGTACCGTTCAGGACGACCGCCCGAACGGCGATGTGGGCGAATATTCGGTCAGCATTGTGTGCGACGATCGCAACCATAACGTTTCCTTAAAAGAAACCTATATCTACCGCATCAATGCGATCAGCGTTACGGTGCGCACTTCCAACGCTTCCAAGCAATACGACGGCAAGCAAGCAGGGTTCCGCATCGAAGATTTGGTCTTGTCCAATACGACAGGATATAAACCGATCGTCAGGAACTTTGCCGCGACCGAAACGCAGAGCGTAACCGAAGTGTACAATCAGTTCCACGAGCAACTCCTTGCCGTGATCGAAAGCGTAAGGACGATCGGCACTCCGATTGCCAATCTGATCGTAACGGACGTCGCAAGCATTCCGAGCCGCGTCAGCGAAATTAAAAAATACGCCTCGGCGGCACTTCTTATGTTGCAGGACAATCAGGCGATTCTGCAAGCCGACTTGTATTCCGAAACCGTAGAAATGCTTGCCCTGGTGACAAGCTACGCAGACGATCTTGAAGCAAACCGCAACAACGCCGAAAAAGCAGAACAATATCTTGCCCTTATGCAAGAGTCTTACCAAAAGGCACTGACCGCAATCAAAACGGAAGATACCTTCATTGCGTTTTTGTTTGAACCGGCAGTCGGGAGCTCAAACTCGAATGTGCAGGCAACCAATTCGGGCAATTACCGATATCGTATTGTCTACTCCGACAACAATAAGAGCTATACGCTGGTCAATGCCAATCCCGTCTACACCATCGAACGATGGAATATTCTTGTCAGAATCGACGACAAAGAAATCGTATACGGGGACGAAAATCCCGAATTGACTTATACCCTCTGGGACGGCAACAATCCTTCGGTGCCGGTTGAAGGCGTCGAACTTTCGGGTCAGGTGCTGGAAGTGCGCAGCGGCAGCGAGTTGGTTGAAACCCCGAAAAATGCCGGGACTTATCGGATTATTCTGACACAGGAAGTTACGGTCGGAGAAAACTACGAACTCGGCAGCCAGGAAGGCGTATTCGTAATTCGTCCCGCTACCGTTACGGTTACGGTGTCGCAGGATATCGGCAAAGCGACAGAGGATTCGGCAGGGTTTGTTTACGGCGAGCTGATTTCGGCAGGTCGATTCGGCGATGTTCTCACTTATAGCGGATTCCGTTACGGCGAAGATATTTCCGTCGTGCAAGCCAATCCGATTTACAGCGTCGACGGATTCGAGCTCGGTGACGCTTCCGCGCGTCCCGGTGTCGGAACCTACGCCGTGTCGGTCAATCCCGACAGCTTTGTTTCGCCCAACTATGTGTTTGAGACCGTTGACGGCTTGTTGACGATCAACAAGGCAGAACTTAGGATCAAGGTCAATTATATCGATCAAAAATCGATTCTCTATCGTACTTACGGGGACGGACTCGTCATCGACTACGACGGATTCTGCTATGATGATAACAAAAACAATGTAGGGGCTTTCACCGAACCCGTTCCCGTCGATTCTTATACCGCGGCAATTTCGCCCGAAACCGCGGCAGGTCCCACGCAGCACGAACTGCGCTTCCGCCTGGATGTTCAGGATCTCCGCAATTACAATATCGTCGATGTCGGGGACGCTTATGCGTATTACGTCGTCGTCAATCAGGCAGAACTCAATGTCTATATCAGACCCGACGGTCAGGAGCGGTTTGTATATACTTACGGTGACGAACCCGCTCAGAACAGCTTCCTGGTCGAGTATACCGGATTTAAGAATGCCGACGCCGACGATCTCGGTTCGATCCGTCCCACCCTCAACTTCCGTAAGTCCGTAGGAGAAGGTCCGCAATTCGGCGAAAACGATATTCAATTTGTCGAAAGCGATCTGTTGCGCTTCTCCAATTATCTCATCCGTTACAGCGCAGCAGACTTCGAAGTTTTGCCGCGCGAACTCGAAGTCGGCTTTCACCGCGAAATCCGCGCCATGCAGACCGTCGTCGACGGCGTCGCAAGCATGCCTGCTTTGATCCCGTACATGTACTTGATGCCCGACGTTGAAGGCGCAGAAAATCCGCCTCCGATTACCAACGTCGAAATTCGTTGGGGATTCTATGCCCTCGCCGATGTGTATGTCCGCAACTTTGCGTATGAGGATAATATGACTTTGCTGAAGACGGGTAAATTCGGCGAAGACAAAACCACAACGGTCATCGTCGACGATCAGCAACG
>DVOH01000030.1 GCA_018713745.1 Candidatus Stercoripulliclostridium merdipullorum | reverse complement strand
TATACGTTCATTGCTTCATGGACGGGCGTGACGTTTCGCCGACCAGCGGAGCCGACTTTCTCGCCAAGCTCGACGCCTATATGGCAGAACTCAAATTCGGTCAGATCGCTTCGGTTATGGGACGGTTCTATGCAATGGATCGCGACAACCGCTGGGAGCGCGTCGAACGGGCATATGCCGCCTTGGTCGACGGCGTCGGCAACAAAGCCGCAAACGCCGCCGAAGCCGCACGGCAAAGTTACGACAACGGGATCACCGACGAGTTTATCGTCCCGACCGTCATTTGCAAAGACGGCGTTCCCGTCCGTCGGATCGGCAAAGAGGACAGCATCATCTTCTTCAATTTCCGCCCCGATCGTGCAAGAGAAATCACCCGCGCGTTCATCGAACCCGAGTTTGACAAGTTCCCGCGCGAAAAAGGATACCTTGCTCCGACGTATGTTTGCTTTACCACTTACGACGCGACTTTCAAAGGCGTACGGATTGCGTTTAAGGCGCAGAGCCTGACCAACAATCTCGGCGAAGTGCTGTCGGCAAACGGGCTGAAGCAACTCCGCATTGCCGAAACCGAAAAGTATGCGCACGTAACGTTCTTCTTCAATTCGGGCGTTGAGGCGCCTGTCGAGGGAGAAGATCGCGTTCTGATTCCGTCGCCCAAGGTCGAGACTTACGATATGAAGCCCGAGATGAGCGCCTACGAAGTGACCGACAAGGTGATCGAACTGATCGAGGCGCAAAAGTACGACGTCATCATTCTCAACTTTGCCAACTGCGATATGGTCGGGCATACCGGCGTGTTTGACGCCGCCGTCAAAGCGGTCAGCACGGTTGACGAATGCGTCGGGCGCGTTGTGGACGCCATCCGCAAAGTGGGCGGAGAGGCGATCATCACCGCGGACCACGGGAACGCAGACAAAATGCTTGACGACGCCGAGCATCCGTTTACGGCACACAGCACCAACCCCGTACCGCTGATTGTCGTAAAAGACGGCAATTTCAAACTGCGCGAAGGCGGCAGACTTGCCGATATCGCGCCGACGCTTCTCGACATGATGGGGATCAAAAAGCCTGTCGAAATGACGGGAGAATCGCTGATCGTTGCCGAATAAGCGCAAATCAAACAGTACCGACAAAAAGACCTGCCGAACGCAGGTCTTTTTGTCTGAAAGGCGATGCTCGGGGCGGTATTGACAAGGAGATTGCGGTTATAATATAATGAAACCGGATGCCGGAACGGGAGCCCGGAGGATGCCCACGGAGGTAATGTTGATGAAAAAGCTATGGCTGATCCTTGCCGTTGTACTGATTGCGGCATTCGCGTTGGTCGGGTGCGCGGCAAGACCCGAAACCTCACTTCCTTCCAATCCCGGGACGAATGCGGGAAGTTCGAACGACAGCGTGACGACCGATCCCTTGCCCGGCGGCAACGTCGCGGGAGAGGACCGCAAAATCGTTTACGAAATCGACGCTTCCTATCGCGTCGCATCCACGACGGACGCGCTTGCCGTTGTCAAAAACGCGATGGCGGAAGGGGAGTGGACCGACTACGAAAGCGGCGGGGGCTCGTATGCCTATCTGACCGTTCGGATCCGAACGGAACGACTGGACGCTTTCCTTGCGGCAATCGCCCCGATCGGCGAACGGACGCAGTACGAAAAGCGTTCGGTGGACGTCACCGGTTCGTATGCCGATCTCGAAAGCAGGCTTGCCATGCGTGAAGCCGAATACGCTTCGCTTGCCGACCTTTTGGAGCGAGCTACCGATTTCAGCGAAATTCTTGCCGTCAACACCCGGATGCGTGAAGTGGAAGCGGAAATCGACTCCATCAAAAGAGCGCTTGCTTCTTATGACGCAAGGATCGATTACAGCACCGTCCGCATCAGTCTGTATGCCGAGAGCGTCGATCCGCCCGTTTCATTCGGACAGCAGATCGACGAAGCAAGCAAGTCGGGTTGGAACGCTTTTGTGGGATTTTTCCGTGCCGTCGCGGTCGGAATTGCGATCAGTTATCCCTTCCTGATTGTGATTGCGGCAATCGTCGCGGTCGTGATCGTCATTATCGTCATTGTCAGACGGAAGAACAAAAACAAACAGTCCGGAATCCCTGTTTTGCAACAACAGGATCCCCAAACGGGAAACGGCAATCCGATTCCGCAACCCGTTCCCCTTCCCGAAAAGCGCAAACCGCCCAAGTACAAATTCTGAAGCGTTTTACAATCGATGCGGCTTCCGACGACAGGAAGCCGCTTTTTTATGGGTAAGATTTTCGGCGTGCTATTTTTAGGGAGCTATTGACGAGCCTTTATTTTAGTGTTATAGTATTACTGTATTTTATAAGGCGAGAGGGCTTATGTTCAAACTGTTCAAAAATCTGAAGCCGATGTCGATTCTTTTGATTATCGTCATCGTCTTGGTTGCAGGGCAAGCAGTCGCCGAATTGTATCTCCCCGAAAAAATGTCCGAAATCATCGACGACGGGATTTACTTAGACTACGAGCCTCTTTACAAGCACGAGGAAATGGACAAACCGTCCGGCATCAGCGGCGTCGACTCCGAAAAAACCCTTAAAGGTTACGATTCCGACAAGATTCCCGTGTTCGAAATGATCGACGGATTTTCGACATACGATCTTGCCGAAGCGTTGCAGGAAGCCGATCCCGACGCCATCGTCGATATTACGTTTCAGGATATCCCCGTCAAGGACAGTAAGGAGCTGTTTGACGACGTGATCACGCCCTTCCTGGACGGGCTGAAGCCGTATCAAAGCCCGGGCGCCGATTTCTATGATTTTTCCGAAGCCGATCAGCGCAAAATCGCATCGATCATCAACGCGCTGATCGTATTTGACTACGACAATCCCAACAATCCCGACTCCATCGCCATCGATGCCGACTCCGGCATCACCGTCAACAGTCTCCTCGATCAGGATCCCGACGCCGAGGACGAAGACGCGATGAGCAACGAGACCAACCGCAAAATTCTGACCGCCTGTATCAGTCGGATGAAGCACAGCGAGTACGGCAATCTGATGCCCGTCCCGATCGACAAGGACGGCAATCGGATCGCCACCGACGAATACGGACATGCCGTCGACCAAAGCAAACTGATCCTGATGTATTCGGACGACGACGGCAACGAAGTCGCAAGCGTCAAACAATCGGCGACCGGACGCCCCGACGTTATGCCCGACTACGAAGTCATTATCTGCAACAACGTCTTGGGGTATGCCTACAAGTACGAAGGCGAAAAGTGGATCGATCATCAGCTGGGCTGGACCGACGAGAAGGCCCAGGAAGAAGCCAACGTTTACAATGCCGATATTCTGATTCAGGAGCTTTTGGAGGACAAGGATTTCGATGCCGAAACGCTCTCCGTTCTGAAATCCAAAATCGTTGCGATCGCCCAAAACTATCAGGACGACCTTATTATGCTAGAACGTCTGATGGGGGCTTCGGGATCGAGCGAAAAACGCATTGCCAGACTGATCGATAAGTTCTATACCGGCGAAATCGATACCGGCTGGAACCGTTTTTGGATTAAGCTCGGCAATTATTTGACGCTCAGCCCGACGGGTACGGCAAAAGCCAACAACGAAGTTCTCGAGCTTCGTACCGCAAAAGATATGATGCTCCCCGACGGCAAGACCATTCAGACCAAAAACCTTGCCTTTATCCTCGAGCGCGGCGGATATATGCTGTTGCTGACCGTGCTTGCCTGTGCTTGCGCCATCGTGGCGGCGGGGCTCAGCGCAAAGATTGCCGCCAATTTCTCGGCGATCATCCGTTCTCAGGTGTTCGGCAAAGTCGAAACCTTCTCTTTGATCGAGTTTGACAAGTTCTCAACCGCATCGCTAATTACACGTTCGACCAACGATATCAACCAGATTCAGACGGTATTTCTGTTGGTGCTCCGTACCGCGTTGATCGCACCCGTTACGGTCATTGCGGGCTTTATTATGTCGGCGGCAAAAAGCGTGCCGATGACGCTGACGATTCTGTATCCCTTCCCGATCCTGATCGTTGCTTCCGTCGTTGCCGCCAAGGTCGTATTTCCGCTCTTTGTCGTCATTCAGCAAAAAGTCGACCATCTCACCCTTGTCGCGCGGGAAGGCTTGACCGGAATCCGCGTCGTCCGCGCCTTCAATCGACAAAAAAGCGAAAACGAACGCTTCCAGAAGATCAACGACAGCCTGACCAAAACCGCAATCACCGTCAACCGTTACTGTGCCATTCTCGCACCGTTGATCGCCGTCGTCATGAACTGCACGATGGTCGGAATCGTCTGGGTTGCCAGCAAACAGATTGCCAACAACGAAGACATCAACGTCGGCGATATGATGGCGGTGATCCAATATATCACGCAGATCATGCTTGCTCTCGTTATGCTAGCCACGGTATTTGTCATGTTCCCGCGGGCGACGGCGTCTGCCAAGCGAATCAACGAGGTGTTGGGGACCGATCTCGAAATTCTCGATCCTCAAAACCCCGTCCGTTCCTTCCCCGAGGTCGGAAGCGTGCGCTTCGATCACGTTTCGTTCAAGTACTCCAAAGAAGCCGAAAACAATATTCTGACCGATATCGACTTCTATGCCGAAAAAGGAAAAGTCACCGCCATTGTCGGCGGTACCGGATCGGGTAAGAGTTCGGTCATCAATCTGATTCCGCGCTTCTATGACGTCAGCGAAGGATCCGTTTCGGTCGACGGCGTCGACGTCAGAGAAATCGATCAGGAGACGCTTCGCGCCAAAGTGGGATTTGTGCCGCAACGATCGGTTCTGTTCAGCGGTACCATCCGTTCCAACCTTCAGTACGGTAAGCCCGACGCAACCGAGGAAGAAATGTGGGAGGCGCTGCGTATCGCACAGAGCGATACCTTTGTCCGCGAAAAAGAAAACGGACTGGACAGCCGCGTCGAGCAGGGCGGCAGAAACTTCAGCGGCGGGCAGAAGCAGCGTCTTGCCATTGCAAGGGCGATTATCCGCAAACCCGAAGTGCTGATTTTCGACGATTCGTTTTCGGCGCTGGATTTCCGCACCGACAAACGCCTGCGCGCGGCACTCAAAGAAATCACCAAAGAAAGCGCAACGATTATCGTTGCCCAACGGATCGGCACGATTATGGACGCCGACAACATCATCGTGTTGGAAGAAGGCAAGATCGTCGGACAGGGTGTACATGCCGATCTGATCAGCAACTGTCAGTTGTATCGTGACATTGCATTGTCCCAGATGAGCGAGGAGGAGCTTGGATTATGAGCGAATACGATCGAAACGCAGTCAGCACCACCCAGGAAACCTCCCAGGGCTTTAATCTCGGCGCCGCTCTCGGCGTCGGCGGACCCGAAGTCAAAGAAAAGGTAGACAAAGCCGAAAACTTCAAGGGGACCGTGATCCGTCTGATCAAGTATCTCAAGCCGCAGGCGCTGTCGTTGTTCGCCATGATGGCGATTGCCGCAATCGGCGCCTGGTTCGGGATCTGGGTGCCGGATATCATGAAAAAGGTTACCAACTGTTTGGTGGACAGCCTGCAGTATTTCACCGACATCCGTGCCGTCGAACTGGGCGGCAACGGGCAGCTTTACAGCTATATCGCGCCGATTCTGTGGACTTGCGCGGGATTGTATGTTCTCAATGCCTTGTTCCAATTTACGAGCGGTATGATTGCCGCGTCCATGAGTCAGCGCGTGGTGCGTCGCTTCCGTACCGACGTCAAGAACAAACTCGACCACGTTCCGCTGTCCTATTTCGACGCGACGCCGACGGGGGAAGTGCTCAGCCGCTTTACCATCGATATCGAAATGATTTCGACCACCCTGCAAGAAAGTATCAATCAGATCATAACGGGTGTGATGACGGTTATCGGCGTCTTTATTATGATGGCGCGGATCGACTGGTTGCTGTCGATCGTTGCCTTGGTCAGCCTGCCGCTTCTGTTCTTTGTTTCGCGAATCATTATCAAAAAATCGCAGATCGAGTTTGCAAGGCAGCAACAGCGGATCGGCGAACTCAACGGACATATCGAAGAAATGTATACCGGACATCGCGTGGTTAAACTGTATTCGCACGAAGCCGAAAGCATCGAAGATTACGAGGCGATCAACCGCGAACTCCGCAAAGCGACGCGTAAATCTCAGTTTCTTGCCGGGATCATTCTGCCGAGTATCAAGTTTATCAACAACCTTTGTTACGTCGGCATTTGCGTGGGCGGCGGATTCCGCGCGGGTTCGGGACTGATCACGATCGGCGACATTCAGGCTTTGCTCCAGTACACTCGTTCGTTCGCGCAACCCATCGAACAGGTCAGCAATATCGCAAATACCATCCAGTCGGCAATCGCCGCGGCAGAACGCGTGTTCCAGGTGTTCGATCTCGAAGAAATGACCGAGGAAACCAAGACGCCCGCTTCGGTTGCCAACGTTCAGGGACGTGTCGACATCGAGCATCTCGCGTTTTCTTACGACAAGAGCAAGCAGCTGATTACCGACTTGTCCCTCCACGTCAATGCAGGTGAATCGATCGCCATCGTCGGACCCACCGGGGCGGGCAAAACGACGCTGGTCAATCTGCTGATGCGCTTCTACGACATCGATGCGGGCAGAATTCTGATCGACGGGGTCGACATGAACGATTATACCCGCGACGATATCCGCAGTTTGTACGGGATGGTGTTGCAGGATACCTGGTTGTTTAACGGTACGGTTGCCGACAATATCGCATACGGCAATCCCGGCGCAACGCGCGAGCAGATTGTTGCCGCGGCAAAAGAAGCGTACGCGCACAGCTTCATCGAAACGATGGAGAACGGCTACGATACCGTCCTGAACGAAGACGCAAGCAACATCAGCCAGGGACAAAAGCAGCTGCTGACCATCGCGCGCGCAATTCTTAAAAATCCCAAGATCATCATCCTGGACGAAGCGACGAGTTCGGTCGATACCCGTACCGAAAAATACATTCAGAGCGCGATGCTTGCGATGATGGAAGGCAAAACGAGTTTTGTCATCGCGCACCGCTTGTCGACGATTAAGTCGGCTTCGGTCATTCTGGTCATGAACCACGGCGACGTCGTCGAGCAGGGCAATCACGAAACTCTGATGGCAAAGAAAGGATTTTATTACGAGCTGTATCAGAGTCAGTTTGCAGGCGTCAACGACGACAATCGCAACGACGATACCTCTCAATTCCGTCAAACCTGATTCAAACCGCCTTCGGGCGGTTTTTTCATGCAGGGCAATTTGCGGAATCGACGGGAAATTTATTGCTTTTCCCGTCGGCGATGTGGTATAATATTTTCACATATTAAGTTATGTCTTTGTTGCGTTTCGCTTCGGAGGATTTATGCCAACATTTTTTACAACGGTATTCGAAGACGCCTCGCCGGTCGCTCCTTTGGGACTGATCGTGCTGAAAGGTGCGGAAGAGCTCGGCAAACGGATCGATAATTATCTCGTCAAATGGTACAACCGCGACGTCGGATATATGGATCCTAAGTTCAAAAGAGAATCCTTTATCATCAAAAGTTCCTGTCCGAGATTTACGACGGGGGACGGCAAAGGGATCATCGAAGACAGCGTGCGCGGCATCGATTTGTACGTTTTGGTCGACGTAGGCAACTACAACGTCAAATACAATCTGTACGGACACGAAAACTGCATGTCTCCGGACGACCATTTTTCCGATCTCAAACGTGTCATCAGCGCGGCAGGCGGCAAGCCCGCGCGGATTACCGTCATTATGCCCATTCTGTACGGCGGACGGCAACACCGTCGCAACAGCCGTGAGTCGTTGGATTGCGCGCAGATGTTGCAGGAGCTCCACGCGATGGGCGTCAAGGATATCATCACGTTTGACGCACACGATCCCCGCGTTCAGAACGCCGCGCCTTTGATGGGCTTTGACAATTTCTTTGCAACCTATCAGATTATGAAGGCGTTGATGCTCAATTTCCCCGACGTCAAGCTCGATCACGACAACTTTATGATCGTCAGTCCCGACGAAGGTGCCATGGCGCGTAATATTTACTACGCTTCGATTTTGGGCGTCGATCTCGGGATGTTCTACAAACGGCGCGATTATACGACGATCGTCAACGGGCGCAACCCCATCGTCGCACACGAGTACATCGGGACCGACGTCAAAGGCAAAGATATTTTTGTCGCCGACGATATTATCGCAACGGGTGACTCGGTTTTGCGCCTCTGCCGCGAACTCAAAGAAAAAGGCTGCGGCAAAATCTTTTTGATGGCGACCTACGGTTTGTTCACCGAAGGGACCGAAAAGTTTGACAAAGCGTATCAGGAAGGACTGTTCACGGCGGTGATCAGCACCAATCTGACCTATTGCAGGGAAGAACTCCAAAACAAACCCTGGTATGTCGTTGCAGATCTTTCCAAGTATATTGCCTATATTATTTCGAGCTGCAATCAGAATAAGTCGGTTTCGCCGCTGCTTAATTCGGCAGACCGCCTGCACGAACTGCTCGGAAAATAATGAATGCAAAATTAACCATCGACTTCTTGTCGGGAGTCGAATTCTTCTTTCACACCCGTTGTAAACTGGAGAAAGGGGATAACCGCGTCGAGATTACCTTTACGGAAACGGTACCCGGCGCCGAAATCAATACGACCATCGGTTTTTTGGGCAAGCGCGTCACGGTGTTCCGTGCCGTACGCGTCCGGGAGTGGATGCCGGACACGGTGGATTTTGATCAGTTTTTTGTGTTGGACGAGTCGTCCGAGCGCTATGCGCGCGCGTTGTTGCATCTTGAAAAATTCGAGTTGTTTTTACTTGCCGAGGGCTTGCAGGTAGAATATACCGAAGACGGCGTCGAAGCTAAAATCCGTTGTTTTATGGGTTACGAGGACGCCCGTTCGGACGAAATGACGTTGCGCTTGATCTGTCGCGCAGAATAATTGTAAAAATTGCGGGTATATTTTCCCCGCAAAGCAATATCATTATAAGGAGATTATTATGAAAATCGAATGGTTCGGGCACAGCTCTTTCCGTTTAACCGAAAGCACCGGCACCAGAATCGTTACCGATCCTTTTGATGAGAAAAAGGTCGGAATTTCCTATCGTGACGTATCGGGCGATATCGTTACGGTCAGCCACAAACATTTTGATCACGACGCGGTTTCGGCGGTGGCGGGGGACCCGACCGTAATCGACAAGGTCGGCGCGGTAGAAATCGGGGGCGTGCATATTTACGGCGTAATGTCCTACCACGACGAGAAAAAAGGGGCGTTGCGCGGAAAAAATATTGTATTCCGCTTCCGTATGGACGGGGTGGAAATCTGTCACCTCGGGGACATCGGCGAAGAACTGACCCCCATGCTTGCCGAATTGATCGGCTCGATTCATATCTTGATGATTCCGGTCGGCGGGCGCTATACCATCGACGCGCGCCAGGCGAAAGAATACGTCGATTTGCTGATGCCCGACGTTGTGATTCCGATGCATTACATGATGGACGGCTATCGGACGGAATTTGACGAGTTGGACGAATTTTTGGATCTGTTTGATCAAAAAGACATCGAATACGTTGACACCGACGAAGTAGAATTCGATCGGACCGATTTCGACGGTGAACGGACGCGCGTGATGGTATTCAAAAAAATTCATTGACGGAGACGCTATGATACAATACAAAAAAGAAGATCTCGAAAATATGGGTATCTGGGTATTGCGCGACTATGCGCGCAAACTCGGACATCATTCGGCGGCGTCGCAACGCAAGCAGGCGCTGATCGAGTATATCCTCGGCGTTTACGAAAAAGGAGAAACTCCGCTTGCGGGGAACGCTGAACCCGTCAAACGCGGCAGAGGTCGTCCCCCGAAACCCATTACGACTTCGGCATACGAGCAACCCGCTCCGGCACCGCGCCCGATGGTAGCGGAAGAAGCCAAGAAATACGACGAAAAGCCCCGCTACAACAATCGAAGCGATTACCGTGACCGCCACGACCGTAACGATCGTTATGAACGCAGCGAAACGCGCGACGACGGCAAAGAAGCAAAACCCGCCGCCGAAGAAACCGAAGTGCGGGCGGGGATTCTCGAAATTTGCCCCGACGGATACGGATTTTTGCGGGCAAACAACTATGAGCAGGGCGAAGGCGACGCCTACCTTGCCGCTCCGCGCATCCGCAAATCGGGACTCCGCAAAGGGGACTATGTCGTTGCGACGGTCAAAAAGATTGCCGAAAACCGTCCCTGGTGCGTGCAAGACATCACTTCGGTCAACGGGAAAAGCCCCGAGGAAGCCTTCAACCGCCCCAATTTTGACTCTTTGACGCCGATTTATCCCGACAGTCGGCTGAAGCTGGAACTTCCCAAAAACAGCGATTTTGCCATCCGTGCCATCGATCTGGTCGCTCCGATCGGCAAAGGACAGCGCGCGATGATCGTTTCGCCCCCGAAAGCGGGCAAAACGACGTTGCTCAAAAAGATTGCCAACAGCATCTCTTTCAACTATCCCGAGGCGCACCTGATCGTTCTTTTGATCGACGAACGCCCCGAAGAAGTGACCGATATGCAACGCAGCATCAAAGGGGAAGTTGTCTACTCGACCTTTGACGAGATGCCCGAGCATCACACCAAAGCCGCCGAAATGGTTCTGGAGCGCGCGAAGCGTTTGGTAGAACTCGGCAAAGACGTCGTTATCCTGATGGATTCACTGACGCGTCTTGCAAGGGCGTATAACCTCGTCATCACCCCGACGGGCAAAACGCTCAGCGGCGGGATCGATCCCGGCGCACTGCACAGCCCCAAACGCTTCTTCGGTGCGGCGCGCAATATCGAATTCGGCGGCAGTCTGACGATTATCGCTACCGCTTTGGTCGATACGGGCAGCAGAATGGACGACGTGATTTACGAAGAATTCAAAGGTACGGGCAATATGGAAATTCACCTCGACCGTCGTTTGAGCGAAAAACGGATTTTCCCCGCAATCGATCTCAACCGAAGCGGAACGCGGCGGGAAGAATTGCTGTTGGATCAGAAGGAACTGGAAGGAATCTGGGCGGTCAGACGGATGCTCAGTATGGGCGACGTACAGGAGGCGACCGAGAATCTCATCGGCATGATGGTCAAGACCAAGGACAACCGCGAGTTTATCGAGCAGCTCAGTCTGCAACTGATGAAATTGCAAAAAGAAGGATATACCTTCCGCTCCTGATGGGCAAACAGGTAATCGATCTTAAAAAGAGGCACGTGTGCCTCTTTTTTCTATGAAAAAGCCGCACCCGTAGGTGCGGCTTTCGATGAAACGGAATCGGATTAGGCTTTGTTGTTGCAGCCGAGAACGTTGACGATTTTGTGCTTGACGATTTCTTTGACGGCAAGACGCGCCGGCCCGAGGTATTGTCTGGGGTCGAAATGCGAAGGATTGTCGCTGAAATACTTGCGGATCGTACCCGTTACCGCCATGCGGAGGTCGGAGTCGATGTTGATTTTGCAGACAGCCATCGTCGCGGCTTTGCGCAGCATGTCTTCAGGTACGCCTCTTGCGCCGGGCATGTTGCCGCCGTACTGGTTGATGATTTCGACCAGATGTTGCGGAACACTGCTTGCGCCGTGCAGAACGATGGGGAAGTTGGGCAGGCGTTTGCCGACTTCTTCGAGGATGTCGAAGCGCAGACGCGGTTCACCTTTGAATTTGAATGCGCCGTGGCTGGTTCCGATTGCGATGGCAAGGCTGTCGACGCCCGTTTTTGCGACGAATTCCTGCACCTGATCGGGGTCGGTATAGGCGGCGTCGGCGTCCGAAACGTTGACGGCGTCTTCGATTCCGGCAAGTCTGCCGAGTTCCGCTTCGACCACTACGCCATGATCGTGTGCGTATTCGACAACGCGGCGGGTAATTTTGATGTTTTCGCTGAACGCGTGATGCGAAGCGTCGATCATGACCGACGTAAAGCCTTTTTCGATGCAATCCTTGCACAGCTCGAACGTGTCGCCGTGGTCAAGGTGCAGACAGATGGGAAGTCCGGTGTCTTCGACGGCGGCTTCTACCAACTTTTTGAGGTAAAGCGGGTTGGCGTATTTTCTGGCGCCCGAGGAGACCTGAAGGATAAGCGGCGCGTTTTCTTCCTGCGCTGCCATGACGATCCCCTGGATGGTTTCCATATTGTTGACGTTGAACGCGCCGATGGCATAGCCGCCGGCATACGCTTTTTCAAACATTTCTTTGCTGGTTACGAGTGGCATAGAATACCTCCGAAATTTTTTTGCACCTTCATTATACAATACTCCCTCCGAAAAAGCTACTGTTTTGGGAAATATTCGCAATCAAGTTGCCACATCCCTTGATTTCTACTATAATGAAGCTATGCTACGCGAACACGAACAGCTTAACGATCTCGAATACCGCGGACTTTATCTCGTTCAAAACAAAAAGACGTATACGTTTACGATGGACGCCGTTCTGCTTGCCAATTTTGTCAAGGCAGGGGCGCGGGAGCGGGTTTTGGAGCTGTGCGCGGGCGAAGGCGTGATTTCGATCCTCGTTGCGGCAAAAACCAAAGCCAAAGAAATCGTCGGGATCGAAATTCAGCCCGTTCTGTACGATATGGCTTGCCGTTCGGCGGCGATCAACGGACTGGAGGGGCGGGTTAAATTTGTGTCGGACGACTTGAAAAACGCGGCAAAGCGTTTCGGTTCCGGAGCGTTTGACGTTGTGGTCGTCAACCCGCCGTACAAAAAATTCGACGGCGATCCCGATTCGGCGACGGTTGCCGATATCTGTCGCAGCGAAGTTTTGACGACGCTTTCCGACGTTGTCCGAAGCGGCGCCGACGCGCTGAAATTCGGCGGACGATTCTATGCCGTAATCAAAGCCGACCGTGCGGGAGAATTGATTGCTTTGCTCGCGGGGTGCGACATTGCGGTCAAAAAGATGGTGACGGTCTTCCCGAAAGCGGGCAGAAAATCCGATACCGTGCTGATCGAGGGCAGAAAGGGCGGAAAGCACGTCATGACAATCGAGCCGTTGGTGGTGTTTGAAGAAGACGGAAGCTACACTCCTGCCCTTAGGAGGATTTACAACAAATGACGGGACGCTTATTTCTGGTCGGAACTCCCATCGGCAATCTCGGGGACATCACCTTGCGCGCGCTCGAAACGCTGAAAAACGTCGACGTCATCGCAAGCGAAGACACCCGCCATACCAGGATTTTGCTGGAGCGTTACGGGATTGCCAAGCGTGTCATCAGCTATTACCGCCAAAAAGAAAGGGCGGGGAGCGAAGAAATTTTGACATTGCTTGCCGAAGGAAAATCCGTTGCGCTGGTCAGCGACGCGGGGATGCCCTGCATCAGCGACCCGGGCGCGGTGGTGGTGGCAAGGGCGCGGGAAGCGGGCTATCCCGTCGAAACGGTGCCGGGACCCACTGCCGTGACGACGGCGGCGGCATATGCCGGGCTGGAGACGGGATTTGTGTTTCTCGGATTTTTGCCCGAAAAGAAAAAAGAGCGCGCGGCGGTCATCGAAGGCGTCAAAAATATCGGACTGCCGTTGATATTTTATTGCGCGCCTCACGATCTCGAAAAGACGATCGGGGATTTGCGCGACGTGTTGGGCGACCGGAAGTTGGCTTCGGTCAAAGAACTGACCAAACTGCACGAAAGCCTGTATGCCGGAACATTGTCCGATCCCGCCATCGACAACGAAAAGGGAGAGTTTGTCCTGATCGTATACCCGGGCGAAGGGGAGGAGGTAAAGGCGGTCGATCCCAAGGCGATGCTGAACAAACTCCTTGCCGAAGGGATGCGCCGCTCCGAAGCGGTCAAAGCGGTGGCGGAAGCGACGGGAATGTCGCGCAATCAGGTGTATGCCATCGGACTCGACGACGGGCGATCATAGGACGCGGCACAACAAGCAGGCGGCGACGGTGCCGATCAAAGCGGACAGTAAAGAAATGGGGATGGCAAGCCCCGTTTTTTTGTCTTTTGCCGTCGAAAAATAAACCGCCGCGATATAAAGGACGGTGTCGGTGCCGCTCATCATGACGCTGGCGACGCGGGCGGGATAACTGTCAACGCCGTAGGTGCTGTAAATGTCTTCGAGTATCACCAAGCTGCCGCTGCCCGACAAAGGACGCAGGATCAGTAGCTCCGTCAATTCTTTTGGTATCTGTAGCAACGAAAATACAGGATTCAGCAAGTCGGCAAGGGATTTGCCGAGTCCGCTTTCTCTCAATAAACCGATCGCTAAGAAGATCGCGGCGAGATACGGCAGTACCGATACGGTCAGCTGCAAAGCTTCCCGTGTTCCTTCGGTAAAGCTGTCGAAAAGCGAAACTCGGCGAATCAATGCATACAAAAACGTTGCAAGCAGCAGGACGGGAATCAGATAGTTCATCGTACGAGCAGTTTGACCAAAAGGATGCCGCATGCCGTAGTCAGGGCGTTGACGATCAGCGAAGCTGCCATGATGTCCGTTGTGGCGCCGAGACCTGCGCGGAGGGACAGGATCGTTGTCGGGATCAGCTGAATCGAGGTGGAGTTGATTACGACAAGCAGGATGCTGTTGCGTTTGTGGCGCATGGTTTCGACGGCGCGGATTCCCATGGGGGTTGCGGCGCCTCCCATCCCCAGCAGATTGGCGCCGAGATTGAGGTTTACAAAATTAAGTGCCTCTTCGGATTCGCCGCGGAACAGTCTGGAGGTAACGGGGTTGAGAAGTTTGCCGATTTTTTTGTCCAGTCCGCCCTTTTCCAATATTTTCAGGACCGAGAGCCAGACGGCATAAATCCCGAATAATTTCAGCGAAAACGTTACGCTGTCGCCGACGCCTTCCATTGCAACCGGAAGAATGCGCTCGGGAGCGGCAAACGCAAGGACTGCCGTTGCCGCGATCAGAATGATGCCGAATACCGCGTTCATATCCCTATTCTATCGTTCAGGGCATCCGCATATTACAGTTTTGGGGAACAAATCAACGAGTTTTAAGCATTCTTAACTAAATTTTTTTGAAAATCTATTGTATTATAACTTTCGGTTGTGTATAATTTATATATAAATACGTTCCGACATTTTCGTCGGTAGCAGGCGGGGAAGGAGGTTTCAACCGTTCCGTATTGCCGACCGACGTGCGATATTTGATAAAATAAGGCAGAAACTGTCGTTTTTCTGCTTTCCGACGGATAGGTTCCGGGTGTATGCCCGACAAAGCGAATCGCGGTTCGGAACGTGGTTGAGGAGTCAACCATGAAAATTACGATATCCGGATTTTACGACGAGATCAGCTCGTCTTTGGATCGCCAAATAGAAGCAATCAAAGGGTACGGAGAGCGCTACCTTTGTCCCCGTGTGATTGACGGCAAGAACATTGCCGATTATACCGCGGATCAATTTGAAAAAACGGTCAAACCGCGTCTGCTCAAAAACGGAATCCGGTTCAGCTCGATCGGATCCCCCATCGGCAAAATAGCGGTCGACGACGACGTTTCTTATCGCAAACAGCTCGATCAGCTTGCCGAATTGATTGCCATCGCCCGTTCGATGGATTGCAGATATATCCGTATTTTCAGCTTTTTTATGCCGGAAGGCGAAAACCCCGCAGTTTACCGCGACGTCGTTATGCGGAAAATGCGCGGGTTTCTGGACGTCGCAAAGGACAGCGGCGTTATGCTTCTGCACGAGAACGAAAAAAAGATTTACGGCGATACCCCCGAGCGTTGTCTCGATTTGTACAAGACGCTCGGAGATCGCAATTTTGCTTTGATTTACGACGCGTCCAACTATATCCAGTGCGGCGTCGACGCCTGGGAAGCCTACGAGATGGTTAAGGATTACGTCGTATATTATCACGTCAAGGACTGCGACCGCTTAACCGGCGTCGAAGTTCCGCTCGGGACGGGCGACGGCTACTACGAACGGCTGTTTGACGACCTTGCCGCGCGTAATTTTGAGGGATTTGCTACGTTGGAGCCGCACACGGCTAAATACGCAAAGTACAGAAAACTTTTGTATTTTGTCCCGTTTGCAGCGTTTTTCCGCAAGGAGTGGTTCGGCGCGTTTCGTCGTACCGACCGCAAACTCGGATACTCCCCGTTCCGTTCGATAACGGTCAAGGATGTGTTCGATCTGCAATACGCAGCGCTCCGGGATTATCTCAAACGCGCAGAAAATGAGAGAGGATTTTAGGAATTATGAAAAAAATCGTACGGTTCGGCATCATCGGAATCGGAAAAATGGGTTCGATCCATGCCGTAAAATTCAAAATGAAAGCGATCAAAAACGCGACGCTGACCGCCGTTTGCGACATCGATCCCGAACGGCGCCTTTGGGCGGAATCCAAACTTGACGGCGTCAAGATTTTTGAAGATTACGTTCAGTTGATTGCAAGCGGAGTCGTGGACGCGATTATCGTTGCGACGCCGCACTATCTGCATCCCATCATTGCCATCGAAGCGATGCATCACGGCGTACACGTTCTGATCGAAAAGCCGGCAGGGGTATTTGCCGCTTCGGTGCGCGAACTCAACGAAGTTGCCGAAGAACATCCCGACGTCGGATTTGCCATTATGTACAATCAGCGCACCAACAAGCTGTATCGTTACGCCAAAGAAATCATCGAAACGGGGCGCCTCGGCGCGTTGAAGCGGATCAACTGGATCATCACGGACTGGTATCGTCCGCAGGCATACTACAATCAAGGCGGCTGGCGCGGCACCTGGGCGGGCGAAGGCGGCGGCGCACTGATCAATCAATGCCCCCACCAGCTCGATTTGTTCCAATGGCTGGGCGGAATGCCGCGCTCGGTGCGCGCAATCGTTCAAAACGGCGTCAATCGTGATATTTCGGTCGAAAACGACGTAACCGCCATGTTCCGTTACGACGGCAATCAGACAGGGGTATTCATCACGTCGACGCACGACAGCCCGGGGACCAACCGGCTGGAGATCGACGGAGACCGCGGCAAAATCGTCATCGAAAACGACAAACTCGTGTTTCAGGAACTGATGTGCGGCGAAGCCGAATTCAGTCAAAAAAACAAAAAATTCATGCCCAAAATTCCTTCGCGCAAAATTTTGCGCGTCTTGCACCCGCACGAAAAGTTCAATATGCTGATGGGCGGGCAACACGTCGAAATTATCCGCAATTTCACCAACCATATTCTGTTTGGCGAAAAGCTGTACGCTCCCGGAATCGAAGGGATCAAAGGACTGCAGCTTTCCAACGCCATCCACCTGGCAGGTTGGTTGAATCGCGAAATTCAGATCCCTGCGGACGAGGATCTGTTTGTAGCCGAACTTGACAAGCGGATCGAGGAAGAAAAACAAAAGCAGCAACTTGCCGAAACCGAACAATCGGACAGCGAGTCCTTAACAAATCAATAATATTGTAGCTGTAGCTACCAAACGGAGGCAATATGAAATCAAGATGGTACAAAGACGCAGTTTTTTATCAGATCTATCCCAGAAGCTTTTGTGACAGCAACGGGGACGGGATCGGCGATATCCGCGGAATTATCTCGAAGCTCGATTATCTGAAAGATCTCGGGATCAACGCCGTATGGCTGTCACCCGTATACGCGTCGCCCAACGACGACAACGGCTATGACATTTCGGATTATCGCAACATCATGCCCGAGTTCGGCACGATGGAGGATTGGAAGGAGATGATCGACGAAATGCACAAGCGCGGCATCCGCCTTGTGATGGATCTTGTCGTCAACCATACTTCGGACGAGCATGCTTGGTTTCAGGAAAGCCGTAAATCCAAAGACAATCCTTACCGCGACTACTATATCTGGCGAAAGGGGAGAGGAAAGGACGGCAAAAAGCCCCCCAACAACTGGACGTCGCGCTTCCAGGGTTCGGCATGGGAGTATGACGAAGCGACAGGGGAGTGGTATCTCCATTTGTTCAGCAAAAAGCAACCCGATCTCAACTGGGACAATCCCAAAGTTCGGCAGGAAGTCATCGACATCTGCAACTTCTGGTTCGAACTCGGCGTCGACGGATTCCGTTGCGACGTTATTACTTATATTTCCAAAGCCGAAGGGCTCCCGAACGGCAAGTTCAATCCCTTCCTTTGCGGCGACGAGCACTTTATTCTCGGGCCGCATATTCACGAGTATCTCAATCAAGTCAACCGTGAGTCGTGGAGCAAGTACGATACGATGATCGTCGGCGAAGCGATCGGTTGCACCGTCGACAACGCCGAGAGCCTGGTGTCGGAAGATCGCAACGAACTGGACAGCGCGATTACGTTCGAGCTGATGCAGGTCGATTTCAAATGGGACTTCTGGCCCGTCAAATTCAATCTGAAAAAGTTCAAAGCCGTGCAATCCGCTTTCCAGAGCCTGCCCGATACCTGCTGGAACACGTTGTATTACGAAAACCACGATCAGCCCCGATCGGTTTCGCGCTACGGCAACGGGAACGGATACCATCGCAAAGAGCTTGCCAAGATGCTTGCCGTTTCTCTCCATATGCTTAAGGGTACGCCGTATGTTTATCAAGGGCAGGAAATCGGTATGACCAACATTGCGTTGGAAGAGAAAGAGTACGTCGACATTATGGCGACCCGCGTGTTTGAAATGGTGCGCAAGATTTTTCCGCCGCTCATGCCGATTGCGCGTTGGGCAATGGCAAAGCGCGCACGCGATCATGCCAGAACGCCGATGCAATGGAACGGGAAGCAGGGCGCGGGTTTTACGACGGGCAAACCCTGGATGAAGATCAACCCCAACCACTCCGACGTCAACGTCGAATCCGATCTCAAAAATCCCAATTCCGTCCTCAACTTCTATAAGCAACTGATCGCCTTCCGTCTGCATAACGACGTTATTATCCACGGTACATACAAAGAGTACTTCCATAACAACAAAAACGTCTATTGTTACGAGCGTGCGTACCGCGGAAAGCGCTACATCGTCATCTGCAATTTCAAAGAGAAAAACGTTCCGCTCAACGTCGATACCATCGGTGCCAAAGGCGCAAAACTTGTGCTTGCCAACTATCCCAAAGCCGCCGAAACCATGGGCGACGCCGTATTCCTTCGTCCCTACGAAGCCGTCGTATACGAAATCGGCGGGCAGACCGAAGCCTGATCGATCGCTATCGGATTTTCTGAAAACTCCCGGCTCGTCCGGGAGTTTTTTGTTCCTTCGACGACAGGACAAAACGAACCGGAAGCGGAACGCAAACAAAAACCCGCCCATCGGGGCGGGTCGTTTGTGTCGGTTGACAGGGGATTACGCTTTTGCGATGTGAGCGATCAGGTCTACGACCT
>DVOH01000029.1 GCA_018713745.1 Candidatus Stercoripulliclostridium merdipullorum | reverse complement strand
ATGCAAGAGCAAGATAACATCGTAAACAGTTTAGCACATACAAAATGGAATTGCAAATATCACATAGTGTTCGCCCCTAAATACAGACGAAAAGTATTTTTTGAAGAGAAAAGATTAGAGATACGAGAAATACTAAGGAAATTGTGCCAATGGAAAGGGGCAGAGATCATAGAAGGAGAAGTATGTCCGGACATATACACATGTATGTAAGCATCCCGCCCAAAATGAGCGTTGCGGGATTCATGGGGTATTTGAAAGGGAAAAGTAGTTTGATGATATTCCAGAAATGGGGGAACATGAAATTTGCGTACCGCAACCGCGAATTTTGGTGTAAGGGATATTACGTAGATACCGTGGGTAAAAACGGACAAGCGATAAAGGAGTACATAGCCAATCAGCTAAAGATAGATAAGGAAGCAGACCAATTAAGTATATTTGACCCACGGGACCCGTTTACGGGTAAGTAGGTAACAAATGCATGACTGGCAGGTCAATATAAGGGCACTTGTGCCCCGCCAGTAAAGATTAGGGTTATACCCGAAAATGAAAAACCACCCGCTTGGCGGGTGGATATTTATTTATCTCCATATTTGTAGCTATAGATACAAAATATTTGAAGTCTTGACAAAAAACGTCATGGCGGGTATGATAGATAGTACAAGAGGAGGAAAAACCGTGAAAAAAGCATTCCGCATCGTAGCTTGGATTTTGGTTCCGATCATCGTTTTGGCAGGGATTGTCGTTTACTTCGGCGCGATTTATGTGTCCGAGCAAAACGCTGCCGCAAGACCCGCTTGCGAGCAGCCGGCAGAGTCGGCGGGCGGTGTGACCCCCGTTACGGTTATGTCTTACAACATTCGCTGTTTTGTTCCCGTTACCGATGCAGTCGATCGTTGGAGCAATCGCAAAGAGTCGGTATTCGGACTGATCGAAGCGGTCAATCCCGATATCTTCGGCGTGCAGGAGCTGACAATGTTCCAGGTTTCGGCATTTGTCGATCGCTTCCGGGATCGGTATACCATGGTAGGGGAAGCGCGTGACGGAATCGGACTGGGCGAGCGCAGTGCCATCTTTTTCCGCACCGACCGCTTCCGTTTGTTGGAGTACGGCACCGCATGGCTGTCGGAGACGCCCGAGCGCCCGTCGATCGGATGGGATGCCTCGTGCAATCGTGTCGTTACGCACGTTGTATTGCAAGACAAGACTACGGGCGTTGTCTTTGCCCATTACAATACGCATTTCGATCATATCGGTAAGGTTGCCCAACAGCAGAGCGGCAAGTTGATTGCCGACCTGATTGCAGCCTCGGAGTATCCCGCCCTTTTGACCGGGGATTTCAATGTTCCCGAAGGCGGTGAGGTTTATCAAGGGCTGACCAAGTATTTCCGCGACGCCAAAGAGGTCGCATTGCAATCGTCGGATGCCCCGACGTATCAAGGATACGGCAAAAAGAGTGAAGTGATCGACTTTGTCTTTTTGAGCGGAGCCGTTACAGTACAGTCCTATCGGGTGATCGATCGGTTTGACGGCATTTATCCCTCCGATCACAGTGCGCTTGTCGTCGAAGCCTTGATCGGCGCCTGATACATGAGCCGAGTATCGAACAACAAAAAAGTCTCCGTACGGAGACTTGTTTCGATATTAGGTGAGGGTTAGGCGTTTTTCCAAGACTTGGGGTAGAACAGGATTAAGAGGGGGAGAAGTTCGAGCCGTCCTGCCAGCATATCGAAGGAAAGGACGAGTTTGCTGAATCCGGATAATCCGCTGAAGTTGGAGACGGGACCGACGGCGTCCCAACCGGGTCCGACGTTGTTGATGCAGGTTACGACCGAGCTTAAGGAGGTCAGCAACGTATCGTTGTGTCCGAGGTGGGAGTTGGATAGCGCGACGAGGAAAAAGGACAGCCCGAGTATCAGCATATAAATCGAAAAATAACTGGTTACGCCCGATGCTACCGCGGGATCCAGACGCTTCCCGTCAATTTTCAGCGGTAAGACCAAACGCGGCGAAACCGACTTTTTGATGCCTTGGATCGAAGTTTTGAATAAGATTACGATACGCGATATCTTCAAGCCGCCTGCCGTACTGCCCGCGCAACCGCCCAGAAACATCAGGATAAACAAAACCGCCTGACTGTACGTCGGCCACAGGGTGTAGTCGGCGGTGATGAATCCCGTCGTCGACATGACCGAAACGACTTGGAAGGAGGAGTAGCGCATGCTTTCCCCGAAGGTTTCGTAAACGTTGTCGAGGGTATTGACGGTTGCAACGCTGAAGATGGCGAATAGGACGACAAAGAAGTAAGTGCGCAATTCTTCGTTGCGGAAAACCGACGAAAAGTTGCCGATCAGCACAAAGTAAAAAATATTGAAATTGATGCCGAACAAAAACATAAAGACGGTGATTACGCCGTCGACGTAAGCGCTGTCGAAGGCGGCGACACTTGCGTTTCGGCTGCTGAAACCTCCGGTTCCGGCGGTCCCGAAGGAGTGGATAACCGCATCGAAGAAGGACATCTCGACTGACAGCAAGGCGATTTCGATGACCGTCATTACAATATAAATTCCGTACAGAATGCGCGCGGTAAAACGGAGTTTCGATACGAGTTTTCCGACCTGAGGACCGGGCGACTCGGCGCGGAAGACGTGAATGATGCGATTGTCAAAGCGGGGGAGAATGGCGATGATGAATACCAGAATGCCCATACCGCCGATCCAGTGGGTCAGACTGCGCCAAAGCAAAAGGCTTTTGGGCAGGGCTTCGACATTGTTTACAATCGACGCCCCTGTGGTGGTGAATCCCGATACGGTTTCGAACAAAGCGTCGATAAAGTCGGGGATATAGCCGCTGATGACAAACGGCAAGGCACCGAATACCGACAGAACCACCCAACTGAGCGCGGCTATCAAAAAACCGCCTTTGGGGCTTAAGTGGGGATCGACGGGTTTTTTGACGATAAAGGGAATCCCGATTGCAAGCAGGGCTGCGATCGTAACGCCGAATGCGAGGACGGTATCGTCGCCGAGCGCAATCCCGACGATCCACGGAATCGCCATAAACCCCGCTTCGATGACGGCGATGAAGCTGAGCAGATAGACAATCGGTCTAAGACGTATCATGAGAGTAACAAATCGTTGAGTTCGTCCGTCAGCGGGCGCGTTGTCACGACGATGACGTGATCGTCCGGCTCGATGGTATCGTCACCGCCCGGAATGATCAAAACGTCGTCTCGGATGATGCCCGCAATCAGCAGATCGCTTGCAAAGGGAATGTTTCGGATGGGCGTCGATAAGGCGCGGAAGTCAGGCGTTGCAAGCAGCTCGATGGCTTCGGCGCGGTCGTCGACAATTCGATAGAGGGTCAGCACGCTGGTTTCGAGGCTGTTTTGTTTGCCGCGTACATACGTCGTGATCTGATCCGCCGTCAGCAGCTTGGGCGATACGATACATTCGAGCCCCGCCTGTTTCAGCATCTTTCGGTAACTCAAATTGCCGATTGAGGTAATCACTTTTGGGACTTTTACGCTGTTGGCGTACATCGATACAATGACGTTGGCTTCGTCGCGGTCGGTCAGGGTGACCAGCGCGTCAACCGAAAGCAGCCCTTCTTCCAGCAAGACGTCCTGACTGGTGCCGTCTGCGTGTACGACTTCGACGTGGGGAAGCATTTCGGCAAGGCGCTCCGCTACGCGCGCGTCGCTTTCGAGAATCTTAATGCGGATACTCAGTTTTTGTAATTCTCTTGCAAGATAGTAGGTCGTTTTGCCGCCGCCCAAAATCATCAGGGAGCGGACGGGGGCTTGGGTCAGACCGATTTTTTTGAAAAAGCGGATACTGTCTTTCGGCTCGGTAATGACGGTGACGGTGTCGCCTTCCTGCAACATAAAGTTGCCTTTGGGGATCAATACCTCTTCGCCGCGTTTGACGGCGCAAACCAGGATTTTGGCTTTGTGTGTTCCGCCCAGTTCGGACAGTTGTTTGCCGATCAGGGGATTGTCCTTGCCGAGCTTGAGTTCGAGCATTTCGGCGCGGCCGTTGGCAAACGGCTCGTTTTTGATTGCCATCGGGATGCGGAGAATGCTGGAGATTTCCTGCGCGGCACGGTATTCGGGATTGACCATCATGTTCAGTCCCAATTCTTTGCCCATAAACAACGTAAAATACTCGGGATTGCGTACCCGGGCAATCGTGTCGGCAGACCCCAGTTTTTTTGCGACCATGCAGGCGAGAATGTTGACTTCGTCCTGTTCGGTCGTCGCGATGACCAGATCTGCGCTTTGGACATGCGCTTCTTTCAGCACTTCGAAACTTGCGCCGTTGCCGGCAACGCCCTGTACGTCGTAGTCGTTGACGATTTCTTCCACCAGCGCGGCATCGCTGTCGACGGCAATCAGGTCATGTTCTTCCCGACTCAGCTGTTCGATCAGCGCAAGTCCGATTTTGCCGCATCCGATAATGGCAATTTTCATATCAGTCGATCCGTTTGGGCTTGACTCCGTAAAAATGCGTGATGTTCATGTCCTTTGGAATGTTGCTTCCGTGCATCCCGAGTCCGAAAAACGCGCGGTGCGTGCCGTGGTCGGTCGCATAGGCGATCAGCGTATCGTGCGCGGACCAATGCTTGTCGACGGCTTTGCAAAGACGGTCAAAGCTTTCGTTGTAATGTTCGATCGCGCGGAATGCCCGTCGGGATTGGGGATGCGTCAGGTGCATGACGTCGTCATATTCCTGATTGTAGACTTCGATCACGTCATAGCGGTCTTCGGCGATCAGCTCGAGTGCTTTTTCGACGACTTCGCCGTCGTAGGGCATCAGATAATAGTCGATGTCGCGCTTTGCAAAAATGCGCGGGATGCTCTGGTTGGCGACGGCGACCATGGCAACGCGCTTTCCCGAGCGCGGCAGACTGTCAAACAGAGTGTCGACGGTAAGTACCGGTTTTTCGTACTTTCGGATCCCGTGTACCGCAGGCGCGGCACCCGTATACATAGTCGCAAAGCAAACGGGCGTTTTGGGGGGATACGCCGTCAGATAGTCCACCTCGATGTCGGTATGCGCCTTAACGGCGGAAAACATATCGCTGTATTTGCGATAGAACCAAGTGCCGACGGCATCGGGATTGTACAAAAGCATCCGGTCCACCGTGTCCGATCCGGTCTTGGTGCGGATCAGATCGAGGATCTCGGGGACAAGCGAAGGATCGCTTACGGTAGGGGCTTCGGCGCCGACGGCGGCGGCAAGCGTGCCGGCAAGGCGCGTTAAAGGTAACGTATGAAAGATCTTTGACATAAAAAAACCTCCTTCGGACATTATACCATAAGGGCGTTCGGTTGGCTATGCTTTTTTGACATTTTGCGGCACCGAAGTCTCGCTTGACAAATTTTCGCTCTTGTGCTAAACTATATCGCACAGCAACAGGATCAGGAGTAAATGCCGATGTAAACCGACATTTTTTATTTTTATCCGATCGCGTATCAACGCGGCTTTTCTTGCTGATAACATTACTAAACGTTTCCTTTTTTACATATTATAATTACGGAGGTTTTATGGACGACGGCTCTGCGATAGGTTTAATTATCGCACTGGCAGTTTTATTACTTTTTTCGGCGTATTTTTCGGCGTCCGAAACGGCTTTTACCGGTTTCAATCAGGTCAGAATGAAAAAATTGGCGGAGAAAAAATCTTCGGCAAGGCTTGTGCTGAAACTCAGTGAAAACTACAATAATATTCTTTCTACCCTTCTGATCGGCAACAATATCGTCAATATTGCCGCGGCTTCCCTCGCGACCATCGTGTTTACGCACTATTTCGGGAATCTCGGCGTAACGCTTTCTACGGTCGTTATGACGATTTTGGTTTTGATTTTCGGCGAAATTTCTCCCAAAAGTCTTGCAAAAGAGCGTCCCGAACGGTTTGCGATGCTTTCGGCGCGCCCGTTGTATTTCTTTACCCTTCTGTTCTGGCCGCTGAATTTCGTGTTTAATGTCTGGAAAAAGTTTTTGGTGCGCGTCTTCAAACTCAACCGCACCCAGCCGACGCTGACCGAAGAAGAGTTCCAGCTGATGGTCACCGAGATCAAAGACGAGGGCGTTCTCAATGAGATCGAACACGAGATTATTCAAAATACCATCCGCTATGACGAAATTCTCGTTGAAAAGGTTATGACGCCCCTCGATCGCTTCGCTTCGGTCGATGACGAAATGACCTGCGACGAGATTAAGGCTTTGTTCGAGTCCACCAATTTTTCCCGCGTGCCCTATATGAGCGTTGCGGGGGATCGCGTCAAAGGGATTTTGTATCGGGCGGATTTTTACGAAATGCTCCTTGCCGGCAAAAACGATATCGAAGCGATTCTTAAAAAACCGTTCTATACGCGGAATACCGTCAAAATTTCCATCTTGTTCAAACAGCTGCAGCGCTCCAAAATTCACATGGCGATCGTTCGCAACGGGGCGGGCGATCTCCTCGGGCTGATTACGATGGAAGATATTCTCGAAGAGTTGCTGGGCGATATCGACGACCGCTACGACGCCGAAGAAATCCCCGAAAGCGACGAGCAGTCAGCGCCGGATTCCGCCAACTGATTCCGTTCGGTTGACTTTTTCCGCAATTGAGCGTATCATTGTTTTGTAATATGGAACGATTGAAAACCTTTTTCAAAAAGGTAAGACAACATTTTTCCACTCCCATCCGCCTGGTGATGTTCGGCTTCCTCGCCATCATCCTCGGCGGAACGGTGCTTCTGCTGATGCCGTTTGCCACGCGCTACCCGGGATCGCTCTCCTTTGTTAACGCTTTGTTCACGGCAACCAGTGCCACCTGCGTTACGGGACTCAGCGTCGAAAATCTCGTCACCGATTTTACCGTGTACGGTCAGATCGTCGTAATGCTTTTGTCGCAGATCGGCGGTATCGGCTTTATGACCGTGACTTCAACCGTTTATATTTTTATCCGACATAAGATTTCGCTGAAAAAACGGCTCAGTATGCGCGAAGATCTCTCGCAGCAGGGACTTTCGGGGCTCAAACGGTTGACCCTCGACGTCGTCAAACTGACATTTATCGCCGAAGGAATCGGCGCGATTCTGCTAACGATCGCGTTCTCGCGTTATTACGACTTCGGTACCGCCGTTTGGATGGGGATCTTTCACAGCGTCATGGCGTTTTGCAACTCGGGATTCGACATCGTTTCGCCCGAAGGGACTTCCTTCGAAGCCTTTGCTTCCGACCCCTTCATCCTGATTGTTCTGGCTTTGCTGATTATCGTCGGCGGCATCGGCTTTATGGTCGTGTCCGATCTCGTGCGCGTTCGTCGTTGGCGTAAACTTAAGCTCCATACCAAAGTCGTGTTGCCCTTGACGGCTGCGTTGATCGTGATCGGGACGGCAGGGTTTCTTGTCGCCGAATACAACAACCCGCTGACCCTCGGCAATATGAATTTCGGCGATAAACTTCTCAACGCCTTCTTTCAGTCCGTGACCGCCCGTACCGCAGGGTTTGCTTCCCTCAATCAGAACAATCTGACGGGATTTTCGCAAACACTGACCATCGTTCTGATGTTTATCGGAGCTTGTCCCGGAAGCACGGGCGGCGGCATTAAAACGACGACCGTCTTTGTCCTTTTGGCAAACGTCGTCGCTACCCTGCGCAAAAAATCGGAAGTTATCATCGATATGCACAGCGTCGGCAGAGAAACCCTCGCCAAAGCCGCAACCGTCATCGTTCTTGCGCTGACCGTCGCCGTCGTCAGTATTATGGGGCTCGAACTTGCTTGCGCTTCCCGCTTTTCGACGGGGCAGATCATTTTCGAACAGGTCTCGGCGTACGCCACCGTCGGACTGTCGCGCGGAATTACGCCCCATCTCGATACCGTGTCCAAATTGATTCTGACAATCAATATGTATATCGGAAGGATCGGATCCTTCGGATTCTTCATGGCGTTTGTCGCCACCGACAAAATTCAGCCCAAAGTCAAATATCCCGAGGCAGGGATTACGCTATAGGAGGCAGATATGATCAACAAATTGCCCAAATTCAATATGCAGCAGGTTGCAGTCCTGGGGCTCGGTCGCTTCGGGACAGAACTGACCAAGTCCCTTTCGGAGTGCGGATGCGAAGTGCTTGCCGTCGACGAAAGCGAAGAAAAAACCAACGCCGTTGCCGAATTCGCAACGCATACCGCTACGACCAACGTCGCAGAAGAAAACAATCTCCGTACCCTGGGGATCGCGGAGTTCGACGGGGTTGTCATCGCGATCGGCGACAATATCCAGGCGTCGATCATCACTGCGCTGAATTGCAAGGAAATGGGCGTCAATTATATCGCTGCCAAAGCGCAGAACGAAAAGCACGCCAAAGTACTCGAGAAAATCGGGGTGGATTATGTCGTGATTCCCGAAGCGGATACCGCCCGCAAAACGGCGCGTCTGCTGACGCATCCCAAAATCAACGATCTGATCGAGTTGGCAGGGGGATACGGAATTGCCGAGATCGGCGTAGCCGAAGGCTGGGAAGGCAAAATGCTTTCGGAACTGGATATCCGCAACCGCTACCGGGTCAACGTGCTGATTGCGATCAACGGGAAAGGGGAGGTCGACGCCAATCCTTCGGGAACGACGAAACTCGAAAGAGGAAGCAAGCTGATCGTGGGCGGGACCAAAAAGGATTTGGATGCGTTGAGCGGCAAGCTGAACTGAAAAACGCCGCCCGGCGGAAGAATTCAACGAGATGAAGCAAAACGATTGCCAAAACCGAAAAAATCATCTATAATCAAAAAGCACCCCGAGAGGGGTCCGCTCGCACATGCGGAGAGATGTCCGAGGGGTCGAAGGAGCACGATTGGAAATCGTGTGTACGGCAAAACCGTACCGTGGGTTCAAATCCCACTCTCTCCGCCACAATAAAAAGGCACGGATTTTCCGTGTTTTTTTATTGTGCTAGTGGGATTTGAACGGGTCGGCAAACAGCATAGTATGCTGTTTGCCGACCCAGGCGTGATAGCGTAGCCGGTTGGTTGCGCCCGCTTACGGTCGCCAACCGTTACCACCCTACGAAAGGATCCGGTTGGTTGCGCCCGCTTGGCGGTCGCCACCGTTACCACCCTGCGAAAGGATCTTTTGCCCGATTTCCGTCGGGAGCGTCGCTCAATGCAACCATGCAATTCACGCTCCTACCCTCGGAACTCGGACAAAATCTCTCTTTCTCGGGCGCAAAATACATCGTTACGGCACTTTACCGTTTCGCAAGTTTCCGTTATAGATTTTGACGGGACGAGAATCCCAAGGCGTAGTCGTGCGAGGTAGAAAAGCGGCGGGCAAGCGGAGCGAATCCCTCCGCCTCCGCCAAAAGGAAATAATACGAACACCGAGACAAATTCGGGGTTCGTATTATTCTTTTCTGACGATTATTTCGGTATCAGAATAGAATTATGAATACTTACGACAACAGCCGGGCGAAAACAATCGCTCGGCTTTTTCTATGCCAAAAACAACATACGGTTGCCGACTTGCAAGCGTATAAAAAATACCGTATGCAGTTATCCAAAGAAGCCGAACTCAAAGAGCTACGAACATTCTTCAAAAACGACCTTGAAAAGTTTGTTTTGTATATCCGCAGTCAGAACACGAACCCGTATTCGTATCGGGATTACTTGCGCGCCTGCAATTATCTCGGCTTGGATATGACGGAAAACAAGAACCGCTTTCCCCACGATTTCAAACGTTGGCACGATATTCGTATAGACGAATACAACACCGCAAAAGCATTGAAAGACGAGCAGGAACGTAAAGCCCTTTACGACAGATTTGCCGCCGTAGCAAGCAAGTATTTAGGGCTTGAATACGATAAAAAGTCGGTCTATATAGCGATTATCGCACAAAAGCCGTCGGATCTCATTCACGAAGGCGAACTGCTTCACCATTGCGTAGGACGTATGGGTTACGATCAAAAATTTGCGAGAGAAGAATCGCTTATATTCTTTATCCGCACCAAAGAGCAACCCGACGTTCCGTTCGTTACGATTGAGTATTCGCCGGCACAAAAACGCATTTTACAGTGTTACGGCGACCACGATTCGAAGCCCACAGAAGAAGTTATAAACTTCGTCCATAAAAAGTGGCTGCCTTACGCAAACAGAAAGATAAAACAATTAGCGGCTTATCCGCAAAGGAAATTAAAACTATGGCAAACTACTACCGCATTACCGCTTATCACCCCGAAAAGAATATTTCCGTTATTATGGACTCTTACGGTATGTTCGAGAAACTTTGGCAGTTCTCGGCTTTCCTCGTCGAAAAAGGTTTCGATATTATCGCCGTTGGCAAAGAAGATAACTTTACGGACGGAAATATCGAAAGGCAAACCGAACCTTTGCCCGACAAAATAATGCTTCGTGCCTGTGCATTGAATAAACCGAACGTTACGAACGGAAAAATCGAAGTGGGCGGCAAATTTTATACGTCAAACAGATAACTTAATCTTTAACGTAAAGGGAGTTTCAACGCTCCCTTTTTTTATGCCGAACACACCCTTTAATCGACGATAGAAAAAGCAATGTTCAAACTTGAATTTATAAGTGCCTTTGCAAATAAACCATATCTATTAACTGAACACCGCACTCATAAATTGGGCAGTCGTAATTGTCGGTAAAGAAATTTGCAATTCGATGAGAGCGGACAAAGCCGCATTTTTCGTAAAACGGTATTGTCAGAGGACTGTCGCCCGTTCCAACCTGTAAAACGGAATTGCGCCCCTTGTATTTACGAACAAGAAATTCGATCAGCGCTCTGCCGTATCCCTTTTTTTGTTCTTTTGGCATTACCGCAATATTTTTAATTTCAACTATTCCGTTACCTTCGTCGGTAACAACGCATTCAGCCTTAACATTACCGTCTATAAGTACATACATACTACCTCTATCAAGATAGCGGTCGATCATATTCTCTTGCTCATCCGCCAACAGTAACAACGAGATATATCGCTTTTTATTTTCTTTTACTTCTCGAATATCCATATCGTTGCTCCTTTTGGTGCCGATTTATCAAGATAATTATACCTTTTTTCACCGCAAAAATCAACGGCTTGACCGGGTTGTAAACGCTATTGTTTTTACTTTCAAACCCGAAAGGATTTTGCGACTTTGGCAATTAGGCGTGTGCTTGGCTGCGGCGCCCGAGCGCGAAGCGCGAAGGTTTGTGGTGCGGCGACAGCCGCACCACAATGCATAAAAGCCGCACTTGTCTATGCCAAACACACGCCACGGTGCCAAATGGGTGCAATAATACTCCTTTCGTTGCGTATTAATTGGGTGGTATTACAACTATACAAGTACTCCTGATGACAATTGTTTGCAGAGCCCTTCTTTTGTCGTATTCATTTTTCCCCTCCTTTCGTGTTTTATGTTTCTGCCTGTTTCCTTGCTTTCTTCTTTCTGCGGACAAGTATGACCGTAACCGTTACAGTCGCCGCGACGACAAGTACGCACGCGACGAGGATCACGGCATACCCCCACATCGGCATGACGAATGCCACGCCGGGAATGCAGACGATGAACGTTCCCGTCTTGTCCGTATCGAACCGCACATACCGCCCGTAACCGTCGGCGGCGATTTCTGTAAGCGTGCCGTCCTCCGCCATGTGATAGACAACGACTTCGTTGCGGTCATAGGTCATATCCGCCTGCAAATACAGCGTGATATTTCCGCTCGGCGTCGCCGCCGTGCCGTCCGACTGCACGAGCGAGATGCCGAACACCTCAAAGTTGTCCGCTATGCTCGCCATCTTGTCTGCCGCCGTCGCAAAAATGCTGCTCCCCGCCGTGATGCGGCTTGCAAGCAACGACGTTCCCTCCGCAAGTACGCCGTTTGTGTCCTCGAACTTTGCAAGCGTGCTGCCACCCGCAACAGAGGTTATCGCCACGTCGTATTCCGTATAGGTCGGATTACCGAGATTTGTGAGGTATGTACTGCTCTCCGCACGGTACACGACATGGTACTCTCCTACGTTTTCCAACGTAATGGAATTGTTCGTGACAGACACTTCCGTCTGCTCGCCGCTTTGCACATAATACGCCGAAATACTCACGTCAAGATTTTCATTGCCGAGCGTTGCCGTTGCGGAAGGAATGGGAAATACCGAGCCGCACGACGTCTCGTATTGATTACCCGCCGTCGTCAGGATTACGGGAACATACTCCGCGGGGCGTTCGCCGACATCAACGTAATCGCCTGTGCGCGTACCGTTTGCGAGGTTCAGCGTAATAGTAAAGCTGACATCTCTGCTCATTGCATTGATGTATGCCGAAAAGGAAAGGCTGCTCTGCAAACGCTCGGCGGACATGGTATAGGTGTAATACGTCCAGCCATTCTCCGTCCGCACGGTGTAACCAGTCTGCATGTTCCCGCTTTCCAAAGCCATGTCCGATATGGACGAGCTGTGCCCGAAGGTCATATAGTAGTTTTCGC